>JAPLFP010000177.1 GCA_026390585.1 Ignavibacteriales bacterium | reverse complement strand
CTGCCCAGGCTCCGACACAATCTCGTACAACGACAGCCCGGGAGCCACGCGCCCCTTCATCTCCTGTTGTCGGCGCGAACTACAAGCTGCTAAAGGACCATGTTCTTATGTCCGCGCAACGGCACACCATGGCGCTGATCCCCTTGGTTCTTGAGAACAGCTTCAAGATCATCGAAAATGCACTCCCGGTACAGGCCGTGAGAGAAGAATCGCCGCTCACTTGGACCCCTTACTTTGAAACGGTCACAACGGCCAAATCGAGTACTTCTATCATTGTAACACTGGTCTTGCCTGTCAACGATCCGAAGGAAGCCGAAGAGATCGTAAAGACGGCAAAGCTCATTCAATCAAACTCCAATGAGATTGAAGTCAGTGTAAACACTTCATCCGGCTCGTACAAGTGGGTGTTTGCGAAGGAAAAGGATGGTTACGTCCTCAAGGACTGATTCCTAATTTGAGGTCTCAGGCGGTAAGTAAGTTCGACACCCGAGTGAAAAAAATGATAATTCTGTAACAGGTGTCATCTGTCGGGCTGTCAACTGAATTCAGACTTGCTGCAGCGCAAAGGCGGTAACGGATGGCCACGATCGGGATCTCCGATGAATAACTCTTAAAGAACGACACGAAGGGGGACAAACCAAATGGACATGCGATTTTCACCCGATCCAGAGGGTTTTCGGGGAATGGCGACAGCAGACCTTCGAAAGGCATTGCTGATCAATCAACTTTTTGCACGTGACGATATGCCGATGGTCTATTCTGACATCGATCGTTCGATTACAGGCTCAGCGGTGCCGGTCAGGAGCACGCTGAGACTTCTTGCCAGTAAAAAAGAAATGGCGGCTGAGCATTTCACCGATCGTCGTGAAATAGGAGTCATCGATATCGGTGCAGAAGGGTCAATAAAGGTCGACGGGAGGGAGTATCCCATGGCGTTTAAGGACGCACTCTATATCGGCCGTGGGTCGAAAGAGATTGAATTTGCCAGCAAGAACGCCGAGAACCCTGCCATGTTCTACTTTGTGAGCTATCCGGCCCACAAGGATCTCCCCACGACGCATGCGAGGTTTACAGATGCCGAACCCACGAGATTGGGGAGTCAGAAGGACGCAAACAAGCGAACGATCTACAAATACATTCATACGAATGGGATCAAGAGTTGCCAGCTGGTGATGGGATTGACAGAGTTGGAGGAGGGCAGCGTGTGGAATACAATGCCGCCGCATACACACCCGCGCAGATCTGAAGTCTATCTCTACTTTAATATTGATGCCAACGCGATGGTTGTCCATTTGATGGGGCAGCCCGACGAGACGCGTCACCTTGTGATTCGAAACGGGCAGGCTGTTTTGAATCCAAGCTGGTCGATTCACGCTGGTGTTGGCACACAGAATTATTCGTTTATTTGGGCAATGGGGGGCGAAAACCAGGAGTTCGATGACATGGATGCCGTCAAGGTCAACGATGTGATGTAGTTGTCACGAATGCCCTGGGGCGAACTACTCCTCCTAGTAGGTCTAGGTACGCAAGCAGCATTTGTCAATCGGAAATGATCTCCTGATAGGTCGTTATGCAGAAATTTCCAAAGCGTCCCGGAAGGATACGCATGTTGGTCTGGTGGGTCGTAATCCGTTCGTGATGGTGGCAGAGTACCCAGTCAGCCGGAGGGATTCTTAACTGCGTTATGTGGGCATTAAACTCTTACTAGAATCTTTTCAGTTGCCTGAGTTCCATTTGAACGACAGCTGATTTCACTCAAGCAGAATCGAATTCACGATTACGGAAATGTCACGGCAAATTGTAAACAATTGTGCACTTCTCTGTTTTTCGCTCGTGTTTTTGTCGTGTGGCTCAAACAGCCAGGAGCCCAGGCCAAGACTGGAAGCCCGGCAGACAGTCTTCACGGTTGGGGGCGTCGTGGTGACGACGCAACACCTGGACAATATCGTGGTCTCGTCTGGAACTGTACTTGCCTCGGAGTCTGTGGATCTGGCTGCCGAAGCGGACGGACGAATCGATAGTATTTTGTTCAGGGAAGGCGCTCATGTGAGGAAGAATGACCTCCTTCTGAAAATCAACGACGATGATCTGCGGGCTCAGCTGAAAAAAGTCAAAGTACAGCTTAGGCTTGCCTCGGATCAGGCGGAGCGGCAGAAGAAACTGTTCGAGAGCAACAATGTCAGCAAGGAGCAATACGAGATTGCAATCAGCCAGGTTGGCTCACTCCAGGCGGACCACGATAATCTTCTGGCTGCAATCCGCAAGAGGGAAATCCGGGCTCCGTTTGACGGAATCATTGGACTGCGCTCTGTGAGCGAGGGGGGCTTTGTTTCGGCGACAACGCGCATTGCAGGCATGCAGAAAATCAATCCTCTCAAGGTTGACTTCGCCATACCGGAGAAATATGTCGGCAAGGTGTTTGTGGGCGACATTGTCCAATTCAGCAGTGACGAAACGAAACAGCGCTTCATGGGGCGAGTCTACGCCATAGAGCCCAAGATCGCTCCGTCCACGAGGACTCTGCAGCTGCGCGCGTTGTGCGAAAACAAATCAGAAGCTGTCTATCCCGGCGGCTACGTCCGCGTCGAGCTCCGCCTGAATCAGACCACCAATGCGCTGTTAGTCCCCACCCAGGCTATCATCCCCGTCCTGAAAGGACAAACTGTTCTTCTCGTTAAGAATGGTGTTGTTGTTTCGGTGCCCGTGAAAACGGGAGTGCGAATGCCGACTGTTGTGCAGGTCACTGAAGGGCTGGCCGTAGGCGATACGGTCATTACAACAGGGATTCTCCAGCTTCGTCCAGGCATGCCTGTGAACGTGTCGGTCAGGTAGCACGTCTTCGGGCCTTCTGTGGTGATAATGAAAGAGCGCGTATCTCTATGAGTCTGGCTTCCGTCAGTATCAAGCGTCCTGTGCTGGCGATTGTCATGTCGCTGATGATCCTCCTGTTCGGGATTATCAGTTTTACTTTCTTGGGGGTGCGTGAATATCCCGCCATCGATCCCCCTATTATTAGTGTACGCACGAGTTATTCCGGCGCAAGCGCCGAGGTCATGGAATCGCAGATCACCGAGCCGCTCGAGAAAGCGATCAACGGCATTGCTGGAATCCGCAACATCTCGTCGAGCAGCAGCCAGGGGAGCAGCAACATTACGGTTGAATTCAATCTCGATTCTGACCTGGAAGCCGCGGCGAATGATGTTCGCGATAAAGTCTCCGCCGCAGCGAGGTCGCTTCCTCAGGATATCGACGCGCCTCCAATTGTAACAAAGGCAGACGCCAACACGGACGACATTATTTCCTTAACCCTTCAAAGCGACATAAAGAGCCAGCTTGAAGTGGGAGATTTTGCTGAGAATGTCATAGCGCAAAACCTCCAAACAATTCCAGGGGTGAGTTCGTGCCAAATCCGCGGACAGAAGCGTTACTCAATGCGGATGTGGCTGGACCCGGCGAAGCTCGCGGCATACAGTCTCACGCCGCTGGACATCAAGGATGCCCTCGAGAAAGAGAATATCGACCTTCCTTCCGGGAAGGTGTCGGGTGACCAGACCGAGCTTATTGTCAAAACGAAAGGCCGGCTGCGAACCGAGGTAGATTTCAAAAACCTGATCGTGAAATCGGATGGAAACGATATCGTTCGGTTCAGCGATGTTGGATCCGCCAACCTCGGGGCAGAGAATGAAGAGTTCATCTTGCGTCAGTCTGGCGTTCCGATGGTGAGCGTCGGTGTCATCCCGCTACCGGGAACCAATTACGTGGAAGTTGCAGATGAGTTCTACAAGCGGTTTGAGCAGATCAAGAAGGAACTACCCTCAGAGTACAAGATGGAAATTGCGATCGATAACACGCGGTTCATCAAGCAATCCATCAAGGAGGTGCAGGAGACGATCCTCATTGCGGTGCTTCTTGTCATTTTCATTATCTACGTTTTCTTCCGTGACTGGGTCATAGCCATCAGGCCATTGATCGACATTCCCGTTTCACTGATCGGGTCGTTTTTTATTATGTATCTGATGGGGTTCACGATCAATATTCTGACGATGCTCGCTATCGTTCTTGCGACGGGTCTGGTCGTCGATGACGGTATCGTCGTGACCGAAAATATCTTCAAGAAAGTCGAACAAGGCATGTCGCCGATGGAGGCGGCATTTGCCGGCTCAAAGGAGATCTTCTTCGCCGTCATCTCGACATCCATTACTCTTGCGGCCGTGTTTCTTCCGATTATCTTCCTCCAGGGATTTGTGGGACGATTGTTCCGCGAGTTTGGAGTGGTTATCGCCGGAGCGGTGCTCATTTCGGCATTTGTGTCTCTTTCGCTCACACCGATGTTGAATGCCCGCATGATCCGGAAGAAACGCCAGCACACTCGTTTCTACGAGATCACGGAGCGGTACTTTGAAAAGCTGAACCTTTTGTACGAAAGCCTCCTGGCCCAGTTCATGAATCGGCGCTGGGTGGCCGGTGTTATCATTGCCGGTGCACTGGCGCTAATTTTTCTGATCGGTAGGTCGCTGCAGTCGGAATTGGCGCCCCTGGACGATCGAAGTTATGTCCGTATGTCCGTGACTGCCCCTGAAGGCGCGTCCTTCGAGTACACCGACGGCATCATGGACCGCCTCGTGAGGTTCATCGGTGATTCAATTCCGGAAAAGCGGATCTGTCTGAGTGTGACCGCCGGTTTCAGCGCAGTGAATACCGGCAACGTGAGGATGATGCTGTCAGCTCCGAATGAGCGAACGCGCTCCCAGCAGGAAATTGCGGATTTCCTGACGCAGAAGACTCGCCGTATCACGGAAGCGCGTGTTTTCGTGACCCAGGAGCAGACAATCTCGGCGAGCGGAGGTGGGATGCGAAGCGGATTTCCTGTGCAATACGTGGTTCAGAATCAGGATTTTGAAAAGATCCGCCGAGTACTTCCGCAGTTCCTCGACGAGGTGAACAAGCGTTCGGTGTTCCTGAACTGCGATGTGAACCTGAAATTCAACAAGCCGGAGATCGATATCTCCATTGACCGCGACCGAGCAAGAAGTCTCGGTGTATCTTTGGTCGATGTGGCACGGACACTGCAGCTTACATTCAGCGGGCAACGCTTTGCTTACTTCGAAATGAACGGTTTCCAGTACTCTGTCGTCGGTCAGGTTGAGCGGGAGAATCGCGACGAGCCCATTGATCTGAGATCCCTCTATGTCCGGAACAATCGGGGAGAGATGGTCCAGTTGGATAATCTCGTGATGGTAAACGAGGAAAGTGCCCCGCCTCAATTGTACCATTTTAATCGGTTCAAGGCGGCCACGGTCTCTGCCGGCCTCGCCCCGGGTAGAACGATCGGTGACGGAATCAAGGAGATGGACAGGATTTCAAAATCGGTCCTGGATGAATCATTTTCCACCGCGCTCGCGGGAGCATCGCGCGATTACTCAGAAAGCTCATCAAACATCATTTTCGCTTTCCTTATGGCGCTCGTGCTGATCTACCTCGTGCTTGCGGCGCAATTCGAGAGCTTCATAGATCCATTCACGATTATGCTGACCGTCCCTCTGGCACTCGCAGGAGCTTTGCTCTCACTTTGGATCACGGGGAAAACGCTCAACATCTTCAGTGAGATCGGTATCATCATGCTGATCGGCCTAGTCACGAAAAATGGAATTCTTATCGTGGAGTTTGCCAATCAGAACAAGGAGAAGGGGATGAAGTTGATGGAGGCAGCGAAGTTTGCGGCCGCAGCGCGGTTTCGTCCCATCCTGATGACCAGTCTTGCGACCATGCTGGGCGCGCTTCCGATAGCTCTCGCACTCGGTGGAAGCGCCAAGAGTCGTGTTTCGATGGGAATCGTTGTAATTGGAGGTCTGTTCTTCTCCTTGGTGTTGACACTCTTCGTTATACCCGCGATGTACACATTCTTCTCCAGGGAGAGAAGGGCAGAGCCGTAGTAAGGGGCGGCGGAATTGAAATGAGAGAATATAGAAAGCCGCAACAAGGTGAACTGGTCTCCTTCGCAAGTTTGTGATTTCCCACCGGAAAGGTTGAGATTGTCCGAGTAGATTTGATGACTGCCTAATCAAGACGGACGCGGAGGGTCAAGTGCAAAGGGAAATGTAATAGCTCAATAACAAAGGGATCTTCTTAGCAGTCGTTGGTTCGATGGACGATTGGGGTGCTCTGCCCCTAGTGACAGGTGCCGGATGCCGCTTTGCAGGTTTTGAACCAGAAGTAAAACCCCGCACCGAAGTCTCCACAAACGAGGTGCTATTGGCTGTCATACTGCCGGGCGGACTTCGGGGAATGATAAAAATAGAAACGAGGATACAATGAAAGCCCTTGGCCATTTCTCCCTCACATTTTTTTTCGTCCTTGTCTCAATTCCGATTTTCGCCCTCCAACAATACCGTCCCGTCCCTGCTGTAAGCAGAATCGCCGCCGGACCTCATACGCCAATCACTGAACGAAAGGATGAATTCAAAATGAAGAGCATTAGCGAGAAACTCGGATTAAACATTGACGAAGTGTCATCTCCGCTTGTCGTACGACCCGAGCACGTAGCCTTCAATGTACCGGATCCCCAGGCGAGTGTGAAATGGTATGTCGAGAATCTGGGTATGAAGGTGATGAGGTCTAGTGGTCCCCCAACCTATATGACGTTTATCGTAGATTCGGGTAACCATATGATGATTGAGCTGACTCGGAATGCTGACTATCCCGTCCTGGAGTCTCCCAAAATCCATCATATGTCACTCCACCTGGCATTCATGGTGGGTGATCTTGCAGCGATGAAAAAAAGTCTCCTGGCAGCCGGTGCAACGATGATTGAAGATATCGCGAAGACTCCGTCCGGTGATCTGGAACTCATGTTGAGAGATCCATGGGGACTTTCAATCCAGTTCGTCCAAAGAGTGAAGCCGATGCTTCAGGCCACAGGTGTGCGTCCGGAGCATCTGGCGCTTAATGTCAAGGATTCGAGAGCGAGAGCAAAATGGTTCGTCACGAACCTTGGGATGAAGATTGTTCGTGAGGGAGGAGCGCCGATGTTCAAGACCTTCGTATCGGATTTAGGTGGGAAGATGATGCTGGAATTATACCAAGATGCAAAATATCCAGTCATCGATTTCAAGAAAGTCACTCCGATGTCAATCCATCTCGCTTCTATGGTCCCTGATGTGGCAGCGGCGAAGGATGTACTGCTGGCGGCGAAATCAACTGTTGTCGAAGATATTACGAAGACTCTAGGTGGCGACGATGTCTTGATGATGAAGGATCCATGGGGGTTTCCGATACAATTCGTCAAACGAGTGGACCCAATGTTGAAGTAATACCGTCAGGAGGCGGGGCGACGAAGCTAATTGTCCTTCTACTCCAAGTTGTTTGTCAACAATTTGGTCGCAAAAAGAGAGGAAAAAGTTTGGTTTTTCGCTTGACCGCGTGATTACGATTAGGTAAACGACGCACGAATAGGAAAAGTCACAGCGAGCTGTATTGCCTTTGTTATCGCTTCAAGAACGGGGAAATTGGGAAGTTGGCGTGCTTCAAATGAACCCCCCTGGCTCAAACCGGGGAGGATTTTTTATTCTATCAGAGAAGATGTGATGGCAACGTATCCGATGAGTCGATCAATAATCCTCCTGGTGATGATGTGGGCGTTCTGCTTCTTCCCCTTGACCGCCTCTGGTGGGGGAAATCTGAAGAAGGCTTTCGCCGTTCGAACTTCCGTCGCACCAAGGCTCGATGGGATCATGAACGAGCCGGAATGGAAACTTGCCGTTCCGGCGTCGGGGTTTCTTCAACAGGATCCCGTCGAAGGTGCTCCTGCCACGATGCCGACCGAGATCTACGTCCTCTACGACGACGAAGCACTCTATTTCGGATGCAGGATGCATGACAACGATCCGTCAAAAATTATCGCCCGTCTCGCGAGGCGGGATGACGAGGTATTCGCGGACGTCATCTCGCTGAGGCTCGACACGTACCACGATCACCAGACGGCATTCGTGTTTACTATCAACGCAGCAGGCTCCAAAACCGACGTCATCCAGTTCAACGACGGAGTAGATGAGGATAAATCATGGGACGTCGTCTGGGATGTGGAGACGAGAATCGATGGAGAGGGATGGGTCGCGGAGGTCAAGATCCCATTCAAAGTGCTCAGATTCACGCCTGCGGAATCGCTTGACTGGGGATTTCAGGTTATCAGGCAAATTGCCAGAAACAATGAACTGCAGATGTGGGCCCTCATCCGAAAGAGTGAGAGTGGATTCGTGTCGAGATTTGGTCACCTCGTCGGAATCCAAAACATCCCCGCGCCTGCGAATCTCGAAGTCATTCCGTATGTCGTTGGGGCGAGCCGGTTTGTCCCTAAGTCGCTGAGCTATCCAGACGGCAGGGAATTTACGAAGAACGCCGGCTTCGATCTCAAATACAGACCGGGCAGTGGACTGACGATCGATGCGACGGTTAATCCCGACTTTGGCCAGGTGGAAGCCGATCCCGCGGTCCTGAATCTCTCGACTTATGAAACGCGTTATCCGGAGAAGCGACCCTTCTTCATCGAGGGTTCACAGATTTTTCTTTTTTCTACATACGGCGGAGAGGGACTCTTTTACTCACGTCGTATAGGCCGGGCCCTCGACATCAAGGCGCCCCCCGGGGGCTACGTTCTCGATCAACCGCGGTTTGCCACTATTCTTGGAGCGGTGAAAATATCTGGAAAGACGGAGGGTGGACTTTCAGTGGGTGTGTTGGAAGCCATCACCAGCAAGGAAACTGCCACGATGGTGCACGCGGACGGTCATCGGACCGAGGAGACGGTCGAGCCGCTGACAAACTATGGCCTCATTCGGCTGCGGCAGGACGTCTTGGCGAACTCCAATGTCGGCATGATCGTCACATCGGTGAGTCGCGATCAAAGGCTCCCCGCGATGACGGCTGGAATTGACTGGGACCTCAATTTTCTCGAGAACGTTTACAAGATCGACGGATTTTTTTGTGGCTCGCGCACGACCGACGCATCTGGTCATCGCATGGATGGAACGGGGGCGAATTTTACTTTTTCGAAGGTAGGGGGACCACACTGGCGCGGCCTCGTCTCGTATGATTGGCAGGGAGATACATACAGCACGAACGACATAGGATTTATTCGTCGTCCGAATGAATACAATTGGGTCGGACAGATCGGCTACCGGGATGACGTCGTACGGACGATGGAACGATTCTGGAGCATAGGTGCGAAGTACCGCATTCGCCGGAATTTTGACGACGCAGATCTCAACAACGTCATCACCCTGGACGGTGACATTACATTCTCGAATTACTGGACACTTGGTGTGGGTGGTGAAGTCGATCGCGGGCGGTACGATGACCGTGAAACACGGGGAAACGGCCTTTACAGACGACCCGGAACACAAACCGGGAGTATTTCGATAAAATCTGATCAACGCGCGCTCGTCGTTGCCGGGCTTGATCTCAATTTGGGCAGCGACGAACAATCCGGAAGAGATTTCGGGATTGGTGTTGATCTCGCCGTCAAGGCAGCATCCAATATTAACCTGACCTTCGCACTTGAACGAAGCGTTAGTCACAATAAATTTGCGTGGGCTGCTACCATTCTTGAACCCCCGGCGGATTCTCTTCAGTCGCCAAGGACCGTGGCTGTGTTCGCGGATCGGTCCTCCAAAGAGTGGAGCCTGACAGGCCGCGGTTCATATGTCTTCACTCCAGAGCTTTCCATCGAAGCGTACTTCCAGATCTTCTTCGCCCAAGGCAAGTACGAGAAGTTCCACAGACTGCTCGCCTCCGACAGGTTTGAAGCACTTGAGGGATTTACGAGGCCTGATTTCAACGATCTCTCTTTCAATTCGAGCTTCGTGCTTCGCTGGGAGTACTTGCCCGGCAGTACTCTCTTCCTTGTTTGGTCGCAGGCGAGGAAGGGCGAGTATGGAACGTATCGCACACCTTTCAGTGATAACTTCAGTAACACCTTTGAACTGCCTGCAGACAATGTGCTGTTGCTGAAGATCAGTTACTGGTTGAGCAGGTAGATTTTCCCCGTCAGTTTCTGAATGCCCCTTCGCATCAGGAGATCGACAATCGAATAATCCTACGACCAATGACGAGCCTCGCCGTCTCAAACAAGGAAGGTTGTGACTGCGGTGAGGTTCGTGCACCACCAAACTTGAACTTACAATAGAGTGATCGGCAGTTGCTCTTCCGTTTTGACCGGAGCGCAATTTGCAAATGAATTGCGTGAAGACACAAATATCTGTATCTTGTTTCTGAATTCACGTGTTAGTGATGGGACTGTCTGCTAACAGCTGCTAACAGTTGTTTCGGATCGAAGCTGCAAACAGAATTGATTCTATTAGGTCTTTTTCACTTCCCCTGTGCTTTTCAAGCTCGGTACACGAGTTCGAATCTCGTTGGGGGTACAACAAGAAATTGGCGATTGATGATTGTCGATTTCCGATTTTGAAGCTAGGATTGGTCGCTAGGCAGAAAGAAAAGCTGATCTGGAAACGGGTCAGCTTTTTGTGTTTCTGGTTGGAAATGACTTGGCAAGGCGGCATGAAGCGATGCCGCTTCATGAACAATTCCTGGAGTCGGCATGAAACCGCGCGTGTCTATGATCCCATCATATTTCACGAGCGGGTGTTTGATGCCCCTAGGAGGGGGGGCAAACGAGTTTATCATCGAACAACTCATGAGCTCCTCCGAGAGTTCTTGAATTGTTGTGTACGTCCTCTTCTTGCCGCTGCAACTACATTTAGAAAACCCCACATCAGGTAAATTCCGAGAAGATTCTTAATTCCAAACTGGAATCTCTGAATCTCCTACTTTTCTACAGGTAGTCCCCGGTCGACCGTCACGATTCTGCTTGCATATTATTCGTGAGATATGTAAGGTATAGGCAGATGAATTTGTTTATGCATAATAGAATCCAACATATTGTCGTCACCCTGCTTCTTGTCAGCTATCTTTTTGTCGGTGCTGCAGCGCATCTTGACGCGTTCAGCCAACTGCTTGGTCTTGGGGAGGGTCCTCAGAAGGTCGCTCAAACCAAACCAACCCATCCGCTTCCAACTACGCTCTGCTGGACGCAGTACAAGCACATCCCGGCAGTCACAAAGATAGCTCCTGCTCCACCAGCGGTCGTCTCGTCTCTGGAATTCCCACAGCTGGAGCGATACGACGTCATACTCGTCTCCATCAGCACGTTGATCTGTCCAAACCCGGATGTATCACCCTTTTTCTCTCGCGCTCCCCCTGTGAAACCAGCCTTTTCCTGATTTGCATTTTGAGGCCACTGCGATCGGGTGCCCAGTTGCTTAATGGGCTTCCGGGTGACAGCTCATTCTGCGATTCATGTCCGGACTGAGTCAAGAGACCGGATGATAAATCGGGAACATCCATTCATACGCTGCAATCACACAAAATTGTGTTACCAAGCGATCCCCGTTGTACCAGAAAGAGCGGGGCGACCAGGGCTCATTGGCACTGGGTCATTCGCGGGCACAGAATCCGGCTGAGAAGAAGGTGTCCAACGGTGTCCCAACAATACACGAAATTCGAAGGAGATCTCATTATGAAACTCAAAAAGGTCTTGATACTACTTGCCTTTCTTCTTCCGATATCACTGATTATCGGAATACTCACAAGCCTTATATACACGAGCTACTTTCATGAAAGCCCAGAGGTCAGCTGGCCAATAGCTCTTCCGTTCGCTGTCCTCATGACTCTGTTCTTCATGTGGTACAATCGTCGTGACCTGAAGGGCTAGCAAAACGCAAGTTGACGAGGGGATGTTGTCCAAAGGGTCTCTTGTTCCGAAGGGCGTGCCTGCCTGCAAGAATGCATTTTGCAGGTTCGCGAGAAATCAGCCCTATAGTTAACACTTCACGGTCTCCAAATATCAAATGGAGGGGTAGCTTGGTTCGAGAGCGCACAGTAAGACAGATAAATCGTGTTGTTCAGGCCGTTGCGAATCCGATTCAAGAGTTTCTGAAGCTTCAATCAGCCTCCGGGATCCTTTTATTTGCCTTCACAGTTGCAGCGATCGCGTGGTCGAATTCGCGGTGGTCGCACAACTACGAAGAATGGTGGCACACAACCGTTTCGTTTGGGTTTGGCACATTCATTTTCTCCAAGTCTCTTCTTCATTGGATCAACGACGGCTTGATGACTGTCTTCTTTCTTGTGGTCGGTCTGGAGATCAAACGCGAGATACTCATTGGCGAGCTGTCATCGTTCAGGAAGGCGATGCTCCCGGTTGTCGCGGCAGTCGGCGGAATGGCTGTGCCGGCCCTGATCTATGTCGGGTTTACCAGAGGCACTCCTGCGGTGTCGGGGTGGGGAATCCCCATGGCGACGGACATTGCGTTTTCTCTCGGAGTTCTCACACTGCTCGGAAAGCGAGTCCCAATTCAACTGAAAATATTTCTCACGGCTTTTGCTATCGTTGATGATATCGGAGCTGTGATCGTGATCGCGTTGTTCTATGCATCGAGCATCGTCTGGGGACACCTGGCGATTGCGGGGTTTGTCCTGATCCTGCTTGTTTGTGCCAACTGGCTGGGGGTAAGACATCTCCTTTTGTATACCGTGTTGGGAGTCATCTTATGGCTGGCGTTTCTTGGATCTGGAATTCACGCTACGGTGGCGGGTGTCCTGTTTGCTATGACGATTCCGGCACGATCGAACCTCGACAAGCTGGGATTTCTGAAGAAGTCCCATTCAATACTCGAA
The DNA here is from genome assembly GCA_026390585.1 of Ignavibacteriales bacterium. Taxonomy (GTDB): domain Bacteria; phylum Bacteroidota; class Ignavibacteria; order UBA10030; family UBA10030; genus UBA9647. Next base: position 1,094 of record JAPLFP010000177.1, on the reverse strand, counting down.
CACCTTGAAGGAGATAATCCGAGGCATGTGTCTTCGGATTCGGAAGAGCGTGATCAGTCCTCTGTGCGAGATCTTGGCCAGGTCAATGAAGATTTCAAATCGCCCTTACAGCGGTTTGAACATGCGCTTCATCCGTGGGTCATTTTCGTCATCATGCCCCTGTTTGCATTTGCCAACGCAGGGGTGAGATTCGAGGTGGGCCTCGGTTCATTGATGGCGAATTCAGTGCCGCTGGGTTTGTTCCTCGGATTGGTGCTTGGAAAACAGATCGGAATAACGCTGTTCTCCTGGGTTGCGGTGAAGAGCAGGATTGCTTCCTTGCCGTCATCGGTTACTTGGCGCGACATTTATGGAGTCGCCTGGCTTGGCGGAATTGGCTTCACCATGTCTCTTTTCATTGCAGGCCTCGCATTTGGTGACGGTCCTCTCATGGGTGAGTCAAAAGTTGGAATCTATGCCGCTTCCCTGGTATCTGGTGTTGGAGGGTTGCTGACACTACGGCGTCGAGCTGGGTTACCAACGAAGAATCTGCCATGATGGACCGCAACAATGCGTACTCCGGACACGGAGGGAGACATTGTCGAGAGAGTATTCCCCCTGAAAATGCCATCAATTACTTGCACTTTTACTATATTTGAATTGGAACAACGGCTTAACTATCCTTTTGCCAACTGTAACCATATCATTTCTTTTCGGGAAACCTCCGCAATAAAAAATCTGCCATGAGTGCACCAATTATTGATATCACAGATCTTTCAAAATTCTACGGGAAAGCCAAGGGAATTGAACATGTTAACCTGGAAATCGAGGAAGGAGAGATCTTTGGTTTCATAGGACCCAACGGAGCTGGCAAATCGACCACGATCCGGATATTGCTGAACCTGATCTTCCCAACCGGCGGCAGTGCAAGGATCATGGGAATGGATGTTATCAGAGATACGAAAAAGATCAAGTGCCAGGTCGGCTATATCCCTTCAGATGGCAATGCATATGCTTCTATGGATGTACATGAATTTCTGAGCTATTGTATCCGTTTTTACCAAGTACAGAACGGTGCGCACAGGATAGCTGAACTCTCGGAATGGTTTGAACTG
>JAPLFP010000219.1 GCA_026390585.1 Ignavibacteriales bacterium | reverse complement strand
CATATTCCGATTCCTCCTATTGGCGCGATTCCCCCTGATGTTTCGCCCTCTTCTGGAGCGGGTCGGGGAAATATCTCTTAAAAACCTCTCGCACTGCCTTTCCCACAAGTGCCTTGCTCACCTCTGCCGGGCCTTCCTGTTCCCCTTCAAAGACCAACTCCACTTTGCCCGTCATCCCTGGCAGTGCGTGTGCGAGGTCGCAAATCCTCGGTACAATGGTACGATCGCCGACCAGAATCGCCCGTCGTTCGGCGTTGCTCACCAGATTCTCCATGGCGGAGATGGTGAAGCGCGCACTGACTCCTGACTTCTGATCGACGTACTCACTTTTTCTGGCTTCGAAGGCGGTCTGTTCGATGATCTCGCGAAAATAATACGGAATCTGCACATTCTGGCCGTCGCGATGGACCCACGCCTCCTGCTCAGTGATCTTGATTGCGTCTTCGATAGTCCTTGGATAATGTGTCAAGATCTGAGAATCGATTCGGTCCTTGAGCGGTGTAATGAGGTTGCCGCGGTTTGTGTAGTCTTCCGGGTTGGCCGTGAACACGATCATCAGGTCAAGCGGGATCCGGATATTGAAACCCCGAATCTGAATGTCCTTTTCTTCCATGATGTTGAAGAGTCCCACCTGTATGCGCGGCTGGAGATCGGGGAGCTCATTGATCGCGAAGATGCCCCTGTTCGTCCGAGGGATAATCCCATAGTGAATGGCGCCTTCGTGCGAATAGTGCAGACGTTGAGCCGCAGCTTTGATCGGATCGACATCGCCGATGAGATCGGCAATCGTGACGTCCGGCGTCGCAAGTTTTTCTCCAAAGCGCCTGTCGCGATGCAACCACTCAATTTCCAGATCTTCTCCCCGTTCCTTCAGCAGATCATTGCATCGCTTGCAGACTGGTTTGAATGGATTGTCATTGATCTCGCAACCCTTGATGAACGGCACATATTCGTCCAGCAGGGAGGGAAGTTGACGTACGATTCGTGATTTCGCCTGACCGCGAAGGCCCAAGAGAAGAATATCGTGCCGGGCGAGAATTGCATTCACGATGGACGGAACGACTGTCTGCCCGTATCCGATGATGCCAGGAAACAAAGGCTCGCGTTTTTCAAGTTTTCGAATCAAGTTGTTGCGGATTTCATCCTTCACCGCTTGAACCTTGTAGCCGCTCCGGCGCAATTCACCAAGTGTCGCTGGAAATTCCATTCGTCCTTCTTCTCTGTCACGATGCATACATTGTTTCTCCATCGAATTTGTGCTATTTTGACATCGATGGATTCCTCTTCTAAAACACTCGTCATTCGATTTAGTTCCATTGGCGACATCGTGCTCTCGACGCCATTACTACGCGTCCTTCGGACCCGCTTTCCTGACGGTCAGATTGATTATGTCACTCGCGCTGAGTATGCGGAACTTATCAAATCGAATCAAAACCTCAACCATACCTATGAATTCGACGCCAGTGAGGGATTCGACGGCCTGAGGACGTTAAAGAAGAAAATAAGAAATGAGCGCTACGGCCTGATTGTGGATATCCATGACAGCCTGCGGAGCAAGTACCTCAGAAGCCTGCACGGTCCTCAAGTCACCGTCGTGAACAAGCGCGTGATGCAGCGCTCTATGCTGGTAAATTTCAAGAAAAACGTCTACAAAGAGATCGCTCCGGTCGCCGAACGATATATTGAAGCTGTCAAGGACCTGGGGGTCACAAATGACGGGAGGGGATTGGAAATTCACATTCCTGATGAAACGCTCTTCAGGGTGTCGGGGAAAATTGCAGCGTTGAAGCTCGACCAGTTCGAAAAGGTGATCGGACTCTGTCCCGGTGCGCGTCATTTCACCAAGCGCTGGCCTCCGGAGCGGTTTGCTCGTGTTGGTGCTGCGTGTGCTCAGAAAGCGGACTCGAAAATTCTTCTGTTCGGCGGCCCGGAGGATGAGACCACCTGTAGCCAAATTTGCTGGGATATCAACAACCAGACGAGCTCAGGGAAGGCTTCAAGCTTGTGTGGACAATTGGGGCTTCTGGAGACCGCCGCCGCAATGGAATATTGTGATGTCGTTATTACAAACGATACCGGTCTGATGCATATCGCGACGGCAATGCATCGGAAGATCATCGCGATCTTTGGCTCGACCGTCAAGGAATTTGGTTTCTTCCCTTATGATCCTGGAGCAGTCGTTCTGGAGAACTCGGGACTAGGCTGCCGTCCTTGTTCGCACATCGGTAGGAGCGAATGTCCGGAGAAGCACTTCAAGTGCATGCTCGATATCCAACCCGACGAAGTGTACTCACGGGCAAAACTATTGCTTGGTTAGAACTTCTTCAGAGATTAAGCAAAGACTCAAAACATCCCGAAGAGTGGCGGCGGTCACGAGTGTGAGGTAGCGGAAGGAAGAGGGGCTGACTCGTCCGAGCCAGCCCCTGCTTTGCAGTCGTCAATAGCGGTTGACGCGTATCTGAGAAACCCCGGCCTGAACATCAATGTAGATTTTCTTTTTGGCAGAATCGAAATCTGGTGTCTGGTACCGATTGCTGCTGATCTTTTCGAAACCGCTTACCTTTTTTCCGGAGAGTGTCGTCGCCAGCCTCAATTCGCATCCTACGGACTGAGGCACCTCGACGGTCGTTGACGAAGCTCCAGTTTCGATCTTCACGCGTGTTTCTTCCGATCGATCTCCGAGGCGAAACTTCATTGAAGACGCTCCAGCGCTGACCCTCAGTTGGTCCACTTTGTAGGGACTCAGATCAAAATTGGTGGTAGCGGCCCCCACCTCCACGGTGATGTCCCACGTCGGCTTCACATTCAATTGCACCTCTGCGCGGTTTCGCATTCCTCCGAAATTGATGTGGCGCGATCGGCCTTCAAAATCGAGAGTCACATAGGCATTATTGTCTGACTGGTCCCTGCTCAGGGCGTACTTTCCGAAACTGACTTCGGTTGTTGCCCTGATGAGCTGGTTCGTCGTATCGCGAATGTAGAATTTCCCTGCGCCTGACTGGAGACGAAACGTCGCGTGTTCCGTCGTGGGTGCATAGGGCTCTTCAAATGTCTGTTTGTTCAGCTCGCGCGATCCGTTCCACGAAACATCAAAATCCCGATTGAACCACGCCGTCGTAAATGCCGCGATCACCATGAACACAATCAGCAGGATCATCAGCACAACGGCCCACGCTGGTGGGCGCTGTTTTCCAACAACGATGGTGAGTCCCCAGAATATCAAAATCAGCGGCCAGAGTCGCCAGATCGTATCCCAGTTGACGTCAAAGATGCTGAGATTGCTCAGAAGAAACAGGCCACCGATGACGAGGAAAAAAATGCCCCAAAAAAGGGCGCTCATATTCTTCATGGCATCCTCCAGTCAAGATTGATTTGATCGGACGGCTCTATACAGCAGTCCCACGCCGATCGCTACAAGAATGAGTGGCCACCAGTCTCCGAAATGAAAGTCGGGGAGGAAATTCTCTGCCAGAAAAAGAAAACCGATCACGAGAAGCACCAGCCCGCCAACGATACTCCCATGGCCGTGCCTGTGCTCGGGCATCGGTGGTTGGGGAGGTTGCGGCTGCGGAGGAATGGTCGATTGTTGGGGGTCGATTGGAGTTGACATAGGGCTTTCCCTTGGTTGTTCAGGAATGATGATCCAGGCGATGATATATGCGAGGAGTCCTACTCCTCCGAAAAAAAGGGCAACAACAAAAGCGATGCGAATGAGAACCGGGTCAATATCCAGGTAGTCGCCGAGACCTCCGGCAACGCCACCGATCACTTTATGAGTATTGGAACGATAGAGTCGTTTCATAGTTCGAGTCTCCCTCCTCTGCAGAACTACGGCGCTTCGCAGTCAAATGTTGCAGGGACTCGTCCTTTGTCACACCTGAGAAATTCGTCCTCCGCCCTTCATTGCCAAATCGAGCACTTTTTGGTTTTCTATGCCTTCGATTCCAGGAATTGGTGACGTCGTGTTCTCAATGATACAGCGCGAGAAAGCGGAGACCTCCTCAACATAAAGATTGGGAATGCGAATGCTCAATGACTCGGTTTCAGGGGCTGCAGTGCCAGGTCTTTTTTCGATATGGAGTGTGGTTGATTGATCGGTTCCTGTGAAATCGTAAGCGTAGGCGAGACCTTCGGTACCTACGACTTCGAGAAGGGCGTGTCGCAATGGTCCCTCAAACGAACATGCGATCGAACCAAGTGTGCCATTCGAAAAGCGAAGGTTGATGATCGCAGAGCGCTCCGTTGCTGAGGGCGTGGGAGGAGGAGTGAGCATCGATTGCACAGATTCAACCTCGTCATGGAGAACAAATCGCAGCGTGTCCAGGCAATGAACGCCCACATCGAAAACAGCTCCGCCTCCGGCTACTGTGCGATCGAGCAGCCAGCTCCGGCGCGATAATCTTGCATCGTAAGAGTAATCTGCTCGGGCCGAGACAATCCTTCCGAGAGCTCCTGACTTCACGAGCTCGCGCACATGGTTCACCAGTGGCGAAAACCGAACGACCTGACCGATCATAAGCTTGACTTGATTCCGCTCGCACTCTGCCACCATGCGCTCTGCTTCGGGGGTGTTCATTGCCATCGGCTTTTCGACGAGGATGTGTTTCCCCGCTCTTGCCACCGCGATCACCTCATCATGGTGGGCACAATTGGCAGAAGCAATGAAGACCGCATCGACCTCGGTGGATGTCGCAAGCGCTTGCACCGAGTCGAACGCGAGTCGGAGGGAAAGAGCGGAGGCTTTTTCGCGCGCAACTTCGAGCGATCGTTTCTGCACTGCGACGAGGACAGAATTGGCAGAGGCCTGGATCGCCGGTGCGATTGCACGTTCGGCAAAAAGTCCATATCCGATAATACCGTAACGAATCTTGTGTGGTGTCATTTCGCTGGACGAGAAATCAATCGATGGATTCACTCAGAAGCGCAAATCGGTATCCCTTGTTTTTCAGGGTCATCACGAGTTCATCGAGCCTGTTGTAGAATTTGTCTTTCCGCCGAGGGTCAGTGCCGATGTGCGTCAGAAGCAGGAACCCGTTGAGACCGCCAGGGCGTGACTGTTCGAACCGGAGAATTCTGGCGTAGATCATATCGGAGCTCAGATACTGATTCCCGAGCTCCGGATGCGTCCAATCAGCGTTGGAGTATGTGCCGGGGGTGAAATTGACGAGCACGAATCCCAGCTCCTTCGTCCAGGCGGATATGGTATCATTGTACCATTCAAATGCAGGAAGAAAGTATCGTGCATCCGCACGCTTGACGCCGAAACGCTCCATGGCCGCGTAATTGTCGAGCACGTCGCGGTAAAATGCCTCTTTGGTGACGAGCAACGAGTCGCGCTTCTCCCAGCTGCAATAGAGAAGATGTTTGTCGGAGTGCGCTCCCAGATAGTGCCCCTCTTTCTTCAACGCCGAAAGCAGGTCGGCGAACTCTGGGTTCCGATAGAAGTCCCCCGTGAGAAAGAACGAGGCCTGGATAGAGTGCTTCTTCAGGACACTCCTGATGAATTCACCTCCGTCGGCGAATTCGTGCCCTGTGAATACAAGATGGATTACCTTCTGGGTCCGGTCTGTTCGGATGACGCCGCCAGCCACATATTCAGTTTTTTTCGTGGTCATGTTCTGTCCGTTCACAGGGATCAGAGCTATGAGTAGGCAAGAAATCAGAAGTATTGTCTTCTTCAAGGAGGTGTCTGGGGAATATGGACGAACGATCAAACGCAATATACATCAAAAGCGAGAAACTTTCAGGATGTACCAACGTTCTTTCTCATGAATTTCGATTTCATTTGCCGGCGTGGTCAAATTCGAGTCAACCCTGTCACCATGAAAAGATTCTTCTTCCTGATTTTCGCAACCGCCGTCGTCATGTCACCTGTTCGAAGTCAGCAGGCACAAGTGACAGCGACTGTTATGGACAGGACGACGCGCACCCCCCTCGTAGGCGCCAATATCACTCTTGTCAATTCGAAGGACACGACGCAAAAGCACTATGGCGCCACCAACAACGACGGCAAGTTTACTCTTTCCAACCTAAACAACGGACAATATGCTCTCAAAGTATCGTTCGTAGGGTATCTCGAAATGCAGCGGAACATCACCGTCACAGGGAAAGGTCTTGATCTGGGAATTCTATACCTCTCTCAGCGGGCAATCATCATGGGTGAGTATGTGGTCAACGGACTTGTCCCACCAGTCGTTCAGGTTGGGGATACTCTTCAATTCAATTCGAAAGCATTCAAGCTGAATGTCGATGCGTCGGCAGAGGACCTGGTTTCCAGACTGCCTGGGGTAACTGTTGAGAACAACACGGTAAAAGCGCAGGGGGAGGAGATCACGCAGGTCTTTGTGGATGGAAAGAGGTTCTTCGGCGACGATCCCATGATTGCGCTGCGAAACCTCCCGGCAGAAGTCATCGACAAAATACAGGTTTATGACAAACTGAGCGACCAATCAGAGCTGACCGGGTTCAATGACGGCCAAACCACAAAAACCATCAATATCATCACGAGACAGGATAGAAGAAGAGGTCAATTCGGAAGAATCGTCGCCGGGTATGGTGATGGGGGCAAATATCAGGCGGCCGCCAATGTCAATATTTTCCAGGGAGGGCGGCGCGTCACCGTTTTAGGACAGAGCAACGACATCAACCAGCAGAATTTCTCGATGCAGGATTTTCTCGGTGCGATGGGAGGTGGAGCTGGTGGAGGAGGTTTCGCAGGAGGAATGGGGGGTGGGATGAGGGCTGGTGGCGGCGGTGGTGGTGGAATGCGTACCGGTGGAGGTCCCGGAGGTGGAGGAGGCGGAGGAAGGGGCTTCGCAGGAGCACTGCCTGCTCAGGCAGCTCAGCAAATGAGCAATTTCTCCATCGGCCAGCAAAATGGCATTAGCACGACCCACGCACTTGGAGGGCAACTGACGGACTCGTGGTGGACTGGCCTGAATGTCGAAGCGAATTACTTCTTCAACCTCTCCGATAATCAGCGCGACGATCTGACCGACAGGCAGTATTTTCTCTCTCCGGATGCGAGCCAGTACTATCGTCAGAACAGCGTGAGCGACGGAAAGAACTTCAATCACAGGCTCAACATGAGGTTCGACTATGCCATCGATTCGACAAACGAGATCATCTTCATACCGCGTTTGAGCCTTCAGTCGAACGCGACGAACAGTAATCTCACCGGACTCACCTGGTGGTTGCAGAATGTCTCACTGAGCCAATCAGGCACGACGAACAGGACAACTGTCGACGGCTATACATCATCGAATGCAATCACCTACCGGCACAAGTTCGACATTCCCGGGCGCAGCATTTCCATTCAGGCGAACGCAAATATGAATGACCGGAAGAGCGATCGATACTTGCAGTCGCAGGATTTGTATTACCTCGGTCAGACGACACAAGCAGATTCTCTCAATCAGTTGGCGAACACGTCGACCAAGGGCTATTCGCTTTCTGCGACTGTTGCCTACACGGAACCGATCACGGTATCCGGCCTTTTCCAGATCAACTATTCGATCTCGAAGACCGACAACTCAACGAACAAGCGATCGTTCAACTACAATGTTCTCACCGGTTTGTACGACATACCTGACCTGCCGACGACGAATGAGGTTGAGAGCGGGTATCTCACGCAACGCGGGGGATTGGGCTATCAGTATCGCGGTGACGGCTATGACATGAACTTCGGCGTCGGATACCAAACCGCGTCCTTGTCATCCGATCGAACATTCCCGACCAGCATCACGACTGATAAAACGTTTTCCAATGTCCTGCCGACGGCGACACTCCATATCGGAGTCACGAGGACCAATAACATCCAAATCTTGTATCGGACTGCGACGAGCCCTCCTCCGATCGGTCAGTTGGAAAACACCATCGACAACACGAATCCACTTCTCCTGAGCGCTGGCAATCCTGATTTGAAGCAGAACTACACGCATTCGCTGACAGCTCGCTATACGACGACAAATCTCGTGAGCATGGAGAGTTTCTTTTTCATGGTGTCTGGAGGAATCACAGAGGACTATGTCGCAAACTCGCTGCTCCTGGCCCAAAAGGACACGCTTATCGAAGGGGGAGTCATTCTGAAGCAGGGGTCGCAGCTGACGAGACCGCTGAATCTCGGCAACCAAAATACTCTGCGGGCAATGGGAACCTACAGCTTCCCGTTTACCTTCATCTCATCCAACCTCAATTTCAACTCAGGCTTGACGTTTAATCAGACCCCATCGCTCATCAACGGCGCTACAAATACGGCGAATACCACGACATTTTCCGAGGGCTTTGGTGTCGCCAGCAACATCAGCAAGGATCTTGATTTCACGGTGTCCTACACGGCGAATTTCAACTCGCTGAAGAACAGCATTCAGGCGAGCAGCGACAACACGTACTTCTCCCACACGGCAAGTATCCGTTTCAACTGGACATTCTGGGGGGATTGACGATTCGGACCGACGCGCGCAATCAACTCTATAAGAGAACTGATGTAGGATATAACCAGAGTTACACACTTTGGAATATCACGCTCGCAGAGAAATTCCTAAAGGACAATGCCGGTGAACTCTCGCTGCAGGCGTTTGATGTGCTGAATCAAAACAAGAATATCACGCAGACTGTCACGGACTCCTATCTCGAGGTACAGCAAACAAACAACCTTCATCAGTATTTCTTGCTGACATTTACCTACCGGCTCAGTAATTTCTGAACTTGACCGGTCCATTCCTTCTGCTGAACTGGCGTACGACCTTTGAAATCAAAACCGCCCAGCCTGTTGGTCGGGCGGTTTCATTTCTGACAATTCCCACGTTTTCGATTTTTCCAATTTCTGATTCCAATGTGCGAGAAGTTCGCCGGCCGGACACCTCATTTCCTTAATAAATACTGTATTCGTGAATGGCATATTATTTGACATGTATAAATGTCACATATGAGATACGAACTCCGTACCCCGACTGACGCCGACACCCCGATGTACTCCATCGGTACAGTAGCCCGAATCCTCGGTATCTCGGTCTTCACGTTGCGTATGTACGAACGCGAGGGACTGATGATCTCCCACAAGGCCGCATCCACGCATCGGCTCTACTCGCAGTCGGATATTGAGCGGCTGAAGTGCATTCGCCGCGCCATTAACGAAGAGAAAATCAGCATCGCCGGAATCCGCAAAATTTATTCGATGATCCCATGCTGGGACATTGCACACTGCTCCAAATCGCACCGGAAAAAATGCCCAGCTTATGCCGGCCATGCACAGCCGTGCTGGACATATGATCACCAACACAACGCGTGCACGAAGCTTGACTGCCGATCGTGTGAAGTATACAGACTGTCCAGCGATTGTGACAAGATCAAAGCGAGTATAACGAACCTCACGAGGGTGAAATGAACCCAGTGTCACGCCGGAAATTCCTCAAGATCTCCGCTGCCACCATCAGTGTTGCGGCGGCAGGCAGTGCAATCGTGAAGGGGGCTGAAGCGCTTGGTAACAAGTCGGGCAAGCAAGTCAAGGGTGTCCAGAAGATTCCAACGTATTGTGACATCTGCTTCTGGAAATGCGGCGCCATCGCATACGTCAACGACGGCAAGCTGTGGAAGATTGAAGGGAATCCTGATGATCCGTTGAGTCGAGGCAGACTGTGCCCGCGCGGCACGGGAGGCGTTGGCGCTCACTACGATCCAGACCGTCTCAAGTCACCCCTGATACGCAGGAACGAACGGGGAAGGGAAGAGTGGGTTGAGGTCACGTGGGATGAAGCGTTCACGCATATTGCAGACAAACTGCAGAAGATCAAGGAACAGTATGGACCTGAGGCTGTCGCTCTCTTTGCCCACGGCATCGGCGGGAATTTCTTCAAGCACACGTTGAAAGCGTTCGGAACTCCCAACATCGCTGCCCCATCGTTTGCGCAGTGCCGCGGACCGCGAGACGTCGGTTTTCGACTCACGTTCGGCGAGGACGTCAGCTCGCCGGAGCGCACAGACATCAAAAACTCTGGGTGTATCGTTCTCATCGGAAGTCATCTCGGCGAGAACATGCACAATTCGCAGGTTCAGGAGTTCGCTGAAGCAGTCGGGAATGGGGCTTCAATCATCGTTGTCGACCCGCGATTTTCAGTTGCTGCCAGCAAAGCGAAATTCTATCTCCCCATCAAGCCCGGCACCGACCTGGCACTGCTTCTCGCGTGGATGAACGTTATCGTCAGGGAAGGTTTGTACGACAAGGACTACGTGCAGAAATACGGTTTCGGATTTGAACAGTTCGCCGTGGAACTTACCCTGTACACTCCGGAGTGGGCCTATCCGGAGACCGGCATCGAGCCGGAGCTTATCCGATTAACTGCGCGTGAAATGGCACGCTACCGCCCTGCGACGCTCGTTCATCCAGGTCGTCACGTAACATGGTACGGGGACGATGCACAACGGAGTCGTGCCATCGCTTTATTGAATGCATTGCTTGGCAGCTGGGGCCGCAAAGGAGGGTTCTTCTATCCGGTGAGTATGGACGTCCCGGGTTACCCATATCCAGCGTATCCAAAACCGCAAAAGGTAAACGTCGATAATCCGGATAACAAATATCCGTTTGCACACGAGGCAATAACCACCGGAATTCGGGACGCAACGATCAGCGGCAAGCCATATCCCGTCAAAGGGTGGTTCGTCTATGCGACCAATCTGATTCACGCTCTCCCCAATGAGGCCGAGACGATAAAGGCGATCCAGAACCTCGACCTCCTCGTCGTTGTCGATGTCATACCCAGTGAGATTGCCGGCTGGGCCGATGTTGTCCTTCCGGAATCGGTCTATCTTGAACGATATGACGACATCAATGTGGAGTGGTTCCGGGATCCGTTTGTTGCTCTGCGACAGCCGGTTGTCGAGTCCCCGCATGAACAGAAGCCGAACTGGTGGATGGCAAAGAAACTCGCCGAGAAACTCGGCCTTGGAGCTTTCTATCCGTGGAAAGACATTGAGGAATACATCAATCATCGTCTCACTGCAGCAGGTTTGAGTTTCGATGAACTGAAGAAGAAGGGCATCCTTCAAGGGAGTAAGCAGCCAAACTATTTCGATGAGGGCGTTCCGGCAGAGTTTTCAACGCCATCAGGGAAAATCGAATTCTATTCACTTCAACTCGCCAAAGCCGGGTTTGACCCGGTGCCAAAATACAATCGTCCGTCTCCTGGTCCGCCAGGTTCCTTCCGGCTCCTGTATGGCCGTTCGCCCGTTCATTCCTTCAGCCGGACCCAGTCGAATCATATCCTCATGGATATGACGGCTGAGAATGAAGTGTGGATCAACGCTGACGTGGCCCGGCGTATGGAGCTGAAGACCGGCGACTACATCCGTCTCAAGAATCAGGATGACATCCTCAGCAACAAGGTGAAGGTGAAAGCGACCGAACGTATCCGGCCGGACTGTGTTTACATGGTGCATGGTTTTGGACACAATTCCCGCGGTCTCAAATACGCATTTCAGAAAGGAGCAAGCGACGCGCAACTCCTGACACGCTACGTTACCGACCCGCTGATGGGGGGGACCGGCATGAACGTCAACTTCGTGACCATCGAGGCGGAGGCCAGCCATGGCTAGATTTGGGATGGTCATTGATAGTGCGAAGTGTGTCGGGTGCATGGATTGCGTCGTGGCGTGCAAGACCGAGAACGGTGTACCCGAAGGGTTTAATCGCGACTGGATTGAATATGAGGTCCAGGGGAAGTATCCGTCGCTTCATATGGAGATCCGATCGGAGAGGTGCAATCACTGCAACAATCCGCCATGTGTCTATTGCTGTCCCACCGGCGCGAGTCACGTCCACGATCTCGGCGGTGTCGTACTGATCACGCACAACGTGTGTATCGGTTGCAAGGCGTGTATAGCCTCTTGTCCGTACGATGCGCGGTTCATTCATTCCGACGGCTATGCCGACAAGTGCACGTTCTGCATCCACCGTGTTGAGAAGGGACTCGATCCTGCATGCGTCTCCGTTTGCCCAACACGATGCATGTCGTTCGGGGATCTGGAGGATCCGAACAGCGAAGTCACCAGGTTGTTGCAGTCGCGCAACCACCACGCGCTGATGCCCGAAGCCGGAACGAAACCATGTATCCTCTATCTTGTGTGAGCACATGATCCAGGAACTGACGACAACGCGTCACAATGAACTCATCGATCCCGTGCTGCATATCTGGGGTTGGCAAATTCCTGTCTACCTCTTTCTCGGTGGACTGGTTGCCGGGATCATGGTCATCTCCGGCTATCTTGTCCTGAAGGGCCAGTACAAAAAGAATGTCTTCTCATGCTTCTATTTGCCGCAGATCAGCCTGATCCTTCTGAGTGCAGGCATGCTTGCGTTGTTCCTTGATCTCGAGCACAAGCTCTTTGTCTGGCGATTGTACACCACCTTCAAGATTGCATCACCTATGTCGTGGGGTGCCTGGATTCTCGTCATCATCTATCCCGTACTTCTGCTGAACACGTTGATTCGGATACCGGTGCGTTTTCAGAACGTCATCCCCCCGTTCGACCGGCTGTCTGCGTTCATTAATAAGCACCCTCTGCTCATCAAGAACATCGGGATTGCGAACATGTTGATGGGGACACTCCTGGGAATGTACACCGGCGTTCTCCTCAGCTCCCTTGGAGCGCGTCCGCTCTGGAACAGTGCCATGTTGTGGATGCTTTTTCTCGTTTCCGGATTGTCCTCTGCCGCGGCGTTTGTTCACCTGATCACGGACGACACATATGAACGGGAGCTGTTGGCCAAGGCTGACAACGCATTTCTCACTCTTGAGCTTTTTGTTTTCGGAGGGTTCATCAGTGGATTGCTCACATCGTCGCGTGTACATATTCAGGCCATTCGGCTGCTTCTCGATGGATCGTATGCGGCGTATTTTTGGGTGTTTGTCATCGGGATGGGTGTGGTGATTCCCCTTTCGATCCAACTGCTCGCGGTAAACCACAAGATCAAGCACTCCCCGGTGGCTCCGATGCTTGTCATCGCTGGGGGCCTCATTCTGCGTTTTGTTATCGTCTTCGCAGGGCAGGAGAGCCATTGGACCTCAGGATGGATTCGATAAAGGAGAATGGCATGTCAACACAAGGCGAAAGACACCCACAGCCATACTGGAACCCATATGTTGCCGGTATAGGCCTGGGTCTCGTTTTGCTCGCATCGTTTGTCGTTATGGGGCGAGGCTTGGGAGCATCCGGAGCATTCTCATCGCTCGTAACGGTCGGCGTACAGTCTATAGCGCCAGACCACGTGGCGCACAATGAATTCTACTCAGAGTATATTGGCGACGGAACGAAGAGCCCGCTGAAAGACTGGCTTGTATTTGAGGTCCTCGGCGTCTTCGTGGGTGGGTTCATCTCTGGATCGCTTGCTCATCGTGTCACAAAAGTCGTTGAGAAAGGACCTAACATTTCTACGCGCGGCCGGCTCCTCTTTGCTTTTGCTGGGGGTGGCCTGATGGGGATCGGCGCGAAGCTCGCAAGGGGTTGCACGAGCGGTCAGGCTCTCACCGGTGGAGCGCTTTTCAATGTCGGCAGTTGGGCGTTTATGATGATGGTGTTCGGCGGCGCGTATGCAATGGCGTATTTCGTAAGGAGACAATGGCAATGATGGCACCCTTCTTCAAATATGGCCTTTTTGGTGACGATGTCAGCCTTGTGGTCGCTTTCATCACTGGCATTGGCTTTGGATTCTTCCTCGAGCGTGGAGGGTTCAACAGCGCAAAGAAACTGGCCGCCCAGTTCTATTTCACTGACCTTACAGTCTTCAAAGTCATGTTCACCGCCATCATCACAGCCATGGTCGGCCTCTACTATCTGTCGGTGATCGGTTTCCTCGATCTTTCCCTTGTCTATCTGACTCCAACGTTTCTCCTGCCGCAAGTGGTTGGCGGATTGTTGCTCGGCTTCGGATTTGTCATTGGAGGTTATTGCCCAGGGACATCCTGTGTGGCGGTATCGACAGGACGCATTGATGCGATGGTGTACCTCGGTGGCACCATGTTCGGCATTCTGGTGTTCGGGGAAGTATTTCCACTCGTGAGCAATTTCTACGTTTCCACGCCGATGGGACAAATCACACTGCCGCAAATTACGGGTCTGCCGTACGGCCTTCTTGTGTTCCTGGTCGTTCTGATGGCGCTCGGTGGATTTGTCGGTGCCGAATGGGTTGAGAGAAAAATGGCTTCAAAGAAAGCAGGAGCCGCGCTATGAAAGACTTCTATGCAAACCTCTCGTTGAACAAGAAACTTGGCCTCTTCGCATTTGTTCTCGGTTTCCTCGCACTGTTTGCGGGAAGTCCGTACCATGGCTCAGAAGCAACGGTGAATGCGAAGGAGTTGGCATTGATTGTTGAGAAAGAGGTCGATCATGTCAGCGTCCAAACGTTGGCAGACTGGATCATTCAAGGGAAGTCGGATTTTCGACTCATCGATCTGCGCAATGAGAAGGATTTTGCGGAATATCATGTTCCATCTGCAGAGAATGTTCCTCTGAGCGGCCTCGATCAATCAAACCTTCAACACAATGAGAAGATCATCCTCTATTCTGACGGGGGCATTCACTCAGCCCAAGCCTGGATGCTCCTTGCAGCAAAAGGATTCAAGGGAGTGTACATCTTGCGCGGCGGACTGGAGGAATGGAAGGACCAAATTCTCTTCCCTCACATTCCTGAGAACCTAACGCCGGCACAGGTAGTGGAATTCGCGAAGACAAAGGAAGTGAGCAAGTTCTTTGGTGGCGCTCCTCAGTCGGGCGGAACAACGGATGCAGCGACACCGAAGCTTGCCATGCCAAAACTCGAGGCTCCAGCTGGTGCTCAGTCCAAGGCTGCCCCAACAAAGAAGAAGAAGGAGGGCTGCTAGCACCCGTCAACTTTCTGTCTGGAAATCTCCCGGCAACTTTCAAATGGGACGTCTGCGAAATCACTCTGTTTCCGACCCGCACCGAGAACGAATTGATCTCCTTCCGTCAGCTGTTTCATATTGCATGAAATGCCGCCGCAGTATACGATTCTTCTATCCGTCTCAATCTGCTACAGATTCTCAATCCGAAGCGCAAAAATCACTTTGATACAAACGAACCAGTGGCATGATTGAGAATCGGCCCGTTTTGCTCATAGTCTTGCATGGCACGCCCTTTGCGCAAGATATGTAGTGAGCCCCGTGCGAGAATGAAACTGGGAAGGAGGTCACACAGTGGGTCAGCAACAGCTTCTCCTCATCATCCTAGGCGTCATCATCGTCGGCATCGCCATTGCTGTTGGCTTGAGCTTGTTCACAGCTCAAAGCATCCAGTCAAATCGTGACGCTATCATCAACGATCTGAACAACCTTGCCGCTCAGGCCTATCAGTACCGTATTCGCCCCACATCCATGGGTGGCGGACAAGGTGACTACTCGTCTTTCGTCATTCCGACCAAAATGAGGACGAATGAAAACGCCACCTACAGCGCGACATCGAGTCCGAACTCGATCGCGTTCACGGCAGTCTCTGCCCAGAGCACCTCGAATACTGTCATGGTGACGATTGACAGTTTCGGGCGACTCAGCGGGTGGTCGTACTCCGGCGATTTCCAATAGGATTCGGAAGTCTTCCCGCTCTGAACCAGGAACACAAGTCCTGCTCTCTGAAGAACCTCAAGCCTCGATCTCCGAAATTTCCTTGCGTTACCTTCCTGCGACCACATGACCCTCTTAAGTTTTTGAATTCCTTACCCTTGTGGCGCCGTCGCTCCTCCGCTTGACATTGGGTGAGAGAAAGTCCATATTTCGTCGTCGCAACTCTCTGCGAGCAGCCACAAGCCGAACTTCCCCGCCTTCAGCTCATTGCCGCGACATCCAACGGGAACTTGCCAGCTCGCTTCAGCTTTCTTCAGCCATCCGGAAAAAACAGACTTCCCAACGAAACGGCCCATCGTCCACGACTCCATGGAGGTCTCTGTGCGAACGAGAAACAAGTTGGGGCTCGTCCTCTCCGATGGAGGCTTTCGCGTGTCCTTCTTTCACATCGGTGTCTTGGCGCGTCTCGCCGAGTTCGATCTCCTTCGTTCGGTTGAGGTGATCTCGAACCTCTCAAGCGGGTCAATGAACGGCAAAGATCTTCGTGTGAACAATCTCTTAGAATCCACCCACGATAACACTATCACCCACGGTCGACCGCGGTTGAAATCGAACCGCCGAGAACGCGGAGAAAAGAATTTGGAAGTTCCGTTTCAGTTGTGATGTCCATGGAGTGCTCACGGTAAAACAATTCATTGTATGGAGGAAACTATGCCCCAATTCGTTATCAATCCAAGTCGAGTCGATCCCTACAAGAACTTCAAGTTCAAGATCAAATGGGATGGAAGGTATGTGGCGGGAGTGTCGAAGATGAGTCCGTTACTGAGAAAGACCGAAGTCATTCAGCATCGCGAGGGGGGAGATCCGAGCGTCAGCAGAAAATCACCAGGAAGAACAGAGTACGCTCCGATCACTCTTGAGAGAGGAGTGACCCATGATCCCGATTTTGAGAATTGGGCGAATCTGGCGTTCAACCACGGTGGGCAAATGTCTCTAAAGAACTTCCGCAAGGACATCACGATTGAAATGCTCAACGAGGCAGGCCAGAAGGTCATCGCGTACAAAGTGTACCGGTGCTGGGTTTCCGAATACACTGCTCTTCCTGAACTTGATGCAAATGCCAATGCTGTGGCGATCCAAAGTATCAAACTGGAGAATGAAGGGTGGGAACGAGACGATTCTGTGGGTGAGCAAAAAGAGACTTGAAATGAGCGAAAGATAATCATGCCCAATCCAGGAATTGTGAAAGGTGGCTTCATCCATTTCGGTTCGAATGCGCTGATGGGTCCGGTCGTCGCTTTTCAGTTCAATCCGGAGACGCTCGAACGCACAGCCCTCCCAGTTGATTCAGTCAACCAGCGGAAGGAGGTGATCAGATTCACGCTCGAGTTTGACGCGACCGATGCACTCGAACGGGGCGACCCGACGACAGCGGAGTTTGGGATTCACCCGGCGCTTGCGGCTTTGGAAATGCTCCTTCAGACCTCCGCCAATGCTGCCGGAAATGTGTCGAACGCTGCTCCCGGGGGTACGGTAAGGGCGAAACCGTTCACGCTCTTCGTATGGGGGAGCCAGCGCGTCATTCCCATCAAGTTCACGCAGCTAGAAATTCATGAAACCATGTTCGACGTCCAGCTGAACCCTCTTCGGGCAACCGTAAACGTGTTGCTGGAGGTTCTTAGCGATGCTGACCTGGAGACAAATCCGAATGCGCAGACGTTCATGGATTCGCATCTCAGGAAAAAGGAATGGCTTGCCGGTCAACCTGGTTCCAGCGGATCGACGGAGGCGTTGATGGCGGCCGCGAGGTTGAACAAACCGTCCGGATGAGTGCAACGCGGCGCCATCCTTACTGCTTTGCTATGAAAGAAAGGAAGAATTCGGTGCCCCACCTGTATCGAATTTCCGGAAGATTGATGAGAGCCTTTCAGTTTGCGCTCATCGCCGTTCTGTTTGTATTGCTCAGTTCGGCATCCGGCCAGACACTCCGCATATACCATATCGACGTCGAGCAAGGAGCCGCGACGCTTTTCATATCGCCCGGGGGCAAGAGCCTGCTTGTCGATTGCGGCAAGACTGGGCACGGAGCACGAATCAAGAGCATCATGCAAAAATGCGGCATATGCCAAATCGACTTTTTTGTCAACACACACTATCATGAGGATCATTTTGGCGGAATGCCAAGCCTCGTCAACGGCGGCACGACGATCAGTTCGGCGTACGATCGCGGAGATAAAGAATTTCTGACGCCTGCAAAACTGAATGAGCCCGCATACAAAGAATATGAGAACCTGGTGGGTCACAACGCGAAACATCTTATGCGGGGAGAAACCGTACCGCTCGATCCCAGCATGGCGGTGACCTGCATCGCTTCTGGAGGTGTCGTCCTGGGAGAAGAGAAACCGGCTCCCGGTGTGGACGAGAACGACATGAGCATTGGTCTTCTCATCCAATTCGGGGCATTTCGATACTTCATCGGCGGGGATATGGCCAATACCACCGAGAAGAAGATAGCGGACAGGGATCTGGTCACTGATGTTGACGTCTACCACACCGATCACCACGGGTCGGAGACAAGTTCGTTGCCGGCCATGCTGCAGGACTTTCGGCCGAATGTCATTATCATCTCTAATGGTAACAATGCTACGTATCAGCATCCAAGGCAGAAAACGCTCGATGAGTTCGCGTCCATGAACCCGAAACCCCTCGTCTTCCAGACGAACAAGTACCTGAAGGGTGGAGCGGGCGGAAATCTAGCGGATGACTTCATTGCCGATCTCGCGACAGTCGGTTCGAATGGGACGATCACGCTGACAGTCGATCTCACTTCCGGCAAGTACGTCGTGGCATACCGGGACAAGAGCCACACAATCCCTATCAAAGGTTGGACTGCACCTGGTCCGCGGCTTGTCATCGCGAGCCTGGTTCCGAATCCGGTCGGTGATGACAGGCAACTCGAAGAAGTCACCCTGCAGAACAAAGGAACTTCTCCGATCCCCATGGCGAATTGGTATCTGCAGAACAAAAGTGGAAAAGTCTGGTCACTGGTATCGATGGGGACGATCAATGCGAATCAGTCGGCGACGATTCGGAGGCATGGGATGCCCATGAATCTTGGCAACTCCGGCGATGAAGTATTTCTTTACGATCCCAACCACCAGTTGATTGACCATTTTCTCTATACGAGTTCTCATGAGGGTGTGGCAATTGTGACAGGACATTGAGGGGAGTAGGAAAAAAGCAGAAAAAAGCATCGAGTCGGTTGGCAAATCCCTCCATAAACAACAAACCCCAGCTTTTCGGCTGGGGTCTGAAGCGCAGATTACCGCTGTTCGAGCACCCCTAGGCTTTCTGTCCACCCTTTGTCTGTGCTGCAAACACCAGCGCAAGGACAACGCCAGCCACTACGTACTGAATCAACCCGTAAATGAACCACTGTACGGCGAGCGGGTAAGGAATCGCAATCATCATATAGGTTCCGTATGCCATCAATGCGCTCAACCAGAATCCGATATAGAATCCGTACCGCACTCCCTCAGCGACCCCCTTCCCCTCATACCCTTTTGAGAAAACAAACGTGAAGAAGAATGCGCTTATCGCAGTGTTCACGTGCGTAATCCACATCTTGGACATCATGTCGGGGCGCCAGAGGCTGCTGAGAGATTGGTAGGTGGCGGACAACATGACCCCGTGAATGAGAAAATTGAGGACATCAATCGCGATAAACACTGCGATAGATCCAAACAAGATTTTCTTATTCATGACATCCTCTCGTTATTGGTGGATGGATGTTTTGCTCGATCGTGCATTTGCTGTGAAGGCATTCCTTCGCTATGGGTTCTTCGCCCGTCTGCCTAAACACCGCGGACGAGCTCAATTTCCCTGTCATAAATCCAGCTGAATTTTTCCGAGCCGGAAAAACTGACACGCTCAGCGAGCTTGCGATAGCGCGCGGCGAGTCCGCACAGGTAATCCTGCGCTCTGGCAGCCGCATCCGTGAGCGAGCCCATCCGCTCGATCTGCCATTCATGAACGAGCGCCGCAATGATCTCGGCGTAGTCTTTCGTCGTGTAGACTCCAGCCTTCTGGGCAACGAGAGAAAACTTCGCATAGAGGTTTCTTGTCTTCCCGTCGTCCATCAACATCGCCGGCATGGCTATTTTGGACCTCATCATTTTTGCGAAAGCCAGCACGGCTCCTGCCGGGTCGAGTGCGAAGATTTTTGACATGAAAAGTTTGTAAGCCTTCTCGTGCCGGGCCTCGTCCCCGGCGATCAATCCGCAGATCTTGTGCAACCGATCTTCTCCTGCGCGCTTTGCCAGCACGCCGACATTGCGGTGTGAGACCTTCGTTGCATACTCCTGAAACGACGTGTACACAAAGCCGAGATATGGATCATCCTCAGTCTGCGGGTTGAAGCCATTGTTGATGAGGTGGTGAATCGTGGTCTCGATTGACCGCATATTAACGCGGCCAGTGAGATAGAGGTATTTGTTAAGCAAATCCCCGTGCCGGTTTTCCTCTGCAGTCCAGCCCCGGCTCCACCGCGCCCACGGCTTGTCGCTGGAACCCGTCGGGTCTCTGACACCCTGGAGCCTGTTGAGCCACGTCTGGTACGTCGGCAGCGCCTCCTCTGTTATCATGTCTCCGACAAGGACGACAAGAACTTCATCAGGCAGATCTCGTGCCTGTTGTCGGAACTCTCTCACTTGTTCAGCCCAATCGTTCCTTGCGAGATCGGGAAGAAAATCGGTGGGCTGCCAGCTCTCTTCCACTGGCTTTAGGAGCGTACCGAGATTCTCTGCAACGAATCCCTCCATGCTCTTGATGACCTCGAACTTTGAAGAGGTCACTGGAATGTCTTCAGTCTTTGTCATCGTTATGCTTTCGGTCTAGTGGCAGTGGGAGAAAGCTCTGCTATTGTCATAAGTGGGAATGTTGCTTGACAGAAGCAAATATGCCACTTTTCAATGGATTCTCAGCGTATTGTGTGCCCAACATGGGAACTATGTGGCAGCAGGAGGACCCGAGTCTACAACCCGACATTCTCCTGATTAGTTTCAGTTCAGATCGACAAGATAGGTGCCAGCGTGGGCAAACATTTGTTTGGAAAGGTCCATGGCGTGTCAACCGTAAGCGCGCGCTTACAGCGCGACAGATGCGATTGAACCTGATGGTCTATCTTCGTAGGTTCTTACAATCGAACTTGCTCTACATGTCTGTTTCACGGGTACATTGGACTGAAACGAAGTGACTTCGAAAATCCTCAAATACTTGGTTTTGACTCTCCTCGTGCTTCCGCTCGGACTCAGTGCCCAGGATCCTCGCGAGGAGGTCGGGTACTTCACGAATCCTCATAACACTCCATTCGGCACCGTCTGTACGAACAACTACTCTTCGTCGGTCTATCTTGTAAAGAATGGCTCACTGGAGGAACTTCTCTCCTCACCCGGATGCGGGAGCTACTATACGATTTCATTTGATGGTCAATTCGTTGGCCTGAAGCTCGTGGACGAAGATGGAAATCAGATTCCGGCCGTGTACGATCTTTCTACGAGAACAATCAAAGCCCTCAGCGCGCCTGCTCGCCAAGTTGGTCAAGTCAGTTTTTCCCGTGGCGGGCGAATCGCATTCACGCGCGGCGAGCAGCTCATCGTAATCGACGGAATCAAGGAACTATCGTACCCGATCGGGACATACGCCAACCTCGCACCCCTTTCGCCGGATGGCAACTCCGTTGTCTACAATGACAATGATGATCAGCTGTGGCTCCTGACATCTGAGACTGCTCAGCGCTCTCTCATCAGCGACGGGAAACTCGGCTACTTCCACGCCCAATGGTCTCCTGACGGGGCTAAAATTCTGTATTCAAGTCTCAGTGGTCTGATGAGAGTGTACGATCTTGAAGTAAAGCGCACGTATGATCTGGGAAAGGGGAACCGGCCGTCGTGGTCGTCGGACTCACGTCAAGTCGTCTTCTACCGGAAAGAATTCCAGGGCCCTCGGTTAGTCGACGCCGATCTGTACATCGCCAGCTTCGATGGCTCCGTGCAGCAACGACTCACCTCGACACCCGACGTGATGGAGATGGATCCGTCGTTCATCAATGGTGACAGTGAAATCCTGTTTCATACCTATTCGCGCCGAACCATCGGGGCCGTTGCTGTCGATGGAAACGCTATCAGGCTTCAGAAAGTGACCTCACGAAAAGAAATCGAGCTCCCAGGGCCAAAAGAGTTCAGCATTAAGCCGATCTTCCGGGCATCAGCTGCCCAGGCGACGTCGCAGCTTGATATTCCGTATGTTCATCAAGCGTACGATACGCCCGACTGGTTCAACGGTGATGCGGCCTGCGCGCCGACCGCAGCGATTATGCTGCTTGCGTACTATAAGATTCTCCCGCCGTGGCCTACGTATTGCTCTACGCCGACGATTCACTACAACAACTGGGGAAACTATGTCAGCACCCAGTATCAATTCAAAGAGGTGCAGTATCTCCAGAGAGCAAATGACCCAAACGGCAAAGCCGCCTGGGGCGGTTATGGTTTTATGTGGAATGGTTCCAATCATCCATATACCCGGATGGCAAACTACTACACATATCATGGCATGACCGCGGTGCAAACGGACGCGACGCCATACGGCGTTGCCTTTGCGGAAGTTACGTCGGGTCATCCATTCACGTTGTGCGTCATGTTGACATCGGCCGGGCACCTCGTGCTTGCGCATGGAATTGGAGCCGAGCCTCATACATTCATCTTCAATGATTGCTGGGGGGACAAGAATCGGGGATACAAGAACTACTTCGGAAAGAATGTGAGCTACGATTGGCCGGGGTACAACAATGGATTTCAGAATCTTGTGAGTGTTGAATGGTGCATCGCAACGAGATACGATTCGCCCGTCTTGAGCGATACTGTCATCGACGATTTGCAGTTTGCCAGAGGATTTGCCATGCAGACGGCACTGCCCGCATCCATGACGCTGTGGAAAGACAAGAACGTTGGCAACCAGGGACATGCTTGGTACGCATACACCAGGAACGCCAGCACCGTAGACACCTGCTCAGCGACATGGACGCCGTTCCTTCCGGCGGATGGGGTGTACGAAGTTTCCGCATACATTCCATCCATCGGCAACGCAACTGACGCGCGATATCAGATTGTTTACAGTGGAGGGAGTGTCACGAAGTCGATTAATCAGAGCCAGAATGGAGATGCGTGGGTTTCTCTCGGGTCGTATTCATTCACAAAAGCGAGCGGAGGGTCAGTCAGGCTGGGCGATCAAAGCTCAAACGCAGGACAGATTTTGGCGTTTGATGCCGTCCGGTGGAGCCGCACGCAGAATCTCGCCACGGATGTGCTGATGACGTCAAAGGTGCCGGTTGGATCTGTTCTTGGTCAGAATTATCCAAACCCGTTTAACCCAGCGACGACTATTGAGTTTCGAGTTTCAAGTTTCGAGTTTATTTCATTAAAAGTGTTTGATGTTCTTGGCAGGGAAGTAGCAACGCTTGTCGACGAGGTGCGTCCAGCCGGCGTGTACCGAGTTCACTGGGATGCGTCATCGCTCCCGAGCGGCGTGTACTATTGTCGGATTCAGGCTGGGGCGTTTGTGGAATCGAAGAAAATGGTGTTGATGAAGTGACGACGCTTCTCAGTCGTCATCCTGAGTCCCGTTTTTGTTTCTCGGGACGAAGGATCTGATTTAACGTGGCGTTTCTCAATCGTCATCCTGAGGATCGACGTCCTGAGCGAGCCCCGCTTTTAGCGGGGTAGACTCCGCGAGTCGAATCCTTCGACATGCTCAGGATTCGACCCTGAGGAATCCCGAAGGGTCGAAGGATTGGTCGATTCGAAGGATCTGGTCTAACGTCTCGTTTCCTTATTTATTGGTTGAGCCTGTCAATTCCTTCGTGTAGCATCTTCTTCTTTTGTGCTGCCGCGTTTCGTAGAACCTCCATTGTGCCTGGACTTTCGCATTTGCTTCCAGTTCTCTGTTTGTCTCGACTTTTTCGATCTTGTTCTTTATGAACGCCTTGTTCGTTTCGTGGATCAGGATTGCATTGACTCCCTTGTTCTGCATATCGGGACGCACTGCAGTAAGATAAAGATCCACCCTCCGATTGTTCTTCATCGCTCTCAAGACGCGGACAAATCCGAACGGGAAAAGACGGCCATTGCATTTCTGCAGTGCTCCGGACAAGGAAGGCATAGCAATCCCAAATGCCACAACTTTGTTGTGCGCATCCAGGACGACCGGTACATACTCCGCAATGATGAAACCGAAATACTGCTTCACATACATGTCGATCTGTTTGTCCGATAGTTCGACAAATCCATACAAATCTCTGTACGCTTCATTGAGCACATGGAAAATGTCCCGCGCGTACGGGAGAATGTCTTTCGCTTTGTCAGCTTTCAGGACGGTAAGCTTGTTTCGTTCCAGCGCAATGTGAGCCAACCGCTCGACCTTTTCAGGAATCCCCTGACCCATGGTGACTTCAAATTCAACCCAATCGGTGTCTTTTGAATATCCTGCACGTTCGATATGTCCAGGGTAATATGGAAAGTTGTAGATTGCACCTAGGGTGCTCACCTCATCGAAACCTTCGACGAGCGTTCCTTCACCATCCATGTCTGTGAAGCCCAGGGGACCATGCACGCGGCTCAACCCATTGTCTCGCGCCCATCGTTCCACGGCGTTCAGCAGAGCCGAGGATATCTCAGGATCATCGATAAAATCGAGCCAACCGAAGCGCGCTGCTTTCTCATTCCATTTCTGATTGTATTTCTTGTTGATGATCCCTGCAATCCGACCGACGATCTTTCCGTCTTTGTAGGCCAGCCAATATTTTGCTTCGCAGAAATCGAATGCGGGATTCTTTTCCTTTCGAAGGGACAGCATTTCGTCGGTACGAAGGGGAGGCACCCAATATGTATTGTCACGATACAGCGAATACTGGAACGACACAAACTGTTTCAGTTCATTCAACGTATTTACCTCTTTCAGCTCTATTGCCATCAGCGTTCCTCCTGGCACATGGGTGCCCCGTTCTGTGAGTGTCCGTCAGTGATGGGCAACTTCACGTTGAATGTACGCATGAATGTTCTTTTGTTTGGAGCGTGTGATCGTTTGGAAGGACTCCCCACAGGTGACACGCGCGCTCTTCTCCATGCCTTGCATCTTGTATGGGGATCTGGAGAACTTCCGAACGAGCGCTCCCCGAATGTGAACATACGGCGTCGTTGCCTGAAAATCAATTCATGCAAGTCCGGCAAGAAGTCAATCAATTCGTAACAAGCTCCCGAAAGCCAGCCCAAACAAAACCACTACTCCCTCGACGACTCCACCCCCTACGAGCAAGAGCGTTCCGCCAAGGTTGTATTCCGACTTCTGAATTGAAAGGATGCTGTCAGCCGGGATGCTACGGGAGCTATCGAAGTACTCCGGAACCTTCCAGTTTTCGTGCGAATAGGCTGGGTTGAGTCGCTGCGCAGCCCCGAAAGGTTTGCATGTCGTCGAGAGAGCTGTGTGGATATCTGGGATGTTGTCTCCGGCATGTCTATTGGCTCATCCTCAACAGGAGGCTTCCTTACTACCACCGTCTCTTGAGATCCGGTCCACGATACATTTTCAAGACAGAGGAAGTCGATTTCTGGCTATTGAGGTACCGGGGGAAGGGGAGACAGCTTGGACTAAGGAGACTCCGGTTCGGGAAAAATCCGAGGGCGTTAGCGCTTAATTACAAAGGCACCTGGAAGCATCCCTAGGACGTTCGACAGCTCTCACAGCTGTCTAGCATACCGATAGTTATAACGATTCTGGTAATGGGTTGTACACGGTTACAGCTTGGTGAAGCAGCTACTTGCTTTTTGCTAAAATCCTGAATAGATTTTTGATGGAAGAGGGTTTTGTAAGTCAGCCGCAGAAAAAAGCGCTTTCTCGCCGAGCCGCAGCATCCTTCGACACATACAGACTTGACCGCCACAAAACTCCATCGCCCCGCGCAATCCCGAGCGCCAGACGATCAAATACCGACAAGGCGCCGTTGATCCACACAACCGAAAGGAGGTGGATGATTGACCTCCTGCCATCCAAAGCCTTTCCTAGTTCGACTCACGCCCAATTTCTAATCGGCTACTAGGAAGAAAGGCTTACGTGCATCTTCGATGTTCAACAAGCGCAATGTTGAACATTCAAGTAGCAGACTCTACCTGCGTGGATGACACGGGCAGGGCCTCCGCTATTCATCCCGATATTCCACTTTTCGCCTGGAGGTAGCCATGAGACACATCATTCTTGTTCTGTTTTCGATTGTCCTTATTGCAGGCTGCGGGCCACAGAAGCTGACCAACGAGCAGATCGCCACTGAGAAGAAAGCCGTGGAGGACCAGATCGCCAAGTTTCACCGTGCATATGAAGCAAAAGACGTCGCAGGCATTGCGAATCTCTTTTCCAAGGGCGAGTTGATGTTCTTCGGGACAGATTCAGCAGAAGTGTTAAAAAACACATCAGACGTTCAGAAAGAGTTCAAGGCTGATTCTGAGCTAGTCGGGTCGGCGAAGCTCGGCACTACTCGGAATTTGTCAATTCAAGTGGCGAGTATGGGGGATTTGGCCTCTGCAGTTTATGAGGTACCTGGAGATCTTGTTATGGCTGGTCAAAGCTCGCACGCGCTGATCCGCTTTGCGATGACTTTCGAGAAGGAAAATAATGTGTGGAAGATCGTTCAGGGCGAAGGAGCCTTTGCGACCACGGGCCAGTCATCTGCTGAGCTAGTGGAAAAGATGAAGGCTGCAAAAAAGAAGTGAGAGCTCATAGAGGGAGTTGAGATTGACAGCAGCGAAATTTAAGGTCAGCTTGGGTCGGGTTTTAAGATCCCAGCATAACTAAAAACTAGTTTTGAGGAGGGCTATAGCTATGAAGACTTTGATGGATATCACGACCTGGGTTCTGTTCATCGGTGGTTTGCTTGGTCTGGCTCTTGCGATAGTGAAGCTGTTCGTGGGTGGTGGTCCGGCTGAATATGTTGGGGCAGGAATCGGCGGAGGCTTTTGGCTTGTTTCCTCAGCAGTAACTGCCTTCCTTCGCAACAAAATGTCATAGCAAGACGCAGTCCACCCCTTGTTCTCCACAAGTGGCCGCCGTTTCAAAAGCGGCGGTCACTTCAAACAACAAATCCTGCCGAATCTCTGTCAACGCGATTCTTCTGTAGTGTATGCATCGGGGATCCGACTTGAACCTACAACCGTGCTATTGCAACACTTTAGACTATTACGAGAAACTGGACAATTAATCCGTTCCATTGAAGGAGGATTACCGCACTATTTACATCTTAATGAACCTTTCCTCTGCGGGATTCCGACGAGTCCATTTTAACCGGAGTATTTGAAGGTGATTTATGGGAGAAAGCAAAGCGAACGAGGGAGACTGGTTCTTCGTGAAATTCAAACTGGAGGCTGGCTATACACTCGAGATACTTGCGCAAACCAAAGAAGAGGCGATTCGGGAAGCATACCCAAAAAGCATTCCAGTTCGCTCACTCTATGATATTGAAAAAAAAGTCGTCAAGGTGATGAGGATGAGACAAACAGGGAACACTGTGCAATTTGAAGTCCTTCAGTCGGATCCGAGGTGATCCCGTTCACAGTTGCGAGAAGCCAACAATGAGTCAATCACGGACATGGTTTTGCTCAATAGTAACTGAGTGAACGCATTCGATATTCTTCATCCCCCAATGATGCCTTATAAGCACCCGTTGTGCTTCCTAGCTCTTCGCCTCAGGACGACACATTCGGAGGTGGCAAACATTCATTCAGGCTCCTCCTCCATAATCCGGACGGGAAAGAAGTCTCGCGAGTCGAAGGATACATAGACATTGTGCAATTAGACGAGCGCACAGGAACAGCGCTCCTAGCCATTCCGCAAGCGGATTTGCCATTTGCAACATTTGGGTTGTACACGCTGGTCTTCATTCTGGATGATCAGCAGATTTCTTCGCTTCCACTTTTTATTAACAAGCGAAATGATCACTGGGGCAAGACGATCGCCAATGTAAATCCAAGCGATTAATAGGTGGCGGCCACGAACGCATAACAAGCCGCAAACCGACGCTCGCGGGCTAAGATTGGCGTCTTGAGCTCTCAGCTTAACAAGGAGGACAAAATGACTAATGACAAAGATGCATACACGCATGATCATCGTGGGTGGAAAGGAATGAGAGATAACGGTACTTCAAGCGCTGTCTATGGTATGGCATTTATCGGCGCACTGGTTTATTTCATCCAGCATGCAACCTCGTTCTGGGGTGGGGTGCTTGGTATCCTCAAAGCCATAATTTGGCCTGGAGTGCTGATATACAAGTTACTGGAGTCCCTGAAAATGTAGGCAGGAAGTCGGAGAAAGAATCTACTTGAGGCTGGCAACGAAAGTACGCTCGCGGGCTTTTATGTAAGGAGTCAAGCCTCGTGTTCTTTTTTTTGAATGGACTCCCTTGAGAACGGTTGATCATTCAAGAAGGCTTTTATTAGTAGACATCTCTATTGTGTTAGAGAGCTACAAACCCTTTGTCAG
>JAPLFP010000335.1 GCA_026390585.1 Ignavibacteriales bacterium | reverse complement strand
AATGCGTCTTGCTGAAGGCCGATGTCGATGAACGCAGCGCGGATACCGGGCATCACCTTGGCGATTTTGCCAAGATAGATATCCCCCACCATGCGTTCTTTCCCGGGGGTCTCAACGAAAAGCTCGGCAAGTTTGCCGTCTTCAAGAATGGCGATACGATGTTCGTTCGCCGTGGAATTGATGACAATTTCTTTTTTCATAAAGGAGCTCTATCCACCTCAGACTACACTCAATGGAAACTAGATGCTCCGGAACAGGCGACGATGAACGAAGTCCCATTTGGCGCGGCGAACAACCGCAGGGAAAAAATCTTGTTTGCAACCGTCCAGATCGACCATACCGTTGCGCCCGAAATGAAGAAGTTGGGTCGGCCCACCGGCTGAAAACAGACGGCAAGGCCTCCCTGTCCGCTCCAAGAGCGCGACTGGGCACTGTCCACACAAGTGCAAGACTGGTGGTGACGATGAAAGTGAGAAGTAGGAAAGGAATAAGTACCATGGATTATGGGGCCTGGTTTCTATTCACCCTTCGGATGGAGGCGAAAAGCCAACGAGGCGGGCTGTACGTTCTCATGCGGTCGGTTCCCCCGACCATAGCAAATAAAATGAGGTCAAGCACCCCTGTGTCACACAAAACTCTTTGCCGACCGTTGCTTCCTTCCGGACCTGGCGGGGTTGAGCAACGCCTTGTTGCACAGGACTTGACCTCAAGACTCGAAGAAAAAACAAATGAGATGCTCCGAAAGTGTTAAGATCTGGTTAATTAGTGAGTAGGTAATTGGTTAATTGGAAACCTGATTCAAGTGAATCGCTGTCTCCAGTTAACTAATTAACCATTCACCAATTAACTAGCTTGTGGAGCTGATCGGGCTCGAACCGACGACCTTCCCGTCACGAACAACGTGACGGGACGCTCTCCCGGTCAACTGACCTACATCTTCAGTCGTGGAGCTGATCGGGCTCGAACCGACGACCTCTTCGTTGCGAACGAAGCGCTCTCCCAAGCTGAGCTACAGCCCCAAGTATGATTTGACGACGCTCTGGGCCCAAACTGAGTCCCGTCTTCGACGGGATCCTCAAAGTTGCAGCCACTCACTACTTTCGTGGGCAACTCTGGGACTACAGCCCCACATCCGATGTAAAAGGTAAGCAGAAAGCCCCAAAAAAACAACGGCTCTTTTCTCTTCAACCAGGTATGATTGCGCCTGCCGAGTCGGACGAGGTTGATCTCTCCCTTGGATATCGATGGTACATTGATTATCCACCCCCTTTTCCTTAAGATTCAGCGGCAAGAAGGAGAAGCCATTGAAGAAAAAGCAGAAGAGTATCGAATCGCTTATTTCCGAATATATTGCCGTCGTTCGAAGACTTCGGAAGGAATGCCCTTGGGACCGGGAACAGACCCACCAATCGATCCGCCATAGTCTCATTGAGGAGGCATACGAAGTTGTCGAGGCCATCGACCACCATAACCTCGATGAATTGAAAATGGAGCTCGGGGACCTTCTCCTCCACGTAGTCCTGCACTCCGTGATCGCCGAGGAGGAATCTGCGTTCACGATCAACGAAGTTGTTTCCGAATCGAGCGCAAAACTCATCCGCCGTCACCCACACGTGTTCGGAGACACCAAAGTCAGATCTTCAGACGATGTGAAGAATAATTGGGAGAAGATCAAACTTTCCGAAGGGCGTACCTCTCTCATGGATGGCGTCCCCAGGAAAATGCCCTCACTCCTTCGGGCGCACAGACTTCAGGAGAAGGCATCGAAAGTCGGATTTGATTGGAAACGAAAGGAGGACGTCTGGGCGAAGGTGGTGGAAGAAATCGACGAACTCCATGAAGCGGAGTCGAAACGCTCACACGAACACCTCGAGGAAGAATTCGGCGACCTTCTCTTCGCCCTCGTCAACTATGGACGGTTTCTCAAGGTCAATCCCGAAAGTGCACTGAACAAATCAACACGGAAGTTCTCAAAGCGGTTTCAACGAATCGAAGATGAGATCCGCAAACGGGGGAAGAAACTCGAGCACTCGACACTCGAGGAAATGGATGCGATCTGGAACGCAGGAAAAAAACTTGAGAAAAAGCGGAACTCCCGCTGAAGCTACTTCAACGATTTGGAAACTGATTCCAGCTCGGACCTCTTCGTGCCGCCGTTGCTCCCCGCCTTGAACTTATCATATGCGTCGATGATATCCTTCACCAATCTGTGACGAACCACGTCGTTGCGATCGAAGTACGCAAAGCCCACGCCTTGAATCGCCTTCAGGATTTCCTGAACCTGCACCAACCCTGATACGGTCGAATTGGGAAGGTCAATTTGCGTGATATCCCCTGTGATCACCGCCCTGGAGTGAGCTCCCAAACGGGTCAGAAACATTTTCATTTGAATCGCTGTGGCATTTTGCGCTTCATCGAGGATAACAAAAGCATTGTGGAGAGTTCGGCCACGCATGTATGCCAACGGAACTATCTCGATGATCCGTTTTTCCATGTAGCTCTTCATTTTTTCGGCTGAAAGCATATCATCGAGCGCATCATACAGAGGACGAAGATACGGATCTACCTTCTCCTGCATGTCCCCCGGCAGAAACCCGAGGTTCTCCCCCGCTTCGACTGCCGGTCGAGCGAGAACGACCTTTGTGACATCCCTGTTCTTCAGCGCTGCGACTGCCATGGCCACCGCCAGATAGGTTTTTCCGGTACCGGCGGGTCCGATCCCAAAGACGATATCGTTGCGGCGAATAAGTTGAACGTAGTTCTTCTGTCCCGGCGTACGGGGCTTGATGATGCCGATCTTTGTGTAGAGGATCGCGTAGTCGGAGTCTTCCGACGCAACCTCCCCCGGGGTCTCCGGTGATGAACCGTTCACCGTGACCAGATCGATGACCGTGTCGACGTCATTCGGGGCAAGATTCCCATTCTTGTTGAGTATATAGATGAGCTCCTTGAAGATCTTCTCAATCTTGTTCGTATCGCTTTCCGGACCTCGAACGGTGAGCTGGTCTCCTCGCACCGTGATCGTCGCGCCAAACCGATCTTCGATGAGTTGGAGATTTGCATCATTGAAACCGAGCAACTGCACAGCATCGACGCCTGCTAATTGAACTTTCCGTTCAGCCAATTCGACACGCCTCCTTATATTAGATGCTTCAGAAAAAACGAAACGCCCTCGCTTCCGCACTTCGTGCGGTGAGGGCGTGTCGATAAATATACTCTTGGATGATCAACAATCTTCGGAGTCAGTTCTCCCTTTTATTTCTTCGCCGGAGCGGATGGTACCGCTGCAGCAGTCTTCTTGCTCCAGTATGATCGCGCAGCTGATTTCTCTTCTTTCGTCAAATCTCCCTTCGCTGGAATGGTCAAGACCTGTCCCTTCTTGATCACGTCCGGGTTCTTAATCTGGCCCTTGTTCCCCTGCCAGATCTTCGGCCACAGGAATGCATTGTCATAGATCTTTGGCTTCTTCGCAATATTCCAGAGGCAATCACGATCTTTCGCCCACGTTCCGACCGTGTAGGTCATTTGCAGCTGGGCAGTCTCGAGGGTCTTGCGAAGCGCATCGATTCTATTCTGCTGTTCCTTGATACGATCGAAGTACTTCGGCAGCGCATTCATCTTGTTCTTCTTCACTTCATCCAGCGCCTTCTGAACATCATCGACTTCGCCCTTGCGCGCCCAGAGATCCTGGTTCGACAGTCGGGAGAGCTCATTGATCTTCGCATCGACCTCATCAAGCTTTGCCACGAATGTGCGCTCGGCAGCTGCCTCAGCCCCGACAAGCGCCATGACTTCATCGTTGCATTTCTTGAGCGCTGCGGCCTTATCGGCGTCTTCTTTTTTCAGCTTGTCAATTTCAGTCTGCAGAGCAGTGAGCTTCGACTTCAAATCATTTCGAGTTGCAGTGAGCTCAGTCATCTGCTTCTGCCACTCTTCTTTGGTCATCTCCTGTGCAGCGGCATAGGAAGAAACATAGAGCGCTAAGGCCGCCACGAGGATTACACGATTCATAACTTTCATTGTCATTCTCCTTGGTATTGGGCCTTAGGTTACATGCCTTTCAAACGCTCTTGAACGAGCGCTTTGTCTTTTTCGCATTGTGCGAGCTGAGCAGCTTTGTCGGCGATCGCTTTCATCAACGCCGCTTTCTCCGACTCCTTGGCCGCAATCTCGCGCTGTAATGACGATACCTCAGCCTTCAGGTCCTCCAGTTGCTTCAGTTCTGCGGGACTGGGTTTACTCGTGCAGCCGGTTGCCATCATCGCGAGCAACGCACCTGCGACAAATAGACCAGCAAATGATTTCTTCATGAGAACCTCTCCTATATTTTCAATGCAACTTCTGGTGTTCAGGAATCACAATCCTCAGAATGATACAGATTAGAGCCGCAAAAGTCAAGAAAAACCCTGTGTCTTAACTTCTTTTTTAGAATCGCCTTTAGAGCAATCCACGTTGTGCAAAACTGACAAATTGCGCGCCTCCGACAACAATGTGGTCATACACTGGAATCCCAAGGATCTTCCCCGCTTCTGTCAATTGTCTTGTGATCGACAGGTCCTCCTGACTTGGCTCAGGATTGCCGCTCGGATGGTTGTGCACGAAAATCACGCTGGCGGCCTTCTCTTTCAAGGCTTCCGAGAAGCATTCACGGGGATGAACGAGCGACGAATTCAGCGTGCCACTCGTAATTCGCGTCTCACGAATCACCTGGTTCGAGGTCGACAACAGCAACGCCCAGAACTCCTCATGCTGCAGATCGCGAAGTTTCGGAAGGAAAACGTGGGCCACGTCTTCCGGAGCTCGAAAGATCGGCCGCTCGAGTCCACCGCTCGACGGCATCCTCCTGCAGAGTTCAAAGGCTGCGACAATCGCCGATGCGCGCACCCGGCCAATCCCGAACTGGCCAAAGTCAATGACCGACATTCGGGCCAGTTCCCGAAGAGTCCGTTGGTTGGAAAGGAGTTTCTTTGCGAGATCAACGGCCGTTACACCCTTCGATCCGGTTCGGATAAGAATGGCAAGAAGCTCCGCTTCCGTCAAAGCGGACGAACCATGCTCTATCATTTTCTCGCGCGGCCGCTCGCCTGCAGGCCACTGCTTGATGGTTGTGTGGTAATACGACGGCTCGAAGACACCGCGGAGGTGTCGTTGCTGAGGTTTCATTGCTGTTCGTCGGTGCCCGTGATTGCCTTCCGGCTCACATCGATCTCACCGATTTTCTTGATGGACCGGTTCTTGTACTGCAGTATGGTAAGAAAGGAATTGACCCTGCGTGGGTCGAGCGAGATCTTTGAGTGGATACCCTGAAATGTCAGTGAACTCCTCAGCACGGAGGCAATCGCGTCGCGCCCTGTCGCACCCTGATGGATTGCGTTGAGGAGGAGGTTTGCTGCATCATATCCAATGATGGAGTTCTTTGTCGGATCCTTTGAATACTTTGAGCGGAATTGCTTCATGAACTGCTGATAGTGCTGATTGATTTCCTCCACATAGGTGTCCGTCGAGAAGATTACCCCGTTGGAATACTGACGGTGTTGTTCGAGTTCATTAGGGTCATACCAGTTGCCGTTCCCGAGGAGCTGAGCCTGGAAATTGAAGTATCGCAGCTGCGATGTTACGATGCCGATTTCCTCCGACGATGATATTGGAAGGAAGATCGCATCGAACGCGGCGACCGGCAATCCAAGGCTGTCGTACTTTGCCCTCATGCGTTGAGTCGGGATCTTCATCGAATCAGCCACATGCTTCCCGTCATCTCCAAAGAGCGATTCTACCGTGGCGGCGGTGTTCAATGTCACCAGAGAATCGAGAACGTGCTGAGGCACACCCCACCTTGCCATCTTCTTCAGATCCACAGGCCGTGTCTTGGCCCCGAAGCTGATCACAATGGATTCGGTGAGCTCCAACCCGCGCTGCCGCATTGCGGTCAGCTCATCCCGAAGGTCCGTCTGACCAGGTTTGTAGTACTGAACGTCGACCATCTGGCCGCCAAGGTCCAGCACTTCCTGGATGAACGCCTCCACCGTCGCCCGGTCTGCGCTGTCGGAAGCAGCCAGCACGGCAAATCGATGCGCGCCTTTCGCGAGGAAAGCATACTGTGCCATCGCGCGACCGCGAATCACGAAATCCGGATTCGCCTGGAACACATACTTCCCAATGGATGCGATTCCCGTCGCCGTCGCCGTCGGTGTAAGAAGGGGCGCCCCCCTCCTGTTCGCAATTTCCGCTGCCGCAAGCACTTCATTACTGAACACTGGACCGAGGATGGCGAGGATCTGGCTGTCAGCACTGAGTTCTGACACTTGGCGCGCTGCTACTCCCGCGTCACGTTCGGAATCCCTCACCTCCAGGTTCACTTTTGGCATCGACTCGGCGTTGTATTCGTCCGTTGCGAGACGAATTCCATCCAACAACTCTTCGCCCACGCCGTGAACAACCGGTTGATCCGACTTCTCCGTCAGCGGCAGGACGACTCCAATCCTCACAACTCCACTCTGATCGATTTTCTTCATCAAGGCACGAGCTTCAACAACGGCCGCGATGGTGTTTGGCAGACTCAGGATCGTATTCAGAAGCTCGCGTGTCCCACGCGCATCTCCTGTCTGCAGGATTTTTTGCGCCAGGCGGACGGTGAGCAAGGCTTTCGTTTCTGTTTGATTCGCCTCCGTCAGAAGCTCACGCAATTCATCTCGTCGGAGATTTTCTTCGGCGACGAGACCCAGCATTTTCACCGCGCGGGCAGCGAGCGTCGGATCGGGTGAAGTCTGGCGAACTTTAAGAAACGCCCGCGCCGATTCCCGATACTGTGCGAGCTGGTAGTAGTCCAGGGCCAGCGCATAGTGAGCGTCATCGATATACTCAGAGTGTTCAAAGCGCTCAAGAAACGACTGAAGCAGGAGAACGGACGCAGCATAATCACCCTGATGATATCGTGACTTTGCCGCCATCAGATATGCGGCGCTCGTACGGTGATTGATCCCAGGCAGGTCCACGATTTGCTCAAACGACGCGCGGGCTTCTGCGTATCGCATCCCTCGAAAGAGCGCCATCGCTTCCTGGAAACTTCGCTCGACTGCAGGCTTGTAGATGACGCTGTCTTCCACCACCATTGCGGCGGAGGCCGAAGTCATCAGCACGAGGCCCAGAACAACGATGTGGAAAAGAAACACGAGACGTGTGCGCAGGTTCATTCTCTTTTCACGATTGCGGATTCTGAGAGAGCTTCAATTCATGTGTGCCCTGAAGGGCTCTTGAGTGATGAGGTTCCAGCTGCAGCGCCTGCTCAAAAAACTCACGTGCGCGCTGATAGTCTCCTCGGCGGAGGAACAGAAAGCCAAAACCGACCACGGCATCGGTCAATTGCGGGTTTAGCTCGAGCGCCTTCCGAAGGTATCGTTCGGCCTCGTCGAGCTTATGAAGAGCGAGCAAGGCTTCTCCACACATGAGCCACGCCCGGGGTTCATTGGGATCCATCTCCACGGCAATGACAAATTCGGCGTGGGCCCGTCGCCAGTCATACATTTTTGCGTAGGCTGTTCCGAGCATATAGTGTCCCATCCAGCTGTACTGCTCATGGGACACAGCGTCTTTCAGACATTCGACAGCTTCGGAAAGTGCTCCACGCCGCAGGAGCAGTTCTCCGAGGGACTCGTTGATTTTTGGAAATCGAGGATCGATTCTGCGGGTCGCGCGAAAATGAATCTCCGCGAGACGAATGTTGTCCCGATAGTAGTATGACAATGCCGTATTGAAATTCAGGTGAGCGCGCAGATCCTTGGTCAACGTTTGCTGTTGTCCCAGAAGTTTCTTGTAGAAGGTGAGGGCCTTCGAATATTGACCGAGCTTCAGGTAGAGATTTCCGACGAGGAAGAGAATCTCCTGCGGTTCTTCGCTGGTCGAGACAGCCTTCAGTAGAGTCTTTTCCGCGGCAGGATACTGTTTGAGTTCGTACTGGACGTAGGCGAGTTCAACCCACGCGATGTCCAGCGACGGTGCGGCGGCGGTTATCTTATAATACAACTGCAGTGCGTGGAGAAGTTTCCCCTCCTCAACCAGCGTTCGAGCCTGCTCCAGCCACTGGGAGAGTGTTGGTTCGTCAATCATACTGGCAGAAGATAGAAATTGACACGCTGAATAGCAATCAAAAATCCCTTTGCAGAGAACGATACCCCACAACAAGGGCGAAGGCACTCAGACCTGCCGAGAGCATTGCTACGGTGGTTCCCGGAGCGACGATGACGCTTGCGTCGAACGGCGCGAACTGGAACAACGAGAGGAAATAGTCCCTCAAAGGAATGATGACAATAGAGACGAGAGTGATGAGGTAGACAAGGGAGACCAGAAACGTCAGTGTCGCTCCCTGGGATGAAGCTACGCGGATGGGGTTTTTCTCCTGGTAATTGGCAAAGTACCCTCCCAACCCGAGATTGAGTGAAACGAGTGTCAGCGTAACCCAGAAGGTGCTGAACAGGCCAAAATACATAAGAAGTGGACGACGCTCGGTCATTCTCACAAAGGGGACGTTCGAAAACACCGACGTGAGGAGTGCAGGCAAAAGGACCAGCACGATCCCAATCGCGAACTTGAGCGCATAGATCTTCCTGAGCTTGATCGGAGCACTCAACTGAGTCCAGAATGATTGTCCCTCCATGCTCACTGCTGGAAAAACGAACCGCAAAGCCAGGGAGCAGCTCAGAAACCCTGCAAATGCATACAGAATGAGATATCCTACCGTTTGAATCTCGGTGACGCGAAGCGTCACGTTGAGGTTCCGGATACTGATCGCAAAGACAAACACAAGAACCAGAAGGAGGACCAGATGCATCCATTGACTTGCCTCCCGAAAGAACTGGAAGAACTCCTTCTTGATGAGCACTTCCAGCTGCGCCGGCAAATGCGATTGTTTCCGAAAATCAAAAAACTTCACCCTCCGCCCGGACGCCACCGTGTTGCTTTTTGCCTGGAATTCGAATGTCATGAGCCACGTTCGATAGTAATACCGCTTTCCCACAAACAGAACGACGGTGAACATCGCTGCTGTCATCAGAAGCAACAACCCTGCTTGACCAAAGGCAAAGAAGAGACGGTCTTTCGTGATGTAGTAGAGAACGTTTGACGCGATGTTGTTCGGCAGGAAGGACATGATTCCTCCCCCACCCCCTCCAGACGAAGCGAAAGAGACCGCCTGCAATCTGCCGGCCCCTTCCAGCATGGAGATCGGATTTGAGAACTTGAAGAAAAGAACGACGATCACGACATACACAAGGGAAAGCACAGTGACAACTTTTCTGAAGCCGAACTGACTCGCGACCTTCACCAGCGACATCAGAATGAGGACGCCAAGGCACGCCGAAAGAAACAGGAGT
>JAPLFP010000206.1 GCA_026390585.1 Ignavibacteriales bacterium | reverse complement strand
AATGGCACAGTCGAAGCAAGCGTTGATATCCAAAACACAAGTGACCGCCATGGTGAAGAAGTCGTGCAGCTGTATATCCGTGATCCAGTCGCAAGTGTCACCAGGCCGGTAAAAGAGCTCCGAGGATTCAAGAGGGTGGCGCTGGATCCGGGCGAAAAGAAATCGATCAGGTTCACTTTGGAGAAGGACGACCTAGGATTTCTCGATGCGAAACTGGTTTTTGTTGTCGAACCCAGAACGGTCGAAGTAATGATCGGCAGCTCGTC
This sequence comes from Ignavibacteriales bacterium, assembly GCA_026390585.1. Lineage (GTDB taxonomy): Bacteria > Bacteroidota > Ignavibacteria > UBA10030 > UBA10030 > UBA9647. The sequence goes on along the minus strand of JAPLFP010000206.1, from coordinate 17,071 downwards.
TGATGATATTCGGGCGCGGTCGAGCATTGAAATCGTGAAGCAATAGAGGTTGAAATCTGTATGCAAAGAAACATGTCCCTTTGGGTAAAAAGCGTTCTTGCTTCGTCAAAGAGGCTTGCGATTCCCATCATGACCCACCCGGGAATTGATCTTACTGGTCACACGGTCTATGAGACGGTTCACAGCCCGCAACTACATTCCGGTGCTGTCCGAGCTGTTTCAGAAGCCTATCCTACAGGCGCTTCGACGATGATAATGGATCTCTCTGTGGAAGCAGAGGCGTTTGGTGCAAAAGTCCGCTTCAGCGATAACGAGGTCCCCTCCGTGACAGAACGATGCGTCTATGACGCAGAGTCCATCGAACGGCTGGCCATTCCGAATATGTCGCAGGGACGGCTTGACCAGTGGGTTGAAAGTGCAAGACTGGCGGCCATGACAATAATCGATAGACCGGTTCTCGCAGGGTGTATCGGTCCGTTCTCCCTCGCAGCCCGTTTGTACGATGTCACGGAAATCATGACCGCAATTCTCACCGAACCAGAATGTATTTTGCCGCTTGTGGACAAGTGCACACAGTTCCTGATAAGCTACGTGAGAGCTTTCAAATCGGTTGGCGCAAATGGGATTGTGATTGCTGAACCCGTCGCGGGGGTACTGTCGCCGGATCTGTGCACTCAGTTCTCCTCAGATTTCGTGCGGCGAATTGTCCAGAGTGTTCAGGACGAGAGCTTCCTTGTTATCCTTCACAACTGTGGAGACACCGACTCCTTAATTGCGTCCATGTATGGAACAGGAGCAGCTGCGTTTCATTTTGGCAATCGGTGCAACATCACCTCGGCGCTGGAACAACTTCCGTCTGACATACTTGTTCTCGGTAATCTCGATCCTGTTGGAGTGTTCAAATCAGGAACACCGGAGACTGTAAGAGCGGAAACCGAAGTTCTCCTCCAGGCCACGAAGAGGTTCCCCAATTTCGTCATTTCGTCAGGTTGCGATGTGCCGCCGAATGTGCCGCTGAAAAACATCGACGCCTTTTTTGATGCACTGGCCGCATTCAATCGCGCATAGTCGAATTGAAAGGGATTTGCTATGGCACCACGCAAGCGCAAAGTGCCCAAACTCACTCGCCGCGATTTCTTCCGCAAAACTGCACTGGGGGGACTCTCACTCCCTCTCCTGTCTCTTTCTCCTCAAGGTCAAAAAGAAGATCGTCAGCGAACTGCCGACAAACCAACGCCTATTCCTTCGTTTCCTGCTCCATCTCAGTATGCCCTCGATCTGAGTCCCGCCAAATGGATTTGGTATCCATCGGGTCGGACACTTTCAAATACAATCGTCTTGTTTCGCCAGATCGTCACACTCGATGGGGCACCGAAAAAAGCTCTCGGATGGATTGCTGCCGATAGCCGCTATCGCTTGTTCGTCAATGGCAAGCGGATTCAGTGGGGACCTGCACCATCAGATCCTCGCTGGATGGAAGCCGATCCTCTCGACCTGACAACCGTGCTCGAGGAGGGAGAAAACGTCATTGGGGTCGAGGTTCTGTACTATGGCTTTGGCGACGGGACCTACCCCATGGGAAAGCCGGGATTCATCTTTAATCTTGGGATCGAAACCAAAGATGGCAGAAGTCTTAACGTCCTGTCGGATTCGACCTGGAAGACACAAATGGCCCGAAGTTGGAAGCCGGGTAGTTACAAGCGTTGGTACCTACGGTCCCTGCAGGAACAATTCGATGCGCGCTTGTATCCCTACGGATGGCTCGGTGCACATTTCGAACCTGACAGCACCTGGTTGTCACCCATCGATATCTCGTGTCCGGCAGACAAGCCGCCGGTGTGTTCTTCATATCCCGAGTATGCACTGGAGATTCGCGGGACGAAGGAAGTCTCCGAGCTGCGCCGACGGTCTATTCCGATGTTGCGGGAATACAAAGTGCCGGCAAAACAGCTTGCTGAGTCGCTCTGGATTCGGTGGAAACGGTCTCCAGAGGAATACTTTGATAGCTCGACAACGGACAGCTATGAGGCTGTCCGATCTTCATCCGCCGAACAGATCGATGCCACGTCGTGGAAGACGAAACTCGATGGAGCTCTCGGGGCCGCCCTCACGTTCGAATTCGAGGAACAAATCGTGGGATGGCCATGCTTCACAATTGACGCTCCTGAAGGGACAGTCATTGAGCTGATGGTTCAGGAATCTCATGAAGTGGGAGGCCCTCCGCTCCTCAACACGCAGTTCTACGCGTGGACTCGATTCGTCTGCAGGAAGGGGGTTAACGACTTCGAAACGTTTGACTTCGAAAGTTGCCGATGGATGCAGCTCCACATTCATGGTACGACGGGTGGAGTTGTCATTCGAAACGTCGGTGTTCGTCGGAGAGTGTTCCCATGGCCCGATAGCCCAGGCATCAGATGCTCTGAGCCCGCTCTGCAGAGACTCTTCGATGCTTCGGTGAACACATTGTATAATAGCGCTCAAGAGACCATTGTCGACGGTATGGCGCGGGAACGACAGCAATACAGTGGTGATGGGGGGCATCAGCTACACGCGATCTATTCCGCATTCGGTGACACGCGGTTGACGGCCCGTTACATGACGACGTTTAGCCAAGGAATGACCATCGACGGGTATTTTCTCGATTGCTGGCCAGCGTACGACCGTCTCGCGCGGCTGATGGAACGCCAACTCCAACTGACATTCTGGGGGCCGTTGCTCGATCACGGGGTCGGATTCAATTTCGACTGCTGGCATCACTACTTGTACACGGGTGACCTTGAAGCGCTGCGCGAGCCGTATCCTCGTCTCCTCAGATTCTTCAACTACCTGAAATCGATACGCACGCGCGAAGGCTTGCTCCCCGCAGAAAACCTTGGCGTGCCGTCACTCTATATCGATCACAATGCTTACAAGAAACAACGTCACAAGCAAGGTGCGTTCAACCTCTACACGGCCGCGATGCTGGAGCACGCATTGGCGCCTCTCTGTGACGCGTTCGGCGATCGTCGTTGGGGAGCTGAAGCAAGGGAGGTCGGGGCGGCCCTTCTGAAGCAAACGGTTAAGATGTTTTGGGATCGTAAACGAGGAATATTCATCGACAATCTTCCCTGGCTGAATGAGGAGAAGGAGGTCCGACTCTCGGACCGGACGCTTGCTACCTCAGTTCTGTTTGACCAATGTCCGGGGGGGAAGGTGAAGCCGGCAATTGATGCGCTTGCATCGTTGCCACCTGAGATGGGGTTTTCGTATCCGGCGAATGCTGGATGGCGACTGTGGGCGCTCGCGAAGGGAGGTCGTTCCGAAGTTCTGGTGAAGGACCTCAGGACTCGTTGGGCTCCAATGGACTCCGTTCGTCTGAACAATACGCTTCAGGAATTCTGGATAGAGAAGCCGGACTCAACCTCGCAGTGGAGCCATTGTGCGGTTGTTCCGCTTTATGTCCTCTACATGAGTATTGCCGGAATCAAGGCGCTCGAACCGGGATTTAGACGATATGAAATCGTCCCGCAGTTCGCTGATATCGAGGCCCTGTCTCTCACTGCGAACACAGTCCAGGGTCCGATTCGAGTCGAGACCAACGGACTGCCTGGAAATCGGGTGATCACTTTGCAGACGCCTTCGCACGGGGAGGGGGAGATTGCACTTGATCCCAGGGAATCAGTGCCACTCCGGAGATTGAAAAGGAGAGGTCCTCTGAACCGGGTTCGTTACCGATTGCCGGTTGGCGAGAAGATCGTTCTTACGTTGAAGTATACCTGACCGATGAACCTTTTCAAGGTGCCAAGTCACCTGTGAACTTATGCCCAAGTACGCAGACGAGCATACATACCACATCTACAATCGAGGTGCCCACCGGAGTGCGATCTTCCGGAAGAGCACGCATTATCTCAGGTGTATAGAACTCATCAGAAAATACTCTGCGCGCTACCACGTGACGGTGATAGCGTATTGTTTGATGCCGAATCACTATCACATGCTGGTGCGTCAGGATCTGACTGGTTCTATTTCAAGGTTTCTTCAGACAACATTCAATGCTTACGTGCAGTATTTCAATATATTGGAAAGGCATAGCGGTACCCTCTTCCAGGGTCCTGCAAAATCGAGGCTCATTGAATCGGATGCTCAACTGATGCGTTGCCTGGCTTACGTCCACACTAATCCGGTCCGAGCATCGCTAGTGCGAAACGCGATGGAATGGGAATACACGGACTACGCAACCTGGGCAGGCAACTCGGGGGTAAATCTAGCTTCCAGGCAGCTTCGCAACTGCTTGATCGAGAGCGGCAAGGCTTACCAGGAGTTTGTGAAGGCGTACCTCCTCAAAGGGGATTCCGAGGATGACATGGAGCCGTGATACCTTTTCAAGGTGCTATGGATTCACAAGGGACCTTGAAAAGGTGCCATGAATCAGGGTTCTTCGTTCATTCGTACGTGCACTTACGTGCTTCATCAGCAAACGCCATCAACAGATCAACGTCTGCGTCAAAGAAATGATCAGAAGGGCAGAGGATGTAGCCACCACCTTTGCCGGCATCCTTGAAACACCTACGCACTTCCTTTCGTGTCTCTTCCGGCATGCATCCCTTGAAGTAGTGGAATTGATCGAACCCGCCGATCATGCAAACCCGATCGCCAATTCTCTCCTTTGCTTCAGCGAGGATCGTGTCGCCTCCCATGGATTCAGGGGTGAACGTCTCCAAGGCATTGGGTTTCATTTCCGCAAGCCGTTCAAGCAATGGCATCATCCCGCCGCACGTGTGATACACGATCCGTTGACCGGCTTCGTGGGCGAACTGAATGAGTTGGGAATCATAGGGAGCAATAAACTGGTCAAAGATGTCAGGAGAGATGACCGTGGAAGATGCATCGCCTCCTCCGAGCTCTATGACATCGTACCGTGCCCCTTTCATGGACTGGATGAACATTTTCTTCCGCTCAAACATCACCTTCAGAAACGACTGAACCCAATCGGGATCTTCGAACGTGGCCATGATGAGGTCCTCGATGCCGAACAGCACAGAAGCATCCTGCCAGCAACCCGGTTGTCCGTACACGTCAAATGAGTTGACGAATCCACGGAACATCCCCCGCTCGCCGAATTCGGCTGCTTGCCTGTTGACCTCGGCGACATCACATTTCGGCTTTGTTGCGTACTCGGCAATGATATCGATGTCGGTCTTCTGTTTGACGAGTCGCTCGGTGACCCATGAGGTGTGCTCATTGCTCTGCAAGACCGTCGTCAAGGTCTTCTTCGGAGTGATGAACTTGTAGCGGGTTGTCTCGTACCGGGGATCGGAGACCAGTTCGTGCTCAATCCTCCAGGTGTCAGACGTAACTCGATGCGCTTCGAGGTAGCCGGGAACGTGATGTGGGTCGTAGTATTCCCCCCTCGCATCGTCCGGCTTGTAGGCCATAAGCCAGCGAATAGGGTCAAGGCCGAAGTGCGCGAAGAACTCGTCGTTGGAAATGCCGTTCATGTACTTCCCGAGGAAAAACGGCATAACGTGGTGGGTTGTGACAGGTAACCGATCAGGTTTCTGGTGCGTCAGTGCCGCAACAAACCGCTGTTTTGGAGTCATTGTCTGCTTCTTCTGTCTTCAGGTGATCTCTGGAATTCTCTTGACGTTTGGATCGGTGAACACATCAAGTTCGTCGACGCTTGTCGACGAGAATTCGGAAACAATGGCGCCGTGGTCTCCCGCTTGAAACCAATGCAAGGTGTTCGGTGCAATGGCGCATTGGTCGCCGGGATGGAGAACCATCTCGTGCCACACAGAAAGATGTTTCTTGTAGCGATCAGGAACGTGGGCCTTGGGACTGAGGGTTGCTGAACCCTCGAGGTACAGATAGACTTCTCCCCATCGGCAACGGAAGGTCTCTCGTTTTCCGGCGTTGAGTTCATCAACCTTCGGATGACGATGTTGTGGACACATCTGACGGGGCAGAAGAATGAGCTCCTTCGCGCAGTACCTCTCGTTGTTTTCGTACACGATGATCTCGAGCCCGATATTCCGAATATCGTTCAGTCCGAAGTCGGCAACTTCCATAGACATCCGCTCGTGCTCCGTGAACGAGATGCTCGCTTTCCTCAGGAGGGCTGCGGCATCTGCCTGCAGGCGTTCAACTTCTTCGCGTTTCATTTCCTTGTGGTCCTCCGCGTTTCCGATAGAAGATACTGAACATTCCTTTCCGTCTCAAATGGACAGATTCTTTTCCTCTCGAGTTCTCGATTTCATGAAATCGAGGATCTCTCTGCGTCGCGGCGCCGATGGTTGTGCTCCGAGTTTCTGGACCGATAAAGCTGACGCTGCATTCGCAAAGCGAATGGCATCCAGCAAACTCCGGCCTTCGCCGATCGACACAGCGAGAGCTCCGTTGAACACGTCGCCTGCGGCTGTTGTGTCAACGGGCTCTACGTCGAATGCCGGAATACGTTCGAAATTTCCCGCCCCTGCGAGAAATGCTCCCCGCTCCCCCAGGGTGATCACCACGGTTCTGACTCCCATCGCATGCAGGGCCTTCGCCCCCCTCTCGAGTGATTTGTCGTCTACCAATGGAACACCGGAGAGAATCTCAGCTTCGGCTTGGTTGGGCGTGATGACAGATACAAGACGCAGTACCTCGGCGTCGAGCTTACGGGCTGGCGCGGGGTTGACAATAACTCGGACTCCCGTTTGAGCAGCGCACCGAATAGCTGCTTCCACAGTGGGGAGCGGTATCTCGAGTTGGACCAACAGGATATCGGCCGATGAAATACGATCAAGCCCCTCCGAAAGGTCCGACGGTTGAAATTCGCCATTTGCACCGGACGCGACTCCAATGCTATTCTCTCCATGTCCGTCGACAAAGATGACCGCAACACCTGAGGGAGAGGAGGAGTCAATACCCACATAGTCAATGTTGATTCCTTCTTTCCTGAAGCCTTCGAGTGCCAGGCTGCCAAATTGGTCGCTGCCAACTTTCGTCAGGAGTGTGACGTCTCCTCCAGCGCGTGCTGCGGCAACAGCCTGGTTTGCACCTTTCCCTCCGGCTGCCATGGCGAACGATCCATCGATCACGGTCTCTCCACGTTTGGGAAGACGGGGGAGCTTCATGATCATGTCGGTGTTTGAACTGCCGACGACGACGATCTTCGGTTTCATCGCTGCTCCGTTGCGAACTCCGATTCGTCCATTCTGCGGAAACAGTCCTTGAGGTCGCAGATCGAGCATTGGAAGGCGCCGCGTGCCACATCGGGTCCGAGGCCAATGATGCCGCTCAGCGATTTGATCGGAATCATGAGTGAGCTGGGTGTGAGAGAGATACCGCAGAACCGAGGAGGAAGAAACGAGAACAGCTTTTGCTGATCGGTAACGGGCCAATCGCAATATCCGGGACTGTAACGATTTGTCATGGCCCATCGACGAGGCGCAACGTGCTCCGCTACGCGTTTCTCGAGCCACTCTGAAGCCCGATCGGCAATTTCTGAACCGATCGAGTCGACGAGATATCCCTTCATCATATCCCCGTCGGCCATAAGCTGTTGTGACCATTGTTCGAGGAGAGGGCCGGCCGTCGAAACAAACACCGCAACCGTTTTCAACTTCTTCAGTTGACTTGCGATGATTGGCCCGGTCGAGATTTGAATCTCACCACATAACAGGCCATCGTTTGAGAGTGATACAAAATCTGGAGGGAGAATACAAAAGCCGCATTGGATCGTAAGTCGGAGAGAGACCTCAGGCAAAATCTCGTCGATCAATTGACGAACGATCTCGGGAGCCGGGGTTTTTCGATACCCCAAGTCTCTCTCGACGATCGTTCGGTCAATTGCAAGCTCTTGAAATGAGGGGTAGAATGATACTGTTTCGGGTGTTGGGAATTCGAGCATTCCTAATTCGGTGTGCAGCGCGTATTCAAGAATTCCACCGCCCCCTGTGGATCAGGAGAATAATGATCAGCACCGATCTTGGTGGCGAACTCTTCCGTCACCGGTGCTCCGCCAATGATTACTTTGATGGCCGGATGTTTCGATTTGATATGCTGGACCGTCGTTTCCATGTTGACCATGGTTGTAGTTAGCAGCGCACTCAATCCGACGACACAACCCGGATGCTCATCGACGGCTTTGAGGAACTTGTCAGGAGATACATCGGTACCTAAGTCGACTACTTCCCATCCTGAGCCCTCGATCACCATTGAGACAAGCTTCTTGCCGATGTCATGCAGATCACCGAGGACTGTACCGATGACGATCGTTCCCTTGTGTTTGAGCTCATCGGATTTGAAAAATGGTTTCAAATGCACCATTGCTGCAGCCATGGCCTTTGCCGCCATCAAGACATCAGGGACAAAGATTTCCTTGTTTCGAAATCGCACCCCGACATTCTGCATTCCGACGATGAGTGCTTTGGAAAGAACGTCTTGCGGCGCCACACCCATCTCGAGAGCCTTCTTCGCGAGTTCATCGGCTCCTTCCTGACCCTTCATGTCGGGTGGATAAGGGGATTTGATATTGACTTTTCCGCGTTCTACGCAGCGTTGAAGAGATTCTAGGATTTCATTCATCGGTCTTCTCGCAAATGTTGGTGAGTGCGAATGTGCTCGTTGGCCCCGTCGATGATTGGTATGACGTACCGCCTGAATAATACACCTTTGATTGAAAAAACTCAAGTATTTGCGGGCATTTAAGATCATAATACTCGACCCGGTGATTCACCTCCCTGAATTCGTTTCACAGTTTTTTGGCGTTTCTGAGCCGTGTTTGACTATGCCCTGGGAACTTGCTACTTTCAACACAACGAACACCCGCCCATTGATCGCACTTACAGTGGATTCACTCCAAGCACATATTGTCGTCAACCCGTCGTCGTCAGGAGGGAAAACCGCGCGGCGCCATGAGCGAATTGTGCAAGAGTTGAGAAAGCGCCTCAAGGGTGAAGTGACGGTGTTTACGACGGCAAAACCTTTGGAGGCAACGGATTCTACCAGAACTGCGATCACAAAAGGGGCGGAACTGATAGTCGTCATCGGGGGAGATGGCACAATCCACGAGGTCGTTAATGGATTCGTCGTTGGCGGCAAACTCATCAATCCCTCCTGTCAATTGGGGATTGTGTCTAGCGGCACGGCGCAAGACTCCGCACGGGGTTTCGGCCTTCATCGAAGTACGGCACGACAGATCGAGGCAGTATGTGGTCCACGTAAGCGCTTCGTTGATCTTGGTCGGGCGACGTTCGTAGACAATCTTGGCAAACAAAATGAGCAGCTCTTCTTCAATGAATGTTCACAAGGGATTTCAGCTGTGGTTGTTCAGCGCTTCCAGGCTCATCACAAATGGATGGGGGGTTTCCTGGGGTTCGGCATAACAGCGGTTGCCACGGCAGCCCGGCTCCGTGAACAACTCATGACCATTGAAATAGATGGCAACCGTGTCGTGAGTGACCACCTCCTGGGGGTTGTCGTAGCGAACGGAGCATATGCGGGTGGCGGCATGCACTTTGCTCCAAAATCGAAAGTCGACGACGGTCTCTTCGATGTCGTGCTGATTCACAAACAGAGTATTCCTTCTCGCCTGATCAATTTTCCTCGTATCTATTTCGGCACTCATGTCAATCTCTCTTGGATAAGCTATTTCCAGGGGCGATCGGTTAGAGTGATCTCGAACGAAGATGTCCCTGTCGAGGCCGATGGTGAGTTCCTCGGTCGTGTGCCGTGCACGATTGACGTCCTGCCCTCAGCTCTTCCGTTGAAGTTCTAGTGGCTCTGCCACGATCCATCTGCTTCTCCATCGCCCCATAATCGTGCCTTTCACAGGGACGTGTGTTCCCTAGCCACGATCCTCACCGTTAGTCAACAAATTGAAGAATATACAACAGCTCTTAACCTTCCGCCAAAGCCCCTACACACGGCAAATGGCGTAACCCCTTATCAGGCAATCTGTTCCAGCAACCGCTTTCCCCTCGAGCCGTGGAAATCCTCTGGCACCATATGTGCAAGATCTCAGAGAGAATGCTTGTTCTCAGGGGTTTCTGAACAAAAGGCTTTTCAGAAGTGACTCAATATCAGACTGGAAAGGCTGATTTTCTCAGTCTGAGAACGAGAAGAACAAAGGACAAAGAACAAGCGGCGAAATTTCTTATCGAATCTAGAAGGTGTAGTAATGGGAAGATCTGCGCTGATAATGGTTCTGGGTTTCACAACAGCGCTGCTGATGATCGGTTCGAACATCACCAAAGTGTCCAGCGCGGGGATGGAGAACTACACCGCTTACAACAACAACGCCATGGCACACGCTATAGCAGGTGCTGGTATCAATCTCGCGTCACGGGCCATTTTTGAAAATCGACTCTGGCGCAGCGGCTTTTCCAACAAGAGTTTTGGCGGTGGTCAGTTCACCGTCACAGTGGAAGACGTTGGATACAACAGGGTAAAGATGACGTCGATATCAACGTTTGCCGGTATCTCCCGCGTTGTGGCTTGTTTGCTTCAACCGAGCAGCTTTTCCAGATACAACTACTACAGTGTGACGGACCAGAACGGGTACTGGGTCGGCGGTGACACCATCTGGGGACCATTCCATTGCAACAATACTCTGAACGTAGCCAACACCAATGGCGGCAGCCCAGTGTTCATGCAGCGCGTGACGAGCCTGAACGGCATCAAGAACTATAATAATGCCCACCCCGTTTTCAAAGGGGGGTATAACAGCGGTGTGAATGTCGATTTGCCGGGAGTGAATGGTTTTGACACACTCAAACACGCAGCACAAACGGCCGGCAAATGGCTTTGGGGGTACGGGAGCCCACCGGTGTTTGTGAAATTCAACAGCGATGGGACAGTAACGTGGAGGATTGGCGGCAGTACAGACTGGAGTGGGGAAGGATGGACAACCGAGCCGCTCACATCGTTTGCTCCAAACGGTGCCGTTTGGTGCAACGAAAACAACCTCCACATCAAGGGAGTATTGAACGGCAGGGTGACGGTCGGCGGCACGCACGATATCTGGATCGACGGAGATCTCACCTACGCCGCAGACCCACGGGTTGGTTACTCCGACGACCTGCTCGGACTGTGCGCCGACAATAAGCTCCTCATCAGCGACGTTCCCGAAAACCGCGGCCCGAACAACAACTTTACCCTCATGGGTTCCATATTTTCACGACTCGATGGCCTATGGGCTGAAAACTACAGCACTCGCCCCGTTGAAGGTAAAATGACAACGGTCGGTGGAATGGTCCAAAGGATCGGCGGGTACACGGGGACTTTTTCTGGTAGTTCAATCACTCACGGCTTCTTGCCGGGGGGCACATATTACGATGACCGGCTCATGGACGATTCACCACCATTCTTTCCTACCACAGGAAATTTCGAGGTCGTTTCATGGTTTGAGTAAGCATCACACTACTTCTTCTTGATGGGGAGCCCCGGTTGAGCACACTCTGACTCAAAGAGTGGGATGGTTCAATCGGGGTTTCTTGTTTCATAGTCGAGCCCTTCTTGATCTCTTCCATGATACAGTTTCTTCCGCCTCAAACTCTTGTCCGCATGGCTGTCCGTTTTGTCCGAATTCCCTTGCCAACGATGGAGATTGTACAAATTACACAGCACGCCCAAACTGTCCATTGTTGTGCACAGTGACAACCTCTCTAAACTCCTGCTCCAAGGTCTTCTAGGGCGGCAGAAAAGGCTGGCGTTCGCGTCGCTTCATGGCATCATTTGTGCCCGATGCTTCCTGCGAATACCATGAAGTAGCATGTGGGTGACGATTCTGCGAGGTAGTTTTCTGTGAACACCGGACAAACAATTCTCACCATAGTTGCGATCGTGTTTCTGGGGACAAACGTCGTGAGCGTGAATCGAACATTCATGCAGCATGGCATCATTCTCCAGCAAACCGAGATCGGACTTTTTGCGACCTCCCTGACAACATCACTTATTGAAGAGGCGCAGGGGAAGGCTTTCGACAAGAATTCCCTGTTGGGGCTTCTGCAAGCCACGACGGAATGCACTCCTGTGGATTCTCTCGGCCCGGAACCTGGTGAGAAACGTGGAGACTGGAACGACTTCGACGACTACAACAATCTCAGAGACACGGTCAAGATCAAAGACGTCGACACATTCTGTCGATGGGCCAGTGTTTCCTACGTCGATTCGACGAGTCCGAATGTCGCTAGGAGCTACCGGACGTTCAGCAAGAGACTCACAGTGAATGTCAGGGGACTCGCTTCTCAAGACACGATTCGGATGTCATATCTCTTCAGCTATTGGTCATTCAGGTGAACCGTGGGCACGAGCACGATTTTCGATATTGTCACGTCGACGGTGATTGGAGGGATGCTTCTTCTCATGGCGCTGCGCCTCAATGCACAGGCGATTGAGACGAACGCAATCTATCAGGGCAATCTGAATCTTCAGGAAGGTCTCGTTGCGCTGGTAGACATCGTCGAGTACGATTTCCGAAAGATCGGGTATTGCAGTGATTTTACAAAGATCAATCCGCCTAATACTTCCATTGTCAGCGCCGACTCAAACAGCATCAAGTTCCTTACAGACATCCCTTCCAATCCCAATGACATGGGGGATGGAATCGTTGATACAGTTTATTACTGTCTGGGCACCGTATCAACGAATCCCAATAATCCCCGCGAACGTGACCTGTATCGGGTTGTAAACGGTCAGGCGACGAAGGGATGGAGTCTTGGAGTGACACGGTTTGCCCTCCGGTATTTTGATGCATTGGGAGATTCCATCCCGTTTCCGGTCAGTGATCCGAAACTCATCTACACTCTTGAAGTCAATCTCTCACTGGAGAGCCCGGCGCCGCTGACTGCGATACAGTATCACGACTCTTCGGCAGCTCAAGAAGATTTCAAAGTGTACTGGAAACAAATTCGTCTCGCATCTCGCAATCTGAGGAATCGATAGGGGGAAGGAGGGCAGGTCATGGGACGGTCTTCACTTATTATGGTCATGGGTTTTGGGACAGCCCTTCTGATGATTGGTTCAAACCTCGCGAGGGTGTCGAACGAAGCGATGGTGAACTACACGTATTACTACAATGCATCGATGGCCCGATCTATCGCCGGATCGGGAATGAACCTGGTCGCACGCTCGCTCTATGAAAACTCAGCGTGGCGCGCCGGATTCCTCAACAAGGAATTTGGTGACGGCACTTTCACCTGCACGGTGCGGGACACAACGTACAACAGGGTGCGCGTCACTGCTGTTGGCACTTTTCAGGACATGAGGCGGACCATCTCGTGCCTCCTGCAGCCAAGCAGCTTTTCGAGATTCGGCTACTACAGCGTCATCGAGGGGAGTATTTGGTGGATCACGGGAGATACCGTGTGGGGTCCGATGCACACGCAGGACAACCTTCGGGTGGCAGGCGCTCCCGTGTTCATGCAACGTAGTACTTCGTTGAAATCGATCATCTACAACACTGGTCCCACTGTCGATAAGCCCAAATTCAAGGGAGGCTACGACACGGGGGTGAGCATCAAGCTTCCGTCCGATCTCGTTCCCCTACGAACTGCTGCGGCAAGTGGGAAGAAGTTCACCGGACCGGATTCTGTCTACATTCTGTTCGAATCGAACGGCAAACTGAAATGGAAACAGGGAGTTGGCAGTGTGTGGACTGAAGAGAGCGTCGCAAGTTTTACCCCCAACGGTGTTATTTACGCTGATGGAACGAATTTGCATGTGAGCGGCGTCTTGAATGGAAGGGTAACCATCTGTGCTGCCGGGCTGACCGGCAAAGGGAAACAAGGGAACATCTACATCGATGGCGGCATCACCTATGCACACAATCCGCTTGCAGGACCGTCCAGCGACATCCTGGGACTCGTTGCCGAAAACAGCATCCTGATCGCTGACAATGCAGCGAATGCGGGCAAGAGCATAGACATCCAGGCATCGGTCTTCTCCCGAACGGATGGCTTTATGGCTGAAAACTATTCAACCCGCGGAGTAGAGGGGACAATCAGACTCCTTGGTGGGATCCAAAACAATATGCGTGAACCGGTCGGAACGTTCAGCGGAAGCCCTCCTCACCTCGTGAGTGGCTACCTCAAGAGCTATCTCTACGATCAGCGGCTCATGACTGATGCGCCGCCGTTCTTCCCAACGACGGGTCAATACGAGATCGTGTCCTGGTTTGAGTAGGAAAGGTATCCTCGTTCTCGGGCAGAATTCCGTCTGTTACGACGGTGTCGGTGAGCGCAGACCGAAGCCAGAAGACGTCCTTTTGGCCTCAGTACTTCCGCTTCTAGCCCAAAGATCCAGCCAACTAATGCGATTCCCAAAACAAGCAAAGCCCTGCTGTTCTTCCGCATCCTATAAACCTATCTACTTTCTCAATTCTATCAGAGATTCACCGAGATTTCCCTCCCCGCGCCTCCAGTAGGTCATTCCCCGGCACCCTGGTGGGGGTTGTATTCTGACGGCGCTTCTCTTATCTTACAGACAGAAACACAACCGCCTCTCCCCACCTAACCGGACGATCTGCATCTATGACAAGAGTACTCGTTATCGATGATGAACCCGCAATTCGCGAGGTGATTGCAATAACACTCAAAAAATTCGGCTATCAAGTCTCGGGTGCAGCGAATGGTGCCGAGGGACTTGAGCTCGCGCGTAAACTGCTCCCTGACCTAATCCTGTGTGACGTGCGAATGGAAGTGGTTGATGGGTATGAGGTGCTTGCTGCCATTCGAAACAATCCTTCCACCGCCTCAATTCCTTTCATCCTTGTGACAGCGCAGGCAGGAGCAACAGGTATGCGCCAGGGAATGGATCTTGGTGCCGACGACTATCTGCTCAAACCGTTTTCTCAGAACGAACTTATCTCGGCTGTCCAAACGCGTCTGCAGAAACATCAAACAATGCTCCAACATGCGGAGTCAAAACTCGAGTTGCTCCGTCAGCATCTCAGTACTGCGTTGCCGCATGAACTCCGCACACCCCTCAACGGTATCCTCGGCTACGCTGATATCCTTCGCAAGCAGTCCGTGGATCTCGATCCGAGCGAGGTTGCTCAGATGGCCGAGCGCATTTATAGAAACGGCAAGCGTCTCGATCGCCTGATTGAGAACTTTCTGATCTACGCTCAGATCGAAATTGTCAAGATGGACTATCAGAAGATTGAACAGCTTCGCAAGAGTTCAACGATGGGCGTTGACAAGGTCATCGATATCATGGCGCGTCATCGTGCCTACGAAGCCGAACGGACAACGGACCTCTCCCTGAATCTGACTCCCGGAAATGTCGCCATCTCTGCTGACTATTTTTCTAAGGTGTTCGGAGAGTTGTTCGACAACGCAATTCGGTATTCCAAGAAGGGATCGTCAGTCCAGGTCCTAACGGAACTGGATAACGATGAGTTCGTCCTCAAGATCACCGACCAGGGACGGGGACTGAGTTCAGAGCAACTCGTGAGCATTGGTGCCTACATGCAGTTTGAGCGGAAAGTCTACGAGCAGCAAGGCTCCGGACTCGGCCTGACCGTGGCGCGGAGACTTGTGGAAATCCACGGCGGAGCCTTCTCGCTTGAAAGCGAGTATGGCAAAGGTACGACCGTCACCGTGACCCTGCCTTCAGTTCCGGATTGAGCACGCCAACGATTTCCCCGATGGACAAACAAAAACAATTGAAACATGAGGTCCGGCTTTTCAGTCAGGCACTTGACATGTCGGCGGACCTCGCATGCATTACGGACGCCGATGGCATCATCGTCTTTGTCAACAAGGCATTTCTCGAGAAGTCCGGGTACGATGCGGAAGATCTGCAGGGAAAGCCGATGCAATCGCTTAACGTCTTCGTCCTTCAGGAAGGAGAAAAGTTCATTGCCTCTGAAGACAACCGTACGTTGGGCTGGCGGGGAGAAACATCTGCAAGAAAGAAAGACGGATCGGAGTTCCGGGTTCATCTGGCGATGATGCCTGTATCAGATGGCGAGGGGAAGACCCTCGGGCTCATCTGTCTGGCGCGAAGTGCGATGCGGCATCAGGATGCCCTCAAAGAAATTCGCTCTCTGGCGACCGATCTTGAGCAGCGAGTCCTCGTCAGGACGGCCGAGGTTGTTACCCAGAAAGACGAACTGTCTCGCATCAATCGTCATCTCGGAGAATTGATTCGACAGCTGGATGATGCCAAGAACAAGGCTGAACAGGCAAACAAGGTGAAGGGCCAGTTTCTCACCCACGTAAGCCACGAGATGCGCACACCCCTCAATTCCGTCATCGGTTTTGCCAATTTGCTCTCGAAGAACAAAGACGCGAAACTGAGCGATCATGATCTCTTCTACCTGAACAGGATTACCGGCAACGCAACCCACCTGCTGAATGTCATCGGTCAAATGCTGGATTTGTCGATGATCGAATCGGGGAAACTCCCTTTGAACATTTCGGAGGTGTCGCTTGCGGAACTGATCCGGGAAACGATTGCCGACCTCCGTGGGCACGCCCATGCGGAATCTGTGCCCATGAGCGCCGATATCCCCAAAGGTGCTCAGTCAATCGAAACTGATCGGCAGAAGCTCAAACAGGTGTTGATCAACCTTTTGGGAAACGCATTGAAGTTCACCGATCGGGGCGGCATTACAGTGCGCGTGGTCGTCGATGTTTTGCGTCGGCCGATTCGGATCGAAGTAAGTGATACTGGAGTGGGAATACCGAAGGAACGATTTGAAGCGATTTTTGAGGCCTTCGAACGCGTTCAACCGCCGGGGGACGCTGAATCCGAAGGGACAGGCCTCGGTCTGACGATTTCCCGGTCTCTCTGCTCTTTGATGGGGTATGAAATCAGTGTGGAAAGCGAAGTAGGGAAGGGGTCAACGTTTACCGTCCACCTCACAAAAACTCTCACCACAGCACATCTTTAAGAATCCAGCCATTGCTCACCACCTGCGTCCGTTGCGGAGAAACTCCGCAACGGCGCGGCGGCGAACGTATTTACTTTTTGATGTCGATCAGTTCGACTTCGAAAATCAATGTGGCGTATGGTCCGATGTCCTGGCCTGCACCATTTTCACCGTAGCCAAGGTTGGAAGGAACGAACAGTTGCCATTTCGATCCGACCTTCATTTTCTGCA
>JAPLFP010000372.1 GCA_026390585.1 Ignavibacteriales bacterium | reverse complement strand
AGATCCCCCAGAGAAACAGGTACCACCCCATGAAGACGACGTCGTCGATGAGGGTGTCTTTGACCATCGATTTCATCAGTAGAATGAAGACCAGCGTCAACCAGAAACATCCGTATGAAGTGAAGGCAGTAAGACCAAATGTATTCCCCTTCTTGTATTCAAGGACGCCCGCGATAACTTGAGCCATGCCGCCGTAAAAAATACCCATCGCTAGTATCATTGATCCGATAGGGAAGAATCCGGCGTTGTGAATATTCAGTAACACAGTGGTCATTCCGAAACCCATCAAACCGAGAGGGGCAGGATTGGCCAGTTTGGCATTGTCCATAGTTGCTCCAGCATTGATTGTGATTAAGGGAGCCATGCTCCTCACCGTTATTTCAGAACGACCAACTTTCGAGTTTGCACAAAGCTTCCTGCCTGGAGCCGATACAGATACACACCAGAAGCGAAGCCGCTTGCATCGAATCGAGTCTCGTAGTGGCCTGCATCCTTCTCTGCATTCACCAGCTCAGCCACGCTTTGCCCCAGGATGTTATAGATTGTGAGCACCACATGAGTGTGGGAGGGAACCTCATATTGAATTGTCGTTGACGGGTTAAAAGGATTAGGGTAGTTCTGCTCGAGTTTGAACAAAGTGGGTGAAAGCGGTGTCTTTTCAACGTCACTGACCGTGCCGGGATATTTCAGCCTCAGATTGTCCACGTAGATGGTTCCCGAAGTTGACTGGCCCTGAACAATGTCGCCCGCGAGCTGGATCTCTATTCTCTTGAGAGTCAGGGGATAGCTCATGTCATAAATGCCTGCCATAAGCGTTAATCCTGTCATAGGCGTGTTCACGACATCAAAAGCCACACTGTTGTTCAGATATTTCTTTGCAAGGGCACGAAACGTACCCGAGTTCGCGTCCGAAAAACTGTAGTAGAGCCTATGTCTGCGGCCGTCAGATTTTACATCGAGATAGATGGAATCGGGAACACCGTACACAAGCATATCTTTGTAAAGGTAGACCATATACGATGGTATTAAGGGATCATAGGTGAGTTTATAATCTATCCTAAAGGATGCAGTGCCTGCAGACTTCTGATCCGTCGCCAGCGTGACGGAAAGTGAATCCAGGTTCGTTCCTTCAACTCGCCATCCGCTTAGACTCTCAAGCGGATCAAGACTGACGAGACCACTCGCGCTCTCAACTCGTACGACGCTGGTATCGCTATAGCCATTGCATGATGCAACGATACTTGTGGTGCCATTTTTCTTTCCGGTGAATGCGCCCGTCGAATCAATAGTCCCTACGGAGGGACTCGTGGAGATCAGTTTGAACTTTGTGATCGCCAGGTCGTGCTTCACCAAAGCAGCATCATATGTATCGATGCTCAACTTAAGCGTTGTTGCGAGGTCTGTCACCGCGACTTTGGGTCGTATGAGGAAATACTTGAAGTCATATGTTTTCACGAAACATGAGTCTGTTCTGTTGTTGAACTTTACATACACATAGCCGCTGTCCGGGTGATCCGACGGAGAAAATATACCGGACGACGCGATCGAACCAATCCTGGGGGTGCACGAATACTGTATCATCGACCTGGGGAGAATAATCCTGTTCCCTGATCTATCGAGGGCAGATGTCAGAAACATATAGCTGTCATAGCGAAAAAGCTTCAGTGTTTTTGCAGAAAGTTCCATCAAGGTGAAGTCCTGCGGCGACGCAGAGGAAAGAACCATCAATGAATAGAGAAAATTTGAGCTGAACACCCGAAGACTGTCTTCGTTGCCGCCATGTCCCATGAGCGGAAAGAACGCTCCCTGGTTGTAGATTCCAAGTTGTGTTGCAGCTCTGGAGATCGCTACGCCACCGTACATTTTGACGGTGAAATCAGTCGACACACCACTGTCCGGAGGCACAATCGTATCCAGCAAACCGTGGAAATTGGCCACTGGCACTTCATCCGCATTAATCCAGGCTGGATTCATAATTGCACCACAATAATTTATGATCCCTTTGATGGCAGATGAAAATCCCGGATTCCCACTTGTTCCTTCAATATCTCCCCACTTTGCCTGATTGATGTCCGTCGGGAGCTCGTTCTGATCCCAGTAGGCATAATGCACGGCGACCATCGACCCTGCTGATGAACCTTCGATATAGATTTGTGAGGTGTCGATTCCATATTGGGCCGCTTTTGAACGGAAGAAGCGAACAGCCGCTTTGGTATCCTGAACTCCCAGCAGCAGAGCTTCCTCTATTGTCCTGACGTTTTTCGGAGATTCGATGCCAAGCCGATACTCGATTGTTGCAGAAACATATCCGCGTTTTGCGAAGTCAGTGCAAAACGCCCCCATGTCGCCCCTGGAACCGGCGATAAGACTTCCACCGTGTATACAGATAACCAATGGTCTCAGCTTCAGCGTATCATTTGTTGGCTGATACAAATCCAGCAACAAGGGAGCATTCGATCCATCAACATTAAGGTTGCTACCGAATTGAATACTGCTTGTTACTGTGACAGAAGGAAAAACGAGATCCTTGTAGCGCGTCCCTGCATACGTAACCTGCGTAGATATCAAGAAAACAATGGCGAGCGCTATGACAGAGTTACTGTGAAATGATTTCATCGACGTATCCTCTTTCTCTGGATGACAACCTTTTTTGCGGCGGCTTATTTGATCCTGAGCAGATCATATCTCGATGAGCCGCAATCGACGAACGATACTAATCTGCTATTTCATGAAGCGAATGTCAAATCGATGTTACAGGCCTCGGAGGACGGCCGGTTTTTCGACACCCCTGCAGGTGTATTTGACTCTCGCTCTCCCGATAGGTACACTGGTACACAGTGCGTGCCATGAACAGGTTAGGACAATCGCCCTGGCCCGGCTGAGAAGGATCAAGAGAAAGATTTCACGCGTGGAAACGATCCTCACATCACAACAAATCACCTCACGCCTATGACCCAACGACAGCGAAGACAAGGTGTTTTGACCGTATTCGCTTCTCTCATACTGATGCTGTCCATTCAATGTGACGCCGTCGGAAGGCAACAGTACCTTGTTCTCAACATCATACCGGGCGAACGATATGAGGATGTATTTCAACAGGTTCGGGGACTTCAGAGCCCGGAGAGTTCCACGGATGTTCACCTGGGGATCGGTGCGATCTTCTCCTACCTGAACGAGTCCAGGGACCAATGCAAGTCCCGCGTCCTCGAGTTCCTCTCTCTGGCGGAACAGTACAATATCCCGGTCGTTGTCCAACTTGACGGTGAACAATGGTGGGATGCTCACCCCGATCTCTGGAACTGGTGGGATCGTGGACGTGATGGCTACAATCCCAGAAACCGGTGGAATGTGGAATGGACCGGTTGGGATTCTGCTTATGCAATGAAGATCGCCTGGCGGAATTGGGGGAGACAAATCAGGGTCCTTCCACCTCCGAATCTCATGAGTCCTGCATACCGGCAAGCCTGCCATGATGAGATGCGAATCCTCGTTCCCCTGGTACTTCAATGGTGGAAGAAGCTGCCTGATAACAAGAAATCACTCCTTATCGGTATCAAAATCGGATGGGAAAGCTCAATTGGGGTGAACGCATTCTACTATCCGAATGGAAACAATCTTCTCGACCGACCCGAGAATGAGGATCCTCAGGAGGAACTGAAGGCCGATCAGGTACCGGGTCGCGGGGTCGTGGCGAGTGGCTATGCAGCCGTCACGACGGCCGGTTTGGCAAAGAGTGGATCCCTGCAAGAGAAAGACCTGGCTGAGATCGTCCGGCGCCACCTCGATGACCTCTGTTCCCTGGCGGCAGAGCTCGGTGTGCCGCGGGAGAAGTTGTTTACGCATGTCGGTGGTTGGAAGGAGGAGGAGTTGCTGTACGACGCCGCGCTCAACAGATATGCCTGTCCCGGATGGAGCTTCTACAGACATGCAACTGACCCGTCACAAGATATGGGTGTACAGAGAGTTCTGAAGAAGAGCGACGCCCCTTTCTGGGGAGCCGTTGAGTGGATGCTCATGGGATCGGACGACGAACAGGCATGGCACGAAGCAATCACTCGAACGTTGTCGATTCCAAAATGCCGGTATATGTGCATCTACAATTGGAGCGGCATCAGAGAAAACCGTGGAGCAGTTGCGGCGATCAAAGCAGTACTGGGCGTCGGTCCACAGCGTTAGCCCCTTCTTTCCTTCCGAGCAATAGATCAAAGAATGCGGACACCCCCAGAGTGGCCATCAACTTCAAGTCGGAGAGGAAATTCGCTTTGCGTCCGAGACGGCTCTACAAAGACGATCACCAGATCGAAATTGGCCAGGCTTCTTCTCTTTTACAGCGATATCCCGGGGCCAGGTCACGGTAGAATGGACTCTGCGAAAGTGGTCGTTCTTGAAGAAAGAGACAAACACATGAAGATGAAAACAACGGCCATTCTTCTTACAATGTTGTTCGCAACGAACATACTTCCTGCACAGAACACAAATACAGGAACTCATGCGAACAATGTTCTTGGAGAACTTCAAGGAAGCATGACATTCCAGGTCTGGCAGTACGATAGCTGCACAATAAGACAAAAGTACACCATACCTTTTGCCAGCTCTCAAACAGGGCTTCTACAAATAGCACATTCCACGTGGAAGTGCGATATTTCTGAAAGCCCTGTGAATGACGATGGCTCGGTCGTTGTCGAAGCGAAATTCAAACTAGAAAAAGGGAGTATGCCGAGTTCAGCCGTTGCCGTAACATTTGATTTTGCGGGTTGGAGCACGAAGAACTATGTTATGATCCCTGCCATTGTTTACAATGGGAACCGCTTCAGAGCCATTTCTGGTGGTTATATGCCCGTCTATCCTGTCGACATGTACTACAATAAAAACAGCCCGCTTGCATTGTCTGACAATCCAAGATTGGCCTTGAACAACGGAGAGCAATCGAGAATAGAATTATCAACCAGTAGTGCAGCAACACCTGCAATGACTTTTTTCTCGCCATCGCAAAAGCGAGGATTTGTTTTGCTCACAGAGCAACGAACAACGTTAGGGAATTCGGGAATCGTCATTGAGGAACATATAGACAGAACACATGCTTCGTTTTCGTTGACTGCTCCTGTTGTTCGAGAAAGAATTCCCGGCTTCGGTGGTTTCTTCAAAAGCGATGACAGTGCCCCAACATGGAATGAGGGGGATGAAGTCACAATCCGTTTTGCAGTCCATTCATTTCCTGTCAATGATATTCCCTCCTTTTTGCTACGATGTATGGATGTGCGAAAATCATTCACGGGCGATAATCATCCTCGCAACGTTACGCCGATGAGTGCAGTTCTTGATTTTACGAGATTTCAAACAGATCACTACAGATGGAATGACATGTATGGCTGCTACGTGCCAGAAACTCCGTGGAATGGTTTCGGATACAAGAAAGTGTTCCAGATCGGATGGGTCGGGGGAATGATGAATACCTATCCGATGGCATGCTTGAACGACAGCATTCATCTTGCCAGGGTGGGCAAAACCTTTGACTTTGTCGTGAATTCAATGCAAGGCAAGAGCGGATATTTCTACGGGATCTATGCGAGCGATTCGGTGCAAGCAGAATTGAAGAGAGAGATCCCAAAGGACATAGTCGAACAGCATCCGAATGCAAAACCCGCAATGGTGAGAAAGAATGCTGATGTGTTGCTATGGCTGATGAAGCAATTCGTGTTGCTCAGAGAACAGGGAAATCATTCATTCATACGAACGAACTGGGAACGTGCTGCGAGAAATCTGGCACAGGCATTTGTGAACACCTGGAACAACAACGGAGAGCTAGGACAGTATATTGACCCCGAAAATGGGGGAATTGTTATTTTCAATTCCACGGCGGCAGCAATTGTTCCTGCGGGACTAGCTCTTGCATCGAAGTATTTTGACAACCCCGGATTTTTGAAAGCAGCGGTTGATATGAGCAACTATTACTACAGCAGAGATGTTGTCACACTTGGCCTTACAAGTGGTTTCAGCGGGGACACAAGTCAGGATCCAGACGCCGATTCTGCGTATGGATTGTTGGAATCATTCATGGCGCTCTATTGGGCAACACATGATCCATCCTGGCTGGAGAAAGCAGAGATCGTTGCAGCACTTGGTGCTACATGGACATTATCCTATGATTTTGCATTTCCTTCGAACAGTGATCTGGGGAAGTTGCAGGTCCATGCTGCAGGTGCTGTATGGGCAAGTGCTCAGAATAAGCATGCTGCTCCTGGGATCTGTACAGCGTCAGGTGACTATTTGTTCAAATTGTATCGTGCAACAGGAAAACGAAAGTACGCCGAGTTGCTTCGCGATATCCAGCATGCACATACCGAAGTGGTTGAGACCCCTAGCAGACCAACGATATCGAAAGGAAGTGGTGATTCATGGTCTACTGAAAATAGAATGAACTATGATGGTTGTTCCATGGAAAGAATTCAGATAACAGATAGTGAAGGGAAAAATGCAACGGGCAGGTTGGCGAGAAACACTTCGAACGGATGGACTGAACTCAACGGGATGCTTATGGCATTGGAAATTCCCGGAGTGTACCTGCAGCTTGATAAAGACGAACTGTACGTCTTCGATCATGTGGAAGTAGAAATACTTGAGCGTAGCAACGATGGAATCAGGCTCGAAATAAAAAATCCGACAAGCTTCGATGCAAGAGTTTCTGTGTTTGCCGAAACATCGGCCGATGCTAGGAGACCACTAGACTATCCGGGCTTTCTTAAATGGCAAAAGGTGAGCGTTCGGGCAGGTGAGGCCTGCAAAGTAAAAATCGATTCAAATGGCCGTCTCGAGTGAGATCCCTCTCCTAACTCAGAACTCAAAACTCGAAACTTGTTGTTCGTATGGTTGATATCAACATCCTACCACCCGACATACACCGTCACAAACCCCCTGGCCGGGAGAGAGACAGCGCCCTTTGCCTCCCGTGTGCCCGGCGTCTCGCCCCGGTCGCAAATGCGAACCTCCCGCGGAGCGCGGGCAGGCCAGGACAATGACACGGTCTCCGCCCTATCTGAAAGCGAACGGAGTCGGACGATCATTCCTTTGCCATCACCTGTCGATTTGAGTATTGTCGCGGCGACGCGGTCGTTCTGAAGCGCGAGAGGAGCAGCAGCCGAAGGCGCCGCATTTGTGGCCAGCGGTACCAGAGGCTGGTTTTGCTCTACTCCGAAACGGTATGCTGCAGCTGCATCGTATGGGCCATGGAGCAGGAGACGGTAACGAAATTCCACAGGCCCGTCTTGGGTCAACGGCGTATTCGTGAACCAGTGATTGTTCATGACCCACGAGTAGATCGTTGAGCTCGGAACAACCTGCGGTGACCAGACGTCCCCTTTCCCGTCCCAACCGGCAGTATTGTTGGCACTCATTGATCCGCTCTCGAAGAGCGGGGCGTCGAGGGAACACCAGGTCACACCTTTGGACGTGTTGGAGATATCCACGAAGTACTGGCTCGCCGTCCACGCGCGATTAGCCGCCGGCCACTGTTCCTGCCCAAGTTGTATGATTGCCCAAGGGATGTCGACGCGGGTTGCCCCATCCGGCACTGAGAAGCCGAAACCAAAATGCACTCCGTCCTTCGGCAAGAGAGGCAGCTTGTCCACAATGTTGGAGAACTCGACTGACGGCTGACCCGCGACCAGGCGGATCGAACGCGTGACGGACCGGCACCCGGGGGCTCTCGACGTGACCCGCAGCTCTCCGACCAGAGGGCCGGATTCTGCGACAGTGACTGCCACAACGCTGTCTGGGCGGGCATCCCCTGCATCCCTCGCGGGCTGCCAGCGGAACGCGTTGACGCCAAGATTCACAGACGCATCCACGAACTCCCGACCGGTCGCTCGCTCAATCAGATGTATGACGTTCCCACTCGCACGGTCAAGCACAACGCGCACCTTGCCGCTATCGAGCACGGTGTCAGCAACCACAAGCGAGGAGCCCCGATATGCTGCGCCCTGCACGACGCGGTAGTGCCGCGAGCCGAATGCCGGAACATCAGCAGCAAAAAAGACCATAGCTCCCGTCGAGAGACGCTGCGAAGGAACTTCCCGACCCTCATCGTCCTGGACCTTGTTACCCGTCTGGCTCTCTGCCGGTGAAAGTGTCACAAGGCCTCCGTGCCTCCACGATTGTGTGTTGAAGACAGCGACTCCTCCCTTTGAAGGCCCTTCGATGGGTCCAAGCGCCCCATTCGATTTATCGCTAGCCGGCGCAAGCGCCTCATCGAGGAGGTTTTGTGATCGGTCCTCTGCTTCCTGGAAGTAGCGCTGCTTCATTTTCCAGTTCGCGTCCTGGAAGTAAGGCTCGTTGGGGTTCTCGTACGTGTATGTATGCTCGGTGCATAGAAGGATATTCCGCCACGCTTCGTCAAGCTCCGCACGCGGACCGGAAGCCTGCGGCTGCAACATGGGCCAGAGTGTCTCCGCCTGGACGAGTCGCTCTTTGGCGTTGCGGCTCATCCTGGTCAGTCTGGCAGCGGTCCCACCTCCGTCGTTCCAGTATTCGCTGAAATCTCCTTTTACCAACGGAAGCCGATCTCCATACCGTTGTTCGAACTTCTGCATGATGTCTTGAGCGCTGGCGATGACCAGATGCGGAAACGCGTAGTCCTGATTCCAGGACTTCACAGCGTACGGAAGATCGGCATCCTGCAATGCATTGTCCCACATTGCCCAGGTGACAACATACATGTCGTAGGGATACTGATCGGCCTCCAAACGAGGCAGGGTCTGAAACAGATGATGGTCCAGAAAATCGGCTCGCGGGTTATTTGTTCTTATAGCTTCGGGAATCTTTGCTCTGTCCCGTTGGCCGAACCAGGGTCGCCCTGTCTTTCCTCCTTTTTCCATCCCGGCTCCGTATCCGCCTGCGTGCAGGAAGAGGACACGAGACTTCCCGTCCGGTCCCTCCCACCAGAACGGTTTGTGATCGAAGAGATTGACCATCGGGCCGTTGCCTCGTGTTTCGTTCGGCATCATCATGACATAGCGAACCCCTTCTTGTGCAAGGACGGGCACCATCCCCCACGCCATACCCGGCACGTCGACTTGTACGTAAGTATCGATTGTCCTTCCGGTCAAGGCTTCCGCTTCGCGCTTGGGCCGGAGCGCCTGGATCATCTCCTCATCGCTACACGTGCTGCTGAGAAGGTGCACGTATGCGCCGTCCAGATTGATCTGACCCCGTTGGACCGCCTTCGTCAGCCGCTCGATCTGAGCCGGCGTTGCGCTCTTCACGTAACGCTCAAAGGGCCAGAGAACCTCCGTGTTCCAACGGTAGCTCGCACCCCCGGGGAAGTCTCTCGTGGTATCAGCGAGGGCAATGGCCTGATCAATGTTGCGTTTGTGGATGAACTCCACGTTCGCATGAGTGTTGGAGTATCCTATGTCGACATGCGAGTGCGGATAGACATACACCGTCCAGTGACGCATAGGGGGAACCTTGGTCGTCTGCTCAACCATTCGGGCTCCCTGCCGCAGAAGGAGCGAAACCGATGCTTCCTTCGTCACACCGACACCCGCCGGAAGGAGGATGGTTGCCGAATCCAGTCCTTCGGCACGAGCGGAGAGTGAATGCGTCTCCCGCAGGTTTCCCGTGCGCACTTCTATGTCGGCAGCGCCATAGAGTCGCGATCCTTGGAAATGCAGAACGACCTCCCGACCGGGAGACCCATCGGGTCGATTCCGGTAGTATGGTTGCACGACACAGTCAATGCTTTTTGGCAACGCGTCCTGCTGGTCATAGCGTGCCGGGCTCTGCCAGGCACAGAGGATCGAGCACAATGCGCACAACGCCATTGCTGCGATGAACTTCATGATGGGACCTCTAGAGTTCTTTCTAGAAAATGTCTAGCTGTTCAGTTTCTGAAGCCTGTACGACAAGCCGCGCTGCAATCGTCGAGACAGGATCAATCCGTTTGCCACAGATGGTGGTGCGAAAGGGTACCGAAAACGTACTGTTACTATCTGAAAGAATCAATGACCGGGCTGTGACACCAGAACATATACACTCTTAGGGGGAGAAAAAACAGGAGTGGCTCTTTGAAGCGTGGAAAAAGATGGGGCAGGACCGATCGACTCGCAGCACTGTCAAAACGTGCAGTTCTCTCGGGACTTCACAAAAAGCGGTCAGCTTGCCTTCGATTTCTTACTCATCACATAAAAATGACGACGCCCGGCACAAGGCCGGGCGCTTCCTTTTTTTGTAGCCTGTGCTGAGCGAGTCCCATCTCTTGGGACGAGTCGAAGCACGGGGGCCCGATATGTGTTCTAAAGAAGAATTGTCTCTAGTGAAACACTCTCTGACGGACTTCAGATACTGGCGGCAATCAGCGCAGAAGAATCATCTTTTTCGTTTCAGCAAATCCCCGTGCTGAGCCTGTCGAAGCGTCTCCTGCCTGCAGACGATAGAAGTAGATGCCGCTTGACAAACCTGCAGTATTCCATTGACGGGAATAAGTGCCAGCAGACAATTGTTTGGAGAGTAGAGTCGACACTTCTCTGCCCAAAGTATCAAATACTTTCAATGACACAAAAGATCGAGTCGGAACACTAAAGGAAATTGTTGTCGCCGAATTGAACGGATTTGGATAGTTCTGTCCTAATACATAACCATCAATTGCTTTTGTAGAATTTACCCCGGTTGCTTGCTGGAAAACGGTATCTACTCCGGTGAACAAATTCAGATCAATGGATTCACCCATCGTCTTGTGTCCCGTCGAATCAGGGTGCAGGCCATCATTCTGATAACTTGACACAAGTCTCGTCGTATCGACTGGACTTCGCATCACCTTATCGAAATCAATGCACCCATCATAGTTGCCCTTGGTACGAATCCACTGATTCACGGCATTCCGGCATGTTTCGCTATATTGATTATAGTACGAATTACCCTTGAAGGGCATAATGGTAGCGCCGTAAATCCTGATATTCTTAGCATGACCTTTGGCAATCATCTGCTTGTAAGCAGCAATAAGATTATTGGCAGTCGTCGTTGCAGCAGCAGCAGAGTTGACCCCGCCAATATCATTCACCCCTTCAAAAACGATAGCCCAACGTACCCCACGTTGACTCAGAATGTCCCGATCATATCGGCTTACTCCAGTTGGGCCTAAGCCGCCTGAAAGCACGGAATTACCTCCAATGCCCTGATTGAGAACGCCGACATGCCGGGCACTTGAGTCTCTGAGAAGAGCTTCTGAAAAAACATCCGGCCACCTATTTTGCATGTTTGTTGTTGAACCTCGTCCATCGGTAATGGAGTTACCAAGAATTGCAACACAAGCAGCAGTGGACGGTGCCAGTACATCAATCGTATTGATGTTGTACCAATGATCTGTCATGACAGCACGTGTGAAATCAGTCGTCGTAGTCGTGTTTCCGGCTATAATGTATGAGGTCGTGCGAGACCCGGGATGGCCGGTCACCGTGGCAGATGTTTGTCCAAAGTAGATCGTGATTGCTACATCCATCCTTGGTGTCAAATTGAACGCAATTGGATCTGAAGTGACCGCAGCACCTGCGTTCATTATAACCTCGGCGTTTCCGTTAAATGTCAGTTCCTTATTGGTGGAGACATTTATGGTGTTGCCTCCGGTTGAGATGGCAATTTGAACAGATTTCATTGTAACAGCACTTGTGCTGAATTCATTTGAGAATCTTACCCGGAGCGTGTCTCCACCGATTGAAACCCGGACGACCTGTCGTAATGAATTGTTGGTCAAACCCGGAGAAGGAGGCATATTACCTGGTTCCACAAGCTGTGGTGCTGTACTCCAGGTTCCCACCCATTTTTTTGTTGAGTCTGCGTTTGACTGACCAAAAAGACTCAATGAACTCAATACCATGCACAATGCAAGTATAATTGATTCATGAGATTTAATAACCTCACGTGCGTTCAATAGATGCAATAACAGGATTGGTTTTGTTCTCACTTTTGTTTTCCTAAAACACATTGTTGGTTTTGAGATGGCGTCGTAGGACTTTGGGTGCCTGGCAAGGGCCGGGCACAACCTCCCTATCGGATCAGCAGCATCTTCTTGGTCTGAGTGAATCCCTCCATCGTGAGCCGGCAGAAGTAAACGCCGCTCGGGATGTCTGACGCATCCCAGGTCACGGCGTATCTCCCCGCCGCCCTCTCTTCGTCCACGAGCACTGCCACCTCCCGGCCTGCGGCATCATAGACTTTCAGTATAATATGACCTCTGACTGGTATCCGATATCCGACGACCGTACTCGGGTTGAATGGGTTGGGATAGTTCTGTTCCAGCACATACTGCCCGGGAAAAACAACTTCTTCTGCAACACTGACGACTGAATTGAGCTTCAGGAGTTCTATTCCATTTCCTGTCCTGAGGTTTCTTGAATATTCCATCGCCGTTGCATTGTTCCAGTGCTCATGCACGCCAAGGCTTCCTATGGGTGTTCCATCATTCTCAGGATCATAGCGAACGCCGGCCGGCCAGTTTGCCGAATCTGCAGCCTGATGCAGATGATCATCAACGCCGACCATCTGTGGATACGTCTCTGCATGCTTGTCACTCGTGAACTCAGCCTTGAGGATGTCATAGCACACAGATTCCGATGCTATCGGATCCTGCGACATGAAGATCGACGATGGCCAATCGTTATTGAACGGCGCCATCTTGAATTTGACAGGCTCCAGATTTGCACCTCGTCCTCCCCATAATCCATCGACAACATAGAGCACTGTATTGCCGCCGAGTTTGCTATGCCCCAGGAGATCCACCAGGACCCGATACCGGCCATACCCGAACCTGCTGTTCTTGTTCCCGGCGGGCGAAAATCCATCCGGATTGACAAGCCCCATGTGCATGTGCATTGCGTTCTGCCGGATATGCGAGCCAAAATTCAACTTTCCAATCACTGTCATCCCCGCACGTTCATGAACCTTGAGAGCGCCCACATAGATCATGTAATCTGCTTTCTCGATCACCTTATAGAGGGTATCCTGATAAACGGGAGATCCGACCGACATATCGCTCCAGCTGCCGGACCTGAGTACTGTGCCTTTGTCGGAAAAGAAGACTGACGGTTGCGTCCCTTTTTCAGCACGGGTTCGTCCCTGTCCACCTTTGTTACAGATATACTTGACGTTTGGAAACTCTGCATGCCAGATGTCCCAGTATTCGTTCTGGATATCCCGCTGCGGATCACCGACAGAAATATTCTCCTGCGGAATCCCATAATCATTGATGAGTCCCCGAAGCAACGCGAGAACAGGCTGTGGAGACGTGCGTGATTCGATGTAGGAAGTGAGATCGGTAATTGCGTGGTTGCTGCTGTCAACTACCGTGGAGCCAATACCGTTCGTTTTAATGAAGATCTTTTCGCCGGTCCGGTACCCTGTCGCCCCTTTCCCTTTCTTCGTGTTGAAATAAACGAACAACGCGTCCCAAGCATCGCGAACTGTGGACGCGCCTGTGAGATTGAGAAGAGACGCCCGCACCATTCCATTGACCACAGCCATGTTGGTGTTCTTGGGGAGATAATATGCATCACCAAATGATCTGTTCCCGCAGTTCTCATTCGTCGCATCCGGATTTCTGTCCCAGACGACACGTCCCGGAAAAATTCCCCGTGCAATACCGATCGGCACATTGGCTGTATCAAGGTAGCTCGAATTCGCAAAGACAGGCGGTTGATCTGCCTGAAAAGCAAGAAATCCGGTCACGAGCGCAACGACGATGAATCCAGCCGCTGCCCAGTAGCGGGAGGTCGTCCAGTACTTCTTCATTCGGTCCAGAGCGAAGGCTGATGTTGCCAGGCCAAGCAGGTACAGAATAAAGGTCGACGCTATCGGATACGCGACTCTCATACAAGGATATGCCGCCCGGCTGGGCTTGGGAATGACGCGTATGAGAAACCATACGATCGCGAGGATCCCGGTAACAGGGAAAAGGAATTTGTTGAACTTCGAAGCCCTTGTATTCTCTATCCAGTTTTTCATCACACTATTCGCGCCGAGTCATATTTGACGGATTGATTAAATAATAGTGCGTTCTTGTCTGAATATCAATGTCCGCACACTACGACACAGTCTTCAGCGAGAGGCTGATTGTGGAAAAACAAGGAGTGGAGAATCTGAGAAAGGAAAGGAAGAAATATGACTGAAGAAACGCTTTGCAAAACAAGAAATCCTCGTCGACCTTTCTCAGTGAAGATTCTTCTCTAGAGCTTGCGCGTTTTTTGCGTCTCCCGCTCTTGTCCCGCTTTCTGGGATCCCGCATGATAGCGGGATCCAAAGAGCGGGAGATTCCGCTTCTTGGCGGGATTCAGAGAGCGGAACCGCTGCTTTTTAGCGGGATAGACCTTATGTTTAAAAGCCATAAGCCTCAACCTTGTTTTGTAAATTTGGAATGTCCGTCCCAAACCCACAAACAAAGCGAGGCTTATGATGACTACCCAAAATACAAAACCCAACTTTACCGGTCAACACCTCTACGTTGGCATTGACGTCAGCAAAAACTCCTGAAAGGTCTGCATTCTGACACAGCATTTAGAACACAAGACCTTCACTCAACCGCCGAAGCCAGAAGTGCTCGTGGGCTACCTACAGCGTCACTTCCCTGGTGCTCAGGTTCACTGTGCTTACGAAGCGGGTTACTGCGGCTTCTGGATTCACGATCAACTCAAAGCGCTCGGTGTTGATTGTATCGTGGTCAACCCGGCAGATGTCCCCACTCTCCATAAAGAAAGAACATTCAAGACCAATCGCATCGATGCTCGCAAACTAGCCCGAGCACTGCGCAATGGCGAACTCACTCCTATCTACGTTCCCCACCGTGCTGCTCTGGAAGATCGATCCCTGGTCCGTACACGCTACAGCTTGGTCAGGAAGCAAACACGGTGCAAGAACCAGATCAAAGGGTTACTCGGTTTCTATGGCGTTCCCCCCCCACAGGAACCGAGCACCGTAAACTGGTCAAAGCGATTTATCGGGTGGCTCGAACAGCTCACCATGCAGTCTCCCAACGGCACATTAGCTCTCAAGGCACTAATCCAAGAGCTGAAGTACCTTCGGCAGATGATCGCCGAAACAACAAAGCAGATCCGTACCCTGGCTGACGAACCACCCTATCGCTCCTACACCGTTTTTCTGATCACCATACCGGGCATCAGTACACTTGCTGCGATGATCCTCTTAACAGAACTCGTAACACTCAGTCGCTTCCGGACCCTGGACCAACTCTCCAGCTATGTAGGCTTAGTCCCCGGCGAATACTCCAGTGGCGAACGCCAGATCACCACTGGCATCTCCCAGCGACGCAATCCGTTCCTCAGAGGCTTGATTATCGAGTGTGCCTGGGTTGCTGTCAGGAAAGACCCCGCCTTGGTCTTGGCCTTCAACAAGCTCTGCACTCGAATGCCAAAGCACCAAGCCATCATACGAATAGCTCATAAGCTCCTGAATCGCATTCGCTTTGTCTTGAAACACCAAACATCCTATGTCCCTGCTGTCGTGTAGGAAACAACTATAGAGACGTTCTGCATCCAACTCAGTCATCATCATCGGTCATCTCGTGGGTAACGCTTGGCCCCCGCTGCAGCGTCCCGCCCAAGCGCGACTGTCTGCTCACTTGTAGACTGCGTACCCACACTCTATTCCTTTGATAAAGGTAATGCAGCGATCCCAGAGATCTGTCTGCTGATAAAAGCTTGATGTGAGATGACGCTGACTGTGTACCACAAGATATCGGTGATATAATCCGACCGCGAAGAATACTGTTCACTCCAAAACAAGGTGACCCTTGACTTTTAACATAAAAGCGGGGGCAGCATATGTGTTCTAAAGAAGAACAAGATTCCCTGGTCCACACTCGGGCATACCCAAGACTCAGCAAGAATCAGCGCAATACGACCATCTTCTTCGTCTCCACAAACGCCCCTGTTTGCAGGCGATAGAAGTAGATGCCGCTGGGGACGTTGGCGTTCCATTGGACTTGGTAGTAGCCGGCATCCTTTGGCTCATTCACAAGCATTGCGACTTCTTGTCCGAGGGCGTTGAAAATCTTCAGCGAGACGTTGGCTGCTTTTGGCAGCTCATAGCGAATCACCGTGCTTGGATTGAACGGGTTCGGATATGCATCACACAACACGAACTCATTCGGAACCGCGCCCACCACACTTTCAACGCTCGTTGGTGTTGAGGTGTCGATGGTAAATCCGTTTGTCAATGTTGCTGTCCCACCTCCAGGATGCAGATTCGCCACCGTGACATCCCGGCCACCAGTAGCTGCGCTGCCGCTAATTGTGATGTTCACAACAATCTGAGTAGCACTAGCCACTGTCTGTGAATTGACCGTGATGTCTGCTCCAAAGCTAACTGTGGTGACATCTTGAAGGAAGTTCGACCCAGTGAGTGTCACATTGATCTTGCTCCCCCTGCCAGCCTGTTTGCATGAGATACTGGACAATGTCGGAGCAGGATTTGTTCCCGTTGCGGTGAATGTCACTGGGCTCCCAATCAAACCACTTGAGGCTGCCGTCACCGTATACGTCCCCGCCTTGTTCCCCGTCGTCAATACGGTTGAAGCCTGTCCGCTGCTGTTAGTCGTGGCTGTGGCGGTGTTTAACGATTGTCCCGTCGCTCCACTCGGCACAGATGCGATAGCGAAGTTGACAGTTGCACCCGAGACAGGATTAACTCCTGCATCCGTCACGATGATGACAAATGCATTCGCAAGAACTGTACTGATGACTCCAGACTGATTGTTGCCCCTTGTCCAAGCGATGCTGCCAACTGCACCCGTGCCCCCGGGGGCATCTTCCTCCACCGTTGAACATTGGTTCCAAGGCCAACCTTGCACCGACCCCCCGATGGCATAGACCTTCCCGTTCACCGCGCTGGTGGAAAGTATGCACCGTGCCGTTGGCATGTCGGCCATCCTAATCCAGAAATCCGCCGCCGGGTCGTACGCTTCAACGGCCGGAAAATTGGCGCTCTGCTCTCCAGTTGTGCCGCCGATGGCGAAGATCTTTCCACCCACCGCGCAAGTGGACAAACCTTTTCTTGCCGTGAGCATGTTGGCTTTCATCGTCCAGGTATTGCTCACCGGGTCGTACGCTTCAACGACGCTTCGACCTGGCCCGTCCATACCACCAGAGGTACCCCCGATTGCATAGATCTTCCCGTCCACCACGCTGGTGGAAAAGCCGCCTCTTGCCGTCGACATGGGGGCTTTCGTCGTCCAAGTATTGCTCGCCGGGTCGTACTCTTCCACGGTTGACAAATCCCATGCATCAGCTCGACCACCCCCAATGGCATAGATCTTCCCGTTCACCGCGCTGCCGGATAAACTGTGTCTTGCGGTTGGCATGTCGGCTTTTTTCGTCCAGATGTCCGTCACCGGGTCATACTCCTCCACGGTCGGAACCTGGTGACTCGCAGATGGTGCGCCTCCGATGGCATAGATCTTCCCGTTGACCACGCTAGTGGAAAAAAAGAACCTAGGCGTTAGCATGCCGGCTTTCGTCGTCCAGGTATTGCTCGCCGGGTCGTACGCTTCCACCGTCGAAAGAGCAGTCACACCACTAGTCGCACCGCCGATGGCATAAATCTTCCCATTCACCACCTCGGCGGATAAACCGTATCTTGCGGTTGGCATGTCAGCTTTCTTCGTCCATGGGTCTCCTTTGACGATCCCTGTGTCATACTCTTCCACCGTAGCAAACATCGTAGGCTGAGGGTATGGATTTGATCCGCCGATTGCATATATTTTTCCTCCAATCGAACCTACAAAGAGGCCAAGCCGCGGTTGACGCATCGAAGATTTTGTGGTCCACTTATCCGCCACAGGATCATAGACCTCATTGTCTGTACTCGCACCCAACGCTGAACAACCACCAACTGCATAGATTTTTCCATCCACAACACAAGTTCCCAAACCAAAGCGCTGTGTGGGCATATCTGATTTGCGCGTCCAAGTATTCGTTGATGGATCGTATACTTCAACATTTTTATAGGACTGATAGCTGGCGTCACATCCTCCAATGGCATAGATCTTCCCATTGACGACAGAGGCAGACAAGCCAAATCGAGCTGTCGGCATGTTGGCCTTCGACGTCCACGATTGCGTATAAGGGTTATAGGCCATTACAGTTTGACTCGGTGGACCCGGCGCTATGGTGCATCCACCAATGAGATAGATTGTGCTATCGACAACTGCTATACCACACCACGCATTGATATATGGCATATCAGCTTTCTGAGTCCAAGTGCCCATCTTTGGATCATAGACATAGACGCTCCTCTTGGCCGTTGACTGCACAGTGGGGCTGATACCTCCAAATACGTACACTTTGCCGTCGAATGCGCAGGTCGCTTGAATACAGAGTCTTGATGGCAGAGTATCCTTCACGGTCCACATATCACCTGTCGGATCATACATTTCTACAGCCGATGTCAGGCTTGTTTCATTCAGAGCTCCACCGACAACGTAGATTTTTCCGTCAATGACACATCCACCAGGCAGTGTTCTTGCGGTAGGCATTCGAGTTTTGGCCGTCCAAGTGTCAACCTGCGCCAAACCGATGGAAGCCATGCCCAACAGCCCGACAATGACGAACACGCCGCCCAGCGCCACATACGCGGGCTTCTGTTTGAATTTCATGGTGACCTCCTCTTGACTTGTGTGGTTTTGAACAACTGCTCTCAAGAATCCGAAACAGGTTCCCTCAGTCTGTCATGCTCTATGCGGCACATTGAGCACCAGCCCTCACAAAGCCCCTTCCTGATCTCCTTTCACTGGTTGAAGGTGCCAAAGCGTTCTCTTCACCGTCCCGACATTGTGCCGTCTGCTGCCTGACTACGGGAACAATGCCTTCCGTCTGGTCTCCAGGTACGGTCCTTCCACCTCAAGCCGAGACGGACATACCACGCTCGCCATGTCTCGACCGCCGCCGTTTCTCCCCTCCCACATCACCGGGTAGCTAACAGAATGCCGCTGACCATGCACCAAATTTCACCCGCGTGAGCTGACGTGTGTTTCCCTGCCCCACGGGCCTCAGCAGTGAAATGCATTTGCAGAAGTACAAGCACTATGTGGACGTGAGACTTTATCGTGGCTCCAAGCTGCACAATTGCTGGAGCTAAGTATAATCCCAAACATCAACGAGGGAAATCGGCACTTTTCGGTAATCTCTTTAAGAAACGCAGGCGTAGGGGAAGAAAAATCAGTAGAAGTGCTTACAGTAGAAGCTGAATTGATCGCTTACGTGTTGGAGCAATGGAGCAGAGAGGGCAGCCTATTTCCGCAAGTACTTCAGCACAGCTTCGGTGCGGGAGCGGACGTGAAGCTTGTGGTAGATGTTTCTGAGGTGACTTCGAACTGTCTTGACACTGATGAAGAACTGGTCGGCAATTTCTTGGTCTTGGTATCCCTTGGCAAGGAACGAGAGAATCTCCATCTCCCGTTCGCTGAGATTCTCCGTCTCTCTGGAAGACTTTCCCATCTGCTGAAAAGCGTGCACCACTTTGCGAGCGATTTGGTCAGACATTGGTGAACCGCCTTCATGGACTTGCTTGATTGCCCCAAGCAATGCTGCCGGCGGTGTTCTTTTGAGCACATATCCCGTAGCTCCAGCAAGGATGGACTTGAACACCTTCTCATCGTCCTCGAAGACCGTCAGCATCATGACCTGAACATTCGGGTTCTTCTCCTTGAGTTTCTCGACACACTCGATGCCAGACATCCTCGGGAGTTGGATATCCATCAACACTACATCGGGGTTGTATGACGGGAGATGACGCAGGGCTTCCTCCGCGCTCTCGTACGCCGCAGAGCATTGAAATCCCTCCGAGCCGTCAATGAGTACTGCCAGACCCTCGCGAATCCTCTCGTTGTCTTCAACGATTGCAACTTTAATAGGCATGGATTGAGAATATCTATTTACTCTTTCAGGTTCAATAGTTAGAATTAGGTAAATTGGTTGGCTTACGGTTCTTCAGTGTCGCCTGAATTGCAACCAGCGTCCCACGACCGGGCATGGAATCTATCCTGAGAGTCCCTCCAACATCTGCGATCCGCTTGTTCATGCTACTTAAGCCGTTTCCTGTCGCGAGTCGGTCATTGAGAACAAACCCTTTTCCATTATCTGAGACAAGAATCTCCAAGTTGCCTTCTATGCACCTTACAGAGATCGAGACTTCCGTGGCCGCGGAGTGTTTGACGACATTGTGAAGCGCTTCCTTGACGAGAAGGAAGAGATTCCGTCGTAGTCCAGCGTGGAGAGGGAAACCACGAACGACGTCAGGAGCAGCGAACCTGCAGGATATGTTAGCCAAGCCCAGGTAATTGACCGCATCCCTTCGCACGCGAGCGACGAGGCTGTCGAGTGTGTCGTTGCTCGGATTCATTGACCAGACAATCTCGCTGACGCTGTCGATCACCTCTGCTGCGCGCTCAGAGATCTGCTGAATATACATTTCTGCTTCCTCTGGCTTCTTTCTTGCCAACTCACTTAGTATGGAAATCTCTGATAAACTGGACCCAACCTCATCGTGCATGTCTTGTGAAATGCGGGCACGTTCGTTCTCCAACGCTCGCTCCAGTTCCAACTGTTCGATTCTTCTCATCAGCTTTCTCTTCTCAACGTACCGG
Organism: Ignavibacteriales bacterium; assembly: GCA_026390585.1. Lineage (GTDB taxonomy): Bacteria > Bacteroidota > Ignavibacteria > UBA10030 > UBA10030 > UBA9647. Next base: position 8,535 of record JAPLFP010000372.1, on the reverse strand, counting down.
ACTGTCTCACCAACAATGCCAAGCAGAACGATCATTGCAGATATCCGGAACCACCATGTTGCCCAGAACGGCGGCGTGATGATGACAGCAATTGAAGTCCCTTCCTCGTTCCAAACGCCATCGTTGTTTGATCCCTTAACGCGAAAAACATATTCTCCGCCATCGAGGTTTGTGTACGTCGCCGATCGGCGCGTACCGCAATACACCCAATCTCTGTCAAATCCCTCAAGCTTGTAGGCGTACTGATTCTTTTCCGGGCGAACGAAGTCCAATGCAGCAAACTCAAGGGAGAAGATGTTTTCTTTGTACGATACTTCGATCGCACCGGATCGACCGATGGCCTGGTGGATGTCGACCGGTTTGTCGAACTTCCTGAATCCTGTAATGACAATTGGTGGAACGCGAGTGTTTTCTTTGATGCTATCGGGATGGAACACGGTGAAACCATTCAAGCCGCCGAAGCAAAGCTCGCCGCTTCTCAGTTTGCAGTCGGAACCATAATTGAACTCGCTCCCCTGCAAACCGTCTCCGGCATCGTAATTCTTGAATTGCTTGGTTCGAGGATCAAATCGGGAGAGACCGTTACCCGTACCGATCCAAAACCGTCCATGGTCGTCTTCTTCCACAAGCCAAACCAAATCATTCGCCAGGCCGTTCTTGGTCGTGAATTGACCGAAGACTCCGGTTTTCGGTTCAAAGCTCCAGAGACCGCCCAGGGTTGCAAGCCAAAGTGTGCCAGAGTGATCTTCGTGAATCTGCTGGATATCATTGCTTCGACTCGTGTTGTGTGTGTCCGGAAAAAACTGTTGGAATTCCTCATGCTTCACATCAAACCTCGTGAATCCATGATTCGTCGCAATCCAGAGGAGTTCTTCATCCCGACGGGAAGTATCCACTTCGAATTCCCAAATTACGTTACTGGTCAGGCTGTTAGGATTGTTCGGATCATGAAAGAAATGTGTGGACTCACCAGTTTTGGGATTGAATTTGTTCAATCCGGCAGTTCTTGTGCCAACCCAAAGCATGCCTGATCGATCTTCATAGATTGGACGGATGTCATTGCTGCTTATGCTCTTCGGATTATGCGGATCGTGAGTAAAGTGTTCAAACGTCCGACTTTTTAAATTAAGCTTGTTAAGGCCTCCTCCCCACGTGCCGATCCACAACGTGCCCGACCGATCCTCACAGAGACCAGTAACGTAATCACGGCTAATGCTCCCAGGGTCTCTCGGGTTGTGGAAGAAATGTTCGAACACTCCGGTCGCGCGATCAAAGCGGTTGAGTCCACCGCCACTAGTGGAGACCCACAGATTGCCCGAGAGATCCTCCTTTATCGATCCAGCATAACCGTTGCTCAGGCTCTTCGGATCATCAGGGTCGTGAGAGAAGTTTCGAAAGACGCTCATTCCTGCAACATATTTGTCAAGGCCGACTGCGGTTCCGACCCAAACCGTCCCGAATTGATCTTCACAGAGAGAAACAACGTTATCATGACTCAGGCTTGCAGGGTTCTTAGGATCGTGCACATGATGTTCAAACTTCTTTTCCCGCGACAACCATCTATCGAGGCCCCCACCATATGTCGCGATCCACAGATCGCCTGACCGATCAACAAGCAGCTTATTAACGTTGTCGTTGGTCAGGCTTGCAGGATCCCAGGGTTTATGGACGAAGATCTCGAACTTCAGTGTCATCGGATCGAACTTCTTAATACCAGCTACGAACGTCCCAAGCCAGATATTCCCAGAATGATCTTCACAAAGAGCTCTCACTCCATCGCTATCAAGAGTGCTCGTATCGGTACGAGTACTACGGTAGCAATCGAATTCGTTTGTGACAGGATCGAGCCTGTGCAACCAACCGCCTCGTGTTCCAACCCACAGAACTCCTTTATGATCTCGAATGATGGCGCGCACTCTGTTGTCGCGCAAGCTCTTCCTTGCCGAAGTCAGTTCTCTTGTATCATGCACAACCCGCGTGAAATTGTTGTCACGTGAATTGAACTTGTTCAGGCCTGCATCCGTCGTTCCAACCCACAACTCACCTTTGCCATCCTCACCTATGGCAGTGATGAAATCGGAACTGATGCTCTTCTCGTCATGAGCACTGGAGAGGTATCGCTTGAACTTTCCCGTCTTCGGATCGAATCTGCTTAGCCCCCCATTTGTTCCGATCCACAAATTCTCATACTGATCCTCAAAAAGTGTTCTCACGTCGTTGTTACACAAGCTCACTTCGTCTTCGGGGTCATTACGATACACCTGGAAGCGGTATCCGTCATAGCGGCCAAGACCGTCGTCTGTGGCAACCCAGAGATACCCGTGGCGGTCCAGGAGAATCCAATTGACAACACTGTTCGGAAGTCCCTGCACGACGTCGATATGCTGAAATCGAATTGTCTCTTTTTGACCTGAGAATACAAAGCAGTGCAGACTGAACAAAAGGACACAAACGGATTGGAAGAAGTTGAGCTTCAAGCAGCCTATCGACGGAGGAAACAGCATGATGTGCCTTCTTCTAATAATAAACGGGGCGTCGCAAACAAGGAGAACAAGGGATTCAATCTATCGACGAATACCGCGCGGACCTCTCACAGCATGCATCGCGCCCACAACCTAAAGACTTCCCACCGCAATACCCACAAGCCAACCGATAACTAGACCTTATGTTTAAGAAGTCATAAGCCTCATCAATGCGTTATATCTTTGGGTTGTGAAGAACCAAAGTGCACGCCTAACGCTTAGGCAAACCGCAGTGCCGTTGCAAACTCAAGAGCCTGCCCATCCTGCCCCACGAGCATCGTATTGTAGTCTGGTATCTGGAGTTGCCCCCCATCGACCTTGATTCAATAGGCGTTGACAGTTTCGTGACTAACGTGGCTCTGGGAACAAGATTATTTTGTAAGACTATCTCACACTGATGAGAGATTGTTGAACATCGCGATCCATGGTGCGGCTCTTGATGAACGCACCTCTCAACTCTTGTCCAAGAGACCGTGCAATCCAAAACAAACCGCTCACAACCATAGCTTTTCGGCCTGGCTTCTAGCGTGGGTGCACAAGCGGAACAAACCGTACGGGCAGCACGGTTTCTGTCGTGACCTCTTTCCCTAGTTTCTTCACGAGCGTCAATGACTGCACGATCTCCAGAGAACCGACAGGAATGACCATGATCCCGCCGTCCTTGAGCTGCTCGATCAGAGGTTTCGGAATGACATCCGCCGCTGCTGTAACGATGATCGCATCATACGGCGCATACTCCGGCCAGCCCAGGTAGCCATCCCCCTGACGAACGACGACGTTACGGTACCCCAGATGCTTGAGCCGCTCTGCCGACGAAGCAGCCAGCTCCGGAAGGAGCTCAACCGTGCACACAGTATCGACGATCTCCGCCAACACTGCAGCCTGGTAGCCAGACCCGGTGCCGATCTCCAGTACGCGCTGGCCTTTGCGTGGCTTGATTACCTCAGTCATGAATGCAACAATGTACGGCTGCGATATCGTTTGGTCATAACCGATGGGAAGCGGAGAATCATCGTAGGCGTTTCCCCGCCATTCCAGGGGGACGAACTCATGGCGCGGGACGGTGCGCATTGCGCGCAATGTCGATGTATCGCGCACACCGCGGTCAACGATTTGCGTCTGCACCATGCGCTCCCGTGGGCTCTGAAACCGATCCTGCCGCTGCTCGCATCGTGCGCCGATGCACACGACGATCGCGACAATAAGAATTCTCTTCATTATTCCCTCCGATACTGCGCAACTCTAGAAGGCCGTTGAAGGAGAGAACCGCAAGGGTCACAGAAAACACCAAGAACTCAAATGAAATTGTGTATCCGTCAGATTTCCACAAACGTCGCCCATCGCACCGTAGACGAATGCTTACTGTTGGTCGTACTGAGGGCAGTCGACCTGCCCGCGAGCGGCGGTTTGCCTTCCGGCGAGACCTGCTCACAACTGTGCGACCGGTTGACTATTCCTTGATCAGGATTCTCTCGAGCTCCTCAAGACTCTTCCCTTTTGTTTCGGGGATTTTTGTTATGAGGAAGACCAGATACACCACGCACATCAAGCCAAACACGAGGAACGCCGTGCCGCCGCCGAGGGCATTCAGCAAATACGGGAACGTGAGCGAGACGAGAAAAACCGCCGCCCAGAGAAATACCACTGCCACTGACATCGCTTCGCTCCTCAACCTGTTGGGATAGATCTCAGCAATAAACACCCATGTAACTGGTCCAACCGAGGCCGCGAACGACGCGATATAAATGAGGATAGATGCAAGAATCAGAAAACCGCCGAATTCGTGCAGGTGGAACGCGACCGCAAGAACAACCAGGGAAATCGCCATTCCGGTGCAGCCCGCGATCAGGAGAGGTTTGCGTCCGAACTTATCTATGTACTTAATTGCTACGAAAGTAAAAATTAAGTTCACTCCTCCGACCGCAATTGTCTGCATCAAGGAATCACCTATGCCTATACCGGTCTTGGCGAAAATCATCGGGGCATAATACATAATCGAATTGATCCCCGTAACCTGCGAAAAGACCGCAACGACAATTCCCATCCGGATGAGGGGACTCATCTTCTTCGAAAACACTTCCTTGTACGAACCTTTCTCCTCCTTCGCAATTGACTGTTCGACAGCCTTCATCTCGACAGTTGCGGGTTCGGTTCCATTTATTCTTTCCAAAATTGAATATGCCTCCGTTTTCTTTCCCTTTTGAACAAGCCAACGCGGGCTTTCGGGAATGAACAGCAATGTCACAAAGAAGAACAACGCAGGCACACCCATGACGGCAAGCATCCATCTCCAGTTATTGTCCCCAACTGACACAAGAATATAGTTTGAGAAAAACGCCCCAAGAATTCCTATGACGATGGCCAATTGGTTGAGCGATACCAGGCTTCCCCTTTTCGCTGCCGGTGAAATCTCGGAGATGTACATCGGAGATAACATGCTTGCCGTGCCGACAGCGATACCGCCGATAAATCTGAACACAACAAAAACGTACAGATGATTGGATAACGCCGAACCAATTGCCGAGATGAGAAACAGCAACGAAGCCACGAGTAATGTTTTTCTTCTTCCCCATACATCTGCCGGTTTCCCCGAGGCGATGACGCCAACGATGCAGCCCGCAAGCAAGCTGCTCACGGCCCAACCAAGAGCAATGTCATCCAAATCAAAATAGGTCTTTATGAACGGGACTGCCCCGGAAATAACCGCAGTATCAAAACCGAAAAGCAATCCTCCCAATGCCGCTGCAAAGACGACAAGGATCAGGAAACCGTTGTCTTTTTCTTTCATAGAAGACTCTTGTTGTGGCCGATTGTTTATTCGTCCTGAGTCTGACGCGTTATGGTCTTGACGATTCAGGCAAGCCGCCGTTGCGAACCGCCACTACGACTGACTCCATTTCGTGACGGCGAGCAATGGAGCGAGCACTTTACATTTAGCCACACTTTGAACCTCCGTCGCCTATCCCAGCCCACGAGTGGCGGTTTGCCAGTTCTTATGTGCGGCTGCCGGCTAGTCCTCAAATCTAGCACCACAACGTGTGCAAACTTTCGCGTTGGGCGTAGCTCGAGCTCCACGGTCGCAGCAGGAATATTCTGATACGTGGTCACCTCTACTTCTGTTCCACCAGCTCCACCCGTCGGTTCTTGGCCTTCCCTTCTTCCGTGTGATTTGACGCAACCGGACAGTATGGCCCAACACCTGTCCCCTTGAGGCGGGATGCGACGATGCCCCTGCCGATCAACGCTTTCACGACAGCATCTGCACGGTCTGCCGACAATTTGAGATTATAGTCCAACGCCCCCACATTGTCCGAGTGCCCCACCACATACAACGTAAGGCTGCTTTCTTGTTTCAATAGTCTTGTGATTTCTTCAAGTGAAGGATTGGATTCCGGTTTCATGACTGACTTGCCCGTGTCAAAGTAGATTCCATACACAGTTGCTTTTCCGGTGGCGGCAATACTTGCGCCTAATGCTGCCGCATCCGCAACAACGTCCTGCTTCATCGTCCCTGTTTCAACTACCGTCACCCCATAGTTCCGACCGTCGTTGTAAGCTTCAACGTGAACATACGTCACACCACCGTTCTTTTCGATTTTCCCTTCAATCACCCGGCCTTCGCTAATCAGGATCTTTCCACCGATTTTCTTCACGGCATTCTCGTAATTGCGCGCAATCTGCAACATACTTGCCTGTTTCGCGCCAGTCTTGACATAGTATCCCAGTTGCGTAACCTTTCCCTCCCAGTTCTCATCCTGACCTGTTGCATACGCAGATGTGTATTTGTCGAACTCCTTGACACTGTAATCGGATATATAGTACCCCGGCATGCGTGTGAAGAGGGGGTGGTCCAGACTACCTTTGACATCTGTTTCATCCTGAGCAAGCCCGGGTGAAACGGCGAACAGAACGAGCAATAGACCGACGATCTTATGGCGAAGCATTGTGGCCTCCAATGGAAGTGAACACCGTTAAGTTGATGACAACGAAAACTATTGAGCAAGTGAACGAGCTCATCATAGCTTCAACAAATCTTTGCTTTCAGTATAGCTTGCCAGGCTCAGCCCACGAGCGTCGGTTTGTGGTATGTTGGTTGTTGTGCGCCGTTTGCCAAGGTCCATTACAGATCGAATTGAACAGTAGTAAGCAATGGGACAAAGATCTCTTTAGAATGAAAAGTCTGAGCAAATCGACCCTCGAGTGTAACTCGAATGCTTGAGCCGAGCGGGATTGAAAAACCGGCACCAATGGCAGCGAAGCCTCGTGTTGTTGAAACCCCTGAACCTATGTAGGTTGATCGGGACATGTTTTGTGGACTAGAATCGAACCACGTCGAGATAATGATCTCGCTGATATTGAATCTATACAGACCTGTCGTAAGCGACAAAAAGGGATCAATGAACAATGCTGAAGTGGAGACTCGGGCAGCGATTGATGCTTCAATTACATTGGATGATTGTCCAGAAATGCTCCATCGAAGTCCAACGACAGCAGGAAATGCAAGTTGGAGATTGCGGCCTTGGTACGGATAGCGAGCATAGCCTATATTCAAAGCCAGGTCAATTGATGGGCTAATCGAATGTGAGAAACCTCCACCAAGTGTCCAACCGTCTCCCCAATTGCTGAATACTCCGGTAGTCGGACTGTTCAGTGAACCACCACCGACAACCTGCAAACGAAAGTTGCCCTGTGCATTGAGCAACTGCGAGAGGGTAAGTATAGCGACAACTGTCATGATTGATCGTCTGTAGCTCATTGTGATTACTTCCGCCTAAAGCAAATAGCGCAAGCAGTCCAGTTAAACCGCCGTGCCGTTGCCGACTCCTTCACTCTACTATTGTGTGAGCAACGGCATTCAGCGAACTCTTTCATTCTTCATGAATGGCGTGAGCGTCGTTACTACAGTTGTCATGTGCCGTTTACAGTTCGTTATGAGCAAAGAGTGTCTGAAAAATAGATACTATTTGACAAACCTACCGCCATGAAGTGGCATAGTCATTTGCATATTTGTCAAACAAGATGGGTGATCGACCAAGCACAGATTCAATATCTGTCGAGACTGGTGAACAAAACCCTTGTCGTACTTTTCTATGAAAATCCATCCAGCGTTCAATGAGGTCAGTTGGAATCGCGCCCTTCACAAGTGCCTCGCGAGCAGCATCCTCACTGATTGGTATATAAGAGATCTCTTTGCCTGCAACACGGGAAAGCTTCTCGGCAACCTGGAAATAGCTTAATGGTTCTTTACCGGTCAATGTATAAGCCCTGCCTGCGTGCTGAGTTTCGGTTAATGCCGCAAAACCTACGGCGGCGATATCACGCACATCGATGAAAGAGATCTTAGCATCAGCGGCTGGGAGATGCAATGCCCCAGTTGCCTTGATATCTGCAAAAATCGGCCCCGAGTTTAAGTTTTGCATGAACCAGTTTGGCCGGAGATGAGTGTAGGAGATACCAGACGCTTCAATGTATTTCTCCAAGATTCGCAGCATGAAAGTATCATCCTGTTCAACCCCCATGGCCGTTAGATCCACGATATGTTGAACGTTCACCTTTTTCGCCGCGTCAATAAGAGGTATTGCGGCTACATCTGAGTGATTGTCCCCAGGCCGTACTATCAGGAATACTTGCTCAATGCCAGCAAGGGCGGGAGTAAAGGTCTGAGGTCGCTCATAATCAAATTCAATGACATCGACTGTATTTTGAAATCTTGATGAGACAGTTGAGGGATTTCGAGTCGCGGCCCGGACAGATTCACCATTCTGGGTAAGTAACCTCACGAGTTCACTTCCGACCCTGCCTGTGGCGCCAATGACGAGTATTTGTTTTGACATATGAGTCCTTCTTTGACTCTCTGAGATCGTACTTCCTGGAAATGGCGCACAACGTTGAGGCAAACCGCAGTGCCCCGCCGAACTCCTTCTGTTTACCAACACTAGACCTTATGTTAAGGTCGTAAGCCTCGTGCGCAGAATATGTATATTTGAGAGTCACCCACAAATGTACACACAGC
>JAPLFP010000292.1 GCA_026390585.1 Ignavibacteriales bacterium | reverse complement strand
CAACTGGTGCTCCAGTCACCAAGAAAAAGAAGAAAATCCACGTTGATACGAACGGAAAAGCCTTTGTCAAGGCGACGTTCAACAACGTCATTGTCACGCTGACGGACACGTACGGCAACGTCATTGCCTGGTCGTCGGCGGGACGCAACGGATTCAAAGGTTCGCGCAAGAACACTCCGTATGCAGCTCAGGTTTCCGCCGAAGCTGCTGCGAAGGAGGCGTATGATCTTGGACTTCGCCGCGTTGAGGTTTTTATCAAGGGGCCGGGAGCAGGCCGCGAAGCAGCGGTTCGGTCTCTGCAGTCTGCCGGACTTGAGATCAGCATGATTCGCGATATCACGCCGATCCCGCATAATGGTTGCCGGCCGCCCAAACGGAGAAGGGTCTAGGGGATTTCCGAATGCCGATTGTCGATCACCGATTGATCGTCGGTGAAGAGGCTCGGAAATCATAAATCGAAAATTGAAAATCATTCAGGAGAATTATGGCTCGGTACATTGATGCCAGCTGCAAATTGTGTCGCCGGGAAAAGCAGAAGCTCTTTCTCAAAGGCACCAAATGTTATACGGAAAAATGTCCGCTTGAAAAGAGAGCGTTCCCACCCGGACAACACGGCCAGAACCGTCGTCAGAAGATTTCGGAATACGGCGTCCAACTGCGCGAGAAGCAGAAGGTGAAGCGCTCGTATGGGTTGCTGGAAGCGCAGTTCCGGAACTATTTCGAACGTGCTCTGAAGCAGACAGGCCGAACGGGCGAAATCCTCGTGAAGACGCTTGAGCGCCGGTTCGACAACGTGGTGTATCGAATGGGGCTCGCCCCGTCGCGCAAATCAGCGCGTCAATTGATTCTCCATCGTCACTTCATGGTGAACAGTCACATCGTTGACATCGCGTCGTATCTCCTGAATCCCGGCGATGTTATCCAGGTCCGTGATAAAAGCAAGAAGCTTGATCTTATTCACTCCTCCATGAAGAGGGTGAAAGATGCGGCGATGCTTCCGTGGCTCAGTCTTGACAAAGCAACGTTGACCGGCACGTTTCTTCAGGTACCGGAACGCGCGGATGTTCCATTGATAGCCAACGAACAGCTGATCGTCGAGTTGTATTCAAAGTAGTTCCAACATCTGTTCACCAATGTATCATCAACCCCGGCGTTCTGGGGTCTAACTACCTCGCGAACAGCGAGAGGAAAGAGAACTATGAGCAACGCATTAGTTCAAGTGCCAGAAAAGATCGAGATCGATGAAAGCTCTTTGACTCCCACCTCTGGACGTTTCACCGTTCAGCCCCTCGAGAAGGGATTTGGAGTTACGCTTGGCAATTCTTTCCGGCGGGTGCTGCTGTCCTCTCTCCCGGGAACGGCGATCACCGCAATCCGGGTGGACGGCATTCAGCACGAGTTCTCCACGATCAAGGGGTTTGTGGAGGATGTCGCCGATTTGATCCTGAACCTCAAACAGGTTCGCATCAGACTGAGTAACAAGAAACTCACAAAGGTGACCCTGTCCATAAAAGGGCCCGGGGTTCTGAAAGCTGGTGACATCCAGAAAGCTTCAGCGGAGCTTGAGGTTCTCAATCCGGATCTGCATCTCGCTACACTCAGCAAGGAAGCAAACGTCGAGCTCGAGCTTCGGTTGGGCCGCGGCAAAGGGTACGTCTCTTCGGAAGAGAACAAGGCTGCCGATCAGCCGATCGGGACGATCGCCATCGATTCGATTTTTACGCCGATCAAAAACGTGCGGTTCTTCGTCGAGCCGACCCGCGTTGGCGGACAGACGGACTTCGAAAAGCTCATCCTCGAGATCGAGACTGATGGTTCGATTTCTCCGGAGGAGGCGTTGACACACGCCGGTAAGATCCTCCGCGACCACATACAGCTCTTCATTAACTTTGAGGCCGAACCAGAAGCCGAGAAAGTCGAGAGTGAAGAGGAAGCAAAACTGGCGCAGACTCGCAAGACGCTCAAGATGTCTGTGGACGAACTGGAACTCTCTGTCCGGTCGCACAACTGTCTCCGGTCTGCCAACATCAAGACCATTGCTGATCTGGTGCGCAAGGACGAGTCTGAGTTGCTGAAATTCCGCAACTTTGGCCGCAAGTCGCTCGCTGAGCTCTCCGCGATCGTAGAAGAGCTGGGGTTGAATTTCGGCATGGATGTGGATAAGTATCTAAAAGACGGTAACGAGTAGCAACGAGAGTTATGCTTTCACGCACACACCACGGATTGGGATCTCCCGACCGTGCAAGAACGAATAGAGGAACCGAAGCATGCGTCATGGGAATTCAGGTCGAAAACTTGGCCGAACCGCCAGCCATCGAAAGGCAACACTCTCATCGCTGAGCGTGGCGTTGATTCGACACAAAAAGATCCGGACAACGACGGCGAAGGCCAAAGAAG
>JAPLFP010000062.1 GCA_026390585.1 Ignavibacteriales bacterium | reverse complement strand
TTGAAACGATTGCGCCGTTCACAGCGACTTCTTTGGTCGTGCATCAAAGCCTCAGATCTCCCATGGTCACAATAGTGTATCCATTTGTTAGTTAAACGTCAATAGTGGTCATTTATCCGTCAAGATGAGAAACCGTATTTCCGTCTTTAGTCGCCTATCGATGACCTTTCGAGTCCTTTCTATCGCCCTTCTTTTCCAGTCTCTGGCATTGCCAGTGTTGTCGCAGGTGCTTACGCTCTCGGGCACGGTGCGAGATGCAGTGACGAACTCTCCTCTTCCTGCGGCGAATATTCGCGTCTTGGGGACGGCGAAGGGGACTATCGCAAATTCGATGGGAGTGTACCGGCTCGCCCTCGAAAAGGAACGCTTCACCGTCGTCTACAGTTTCATCGGGTATCGATCTGACACGCTGCACGTCTCGCTAGAGCAAGCCATCGAATACAGCCCGCGCCTCCAACCCTCTGCAATTCTAATGTCGGAAGTCCTCGTGACCAACGAAGACCCTGCGATCGCAATCATGCGGGAGGTCATACGGCGCAAAAAGGAATGGACGGCAAATCTCCGTTCTTATGAATTCGAAGCTTTCACGCGACTAGTTATGCGGTTCGATTCGGCCATCTCGGCGATTACGGAGTCATATACGACGGGATACTGGCGACAGGGGGACACTCTTCGGGAAGTCATCCGGCAGCAAAGGAAATCGGAGAATCTGTCGAGTGGTGTGCGTGTGAAGCCTATACGATTCCATTTGTCTCACGATTCGATCTTCGTTACACGCAACAGTTCGGATTCTATGAAAACCGCTATTGGATGCCAATGGACATCGGGCTCAGCGGAGTGATTGAGGTTGGATTCGCGGGTATCTCGTTTCCCCGCATCGCAGTAGATCAGGCGTCGGTGATCTACGATTTCAAGATCAATCGGCAGCTTCCGGATTCGGTGTTCAAGAGGCCGCACAGGATCGAATTGTCGAATGCTCAGAAATTCGATTCACTGTTCTGGGCACAGCACGACGTGATACCGCTGACGCAGGAAGAACAGAAGGCCTACAAAGTCCTCGACAGCACACAAACGCTCGCCAAGCAGTTCAAGCCATCCGGTCCACTCGCCGGACTCACGTCCCCTCTTTTCAACACTCTTGGCTACGGAAGAATCCGGTACAACAGGGCAGAGGGATTGTTCCTGGGACTTAAAGGCTCTCGAGACAGCATTATTGGCGGAGCAACATTCTTCGGGTCGGCAGGTTACGGATTCTCGGACAAGCGAGGAAAATACTCCCTCGGGGTTGCAAGGAACCTCGATGGAGGCCGGCATTTCAGAATTGAACTTGAAGGATACCGGGGATTCTCTAATATTCCCGACGAGGAGTACTACGATCCTTTCGTGATTGCGTTGGCTGCGGTTGTGAACAAGAGCGACTACCGGGACTATTTCTACGCGAATGGCTGGCGTGGCACATTCCAGGCGCGCCCTCTCAGCCGCCTCTCGCTTCAACTTGAGTATCGGAATGAGGATCAACGGTTGGCGGCGAACACAACCAACTTCAGCCTCTTCGAACGGAGTAAGGCGTTTCGCCCAATCCCTCCAATTGCAGAAGGAACGATGAGAGACATCAAGGCGGTTCTCCGCTTTGGTGATGAAGAGGTGCCGTTCGGCCTCGTCACACAGAATTCGGCTGAATTCGAAATGGAACATTCCAGTCCGGGACTTCTTGCGAGCGCTTTCGATTTTACACGCATGATCTTCCGCGGGGAAGC
>JAPLFP010000018.1 GCA_026390585.1 Ignavibacteriales bacterium | reverse complement strand
ACGGTTGCGTGTCGTACCGAAACCGTTCGACCTCGTCGAAAAACTGTTTGGATCCCCACTCCAGATGTGTGAACTGCGTCCCACAGGGATGGGCGTCCCAGTACTCACGAACCTGTTGCTTCAGAATTTCATCTTGATCTTGCATCATTTTGTCTGCTCAGCGTAGCCGATATGGTACCCGTGGGAACGATCGGTAAGTCCCGAGAACCACATCTTGAGTTTGCCATCGTCTCTGATGACGGCTGGAGTTCCGACTGCGCTTAATGTCCATGGAGACGTGTCAGATATGTCAAGTGTTGGAAGATCGCTCGTGTTGAACCAGTTCAGGCCTTCTACGGATTCTGCATAGCCAATGGAACACGTGTGTCCCACGAATCCTGTGTAGAACATCTTGAAACGGTTTTCATCATAAATCACTTCGCAGGGAGAAATCCCCGCGCTCTCCCAAGACACTTCCTGCCGCGCTGCTAGTACCTTGCCGCGGTTCAACCAATTCCTTCCGTCCGCAGACGTCAACAGAACGATATCGTACGAGTACTCCGTCATAGAACTTGTAACACCTGTGTAGAGATAGTAGAGATCACCCTTTTTGACAACGGTGGGATTCCAGGTCCTCCCGATAGATGAGGACACGACCGGCCGTGGGTCCACATCCCAAGTCTTGCCATCGGTCGAGGTCGCATATCCTATCCCGTTCATGTACATCCGGGGATGCTTGGCGCCGGAAAACCACATCTTGAATATCCCGCCATCATAGATTACAGAGGGGCTGTCAGGGCCCATATCCATCCAGCTTCCGGGCGGTCCGGGGTTGACTACTGTTCCGTACTTGGTCCAGTTGATGCCATCCGGCGAAGTGGCATAGGCGATCCAAAAAGTGTCCTCCCCGTTCCCACTTACTGACCCGTTGATTCCGCTGCTGTACCACATATGATACACACCATTGACCTTTAAGACCACAGGATCGTGTACGTAGTAATGATCAGAATCCCACGAATCCGGTGTTTGCATCAACACAGGGTTTCCTGGGTGCATTTGCCATTTGACAGTATTTTTCCCCCAGAGAAGACTCACCTCGACACTGCCAGAAGTCACGCGGCGCATCAAGACTGAGGCTTCGGCAATCTGCGACCCAACCACTGATACGGTGGATTCACCTCTATACAATATGACACCCGACCTGTTCAATGCCTGAACAGACAAAGACCATGATCCGACAGGGACCTGGTCGAATCGCAAACTCTGTGCTTCAGCACCCCGCTGAATCTCGCGAGACTGAGTTAAGGGTCGCAGGCCGGGTCGCTCCAATCTTGCCTCGATGATACGAACACCGCTCGGAAGGTTGTTCTGTTGAATGACCACCCTCACAGATCCATTCTTTTGCCATGGTTCTTGAGAAGTGCCGCTTGCGCCGATTTGTCCACAGTGCATACTGCTCGCACAGATCAAGAGGGCGACCGCCAGGATATGATTCTTCATAATGCATCCCTTTCGAAATCACCTCAGATCGGAGGCACGCCCCGCAGGCGTGCGTGGTCATAATTTACACATCTTTTCCTTCAATCCAGTAATCATACCACAGGGCAAGGTTGAGCAGGTTCCAGATGTTCTGGCCGGCGTCGATCCGACGTTCCTTATGGCCATTGAGCATGGCTTTGATGAAATCCGGCCGCAGCGTCCCCTGCCGAACGAGCGTCGATCCCAGAATTCGACTCTCTGCGAATCCCGACCATTCATTCCGCAGCCATTCACTGACGGGGGCCGCAAAGCCCTGTTTCTTTCTATAGATAATGTTCTTCGGGACGATTCCCTCCACGGCCTTCTTGAGGATATATTTTGTCTCGCCGTTCTTAATCTTGAATTCCTGCGGGATGGTCATGGAGTATTCGACCATGCGATGATCGAGGAAGGGGACACGAGCTTCAACGGAAGTTGCCATTGAAACCTTGTCGACGCGCATCAGGAGAAGCTCGGGCAACCGACTCTTGAACTCAAGGTAGATCATTCTCTTCAGATAGTCAGCGGAGGGATCTCTTCGAAGAATTTCATCGTGCCATCGCTTCGCAAGCAAGTGAGGCAGAGGCTCATCGACACGTTGATCGCTGTCGATCAGGCGGCGCTTGTGTGTTTCGGTGAAGTTGACGGCGCCACC
>JAPLFP010000310.1 GCA_026390585.1 Ignavibacteriales bacterium | reverse complement strand
CCAATATCGCTTTGGCGGATTTGGGTGGACCGGAAACCCCGATCAGGCGGTTCTAACAGAGATCGATCGCGATCGGCGGTGGAGGACTTCGACGCTCCTCGATCTCTCGAATCCCACTGCACGTAAGGTGCTCTTTGACCTTAGCATCAATGACGCCTACAATGATCCAGGTCGGCCGGTCTACGAGACGCGGTCAGATGGTGAGCGCGTTATCCTTCAGGATGGAGATTGGATTTATCTGATGGGGAACGGATCCTCCGACAAGGGCGACAGGCCGTTTCTCGATAAGTTCGATGTGACGAGCCTGAAGAAGGAGAGACTTTACACTTCGGGAGATAACAGTCTTGATCGTATTGTCGCGTTCGTCAAGAGTTCCCGGGCGACGGCCATTGTGCGTTGTGAGTCGAAAACTGCTGTTCCAAACTACTTCATCACGGAACTGAAGACCAACGTCAGGAAGGCTCTGACCGAATTCAAGGATCCTGCACCGCAATTGACAGGGATGAAGAAGGAGTTAGTCAAATACAGCCGACCCGACGGTGTGGTGTTGTCGGGCACACTGTACTTGCCTCCCGGATACAAGCAGGGGACCCGACTTCCGGTTCTCATCTGGGCTTATCCAATGGAATATTCAGATGCAGGAACCGCAGGCCAGGTTCGTGGCTCTCCGAATGCGTTCACATTTTTCCGGGGAGCGTCGCCGCTCTTTTTCGTCACGCAAGGGTACGCTGTGCTCATGGATGCAACGATGCCCGTCGTCGGCGATGCAGAAACGATGAACAATACGTTCGTCGAACAAATTGTCGCTGCGGCGAAGGCAGCGATTGACAAGCTCGACTCGATGGGAGTTGCAGATAGAAAACGCGTTGTGGTGTCTGGACATAGCTATGGTGCTTTCATGACTGCTAACTTGCTCGCTCACTCCGATCTGTTCGCGGCGGGAATTGCCCGCAGCGGAGCGTACAACCGGACTCTCACTCCCTTCGGTTTCCAGAGTGAGCGGCGATCGTTCTGGGAAGCGCCGGAACTCTATATGAAGGTTTCCCCCTTCACCTATGCCGACAAGATCAAGAAACCGCTGTTGTTGATTCATGGGGAAGCCGATAACAATTCTGGAACTCATCCCATTCAGTCGGAACGACTCTTCCAGGCCATCAAAGGGAATGGCGGTACCGTGCGCTATGTTGTTCTTCCATTCGAGAGTCACGGATACTCAGCCCGAGAATCGGTCTTGCACGTGCTGGCAGAGATGTTCGAATGGGCTGATAAGTATGCCAAAAACAAGTGATTGACGCCTTGGCAAATGATGTGAAACGGGAACCAGTCGGCTTGCTCTACCGTTGAATTCTACAGGAACGGGACTACCGTATTCCCAGGCAACAGATCCTCTATTCAACGAAAGGAACGGGCTATGGCCAGACAAATATTGATCATCTTCACGGCGGCTGTGCTGATTTCTTCGATTCTCCATGCAGATGAACCGAAGAAAACGGTAGGCGATTTTACGCTTGAAGACTGCAAGGGCGAAAAACACTCACTGGTCGACTACAGCTCCTCGAAAGCGGTTGTATTGATGTTTGTCGCGACGCAGTGTCCTATTTCGAACAGCTACAATGGAAGAATGGTCGAGCTGTACAAGGATTATGCTTCGAAAGGCGTGTCGTTCATCGCTATCAATTCAAACAAACAGGAAAATGTTGAAGAAGTCCGGAATCATTCGAAGGAACATGGATTCGAATTCGTGGTTTTGAAAGACTGGAACAACGTCATCGCTGATAAGCTTGAGGCTTCGGTGACCCCGGAAATCTATGTTCTGAATTCCAAACGGGAAGTTCTCTATCACGGCAGAATTGATGATTCATCCCGTGAGAACCGTGTGACATCGAAAGACTTGCGCACTGCACTGGATCGGATTCTTGCCGGCAAAACTGTGGAAGTCACAGAGACGAAAGCCTTCGGATGCTCAATCAAACGAATCAAGTGATGGGGAAAACCCCTTCTCTGATAGTAGTTCTCCTTGCCGTGTTCATGGGCACCGCGTGTCGCGGCACGAATGACAAGGGTGCGTGGGAGGAAAAAGATCAGGCCGAGAGCTCTACAAAGGTTGGGCTTTCGGTGGAGCCGATTGACCAGGCAAGTTTGAAAAGGTTGATCGGGGAGAGAAGCGGCAAGATCCTTCTTTTGAACATCTGGGCTACATGGTGTGAACCGTGCGTCGCGGAATTTCCCGATCTGACGAAACTGTCGCAGACCTACGATACGGCGGCGGTCAAAGTTGTGGCGATCAGCGCTGACTATCCGGACGAGGTCGACACAAAAATCATCCCTTTTGTGAGGAAGACAAATGTCCCTTTCCGCGTCTATGTCGCACAATTTGAGCATCAGGAGGATTTCATCAATGCTGTGAATCGATCCTGGAGCGGCGCACTTCCCGTATCTCTCATCTATGATTCGCGTGGGAAGGAACGTTTTTTTCACGTTGGCCAGCAATCGTTTGACGACTTCAAACGTGAGGTTGAAAAAGTCAAGGGAGGCTTATGGACTCACAGAAAATGACAAAGGATCCCGGGAGAATGCGAACTCCGCGGGGCTGCATGCTTTTTGTTCTGACGATTCTCATCTGGGGATCGTTGGCTCATTCTGCCGATGATCCGTTGAAAGGGCAATTCGCCCAGAAGTTGCGCAGTATCGCCGAGACCTCAGATGCCGTGGTAGGTATTGCGATCAAGAACCTGGTGACGGGGGAGAAGATCTTCATCAATGAGAATGTGGTGTTTCCTCAGGCAAGCTCGATCAAGATTCACATTCTGGCTGAACTCTTTCATCAGGCAGAGCAGGGCAAAATTCGCTTGAGTGACGTGGTTCCGCTCCCCTCCGCAGTCCGTGTCGGAGGTAGTGGTGTCCTGAACGAACTGGGTGAGTCAAGCGTCTCAATGAGCATTCGAGATTACGCTATTTTGATGATCGTGCTCAGCGACAACACCGCTACGAACTTTCTCATCAAGCAAGTGGGTATGGAGAATGTCAACAAGCTCCTTCAATCGCAAGGTGCGGTCAAAACCAGATTGCAGCGGATGATGATGGACGTGAAGGCGGCTGCTGAGGGACGAGAGAACATCGGGACACCGAAAGAAGTCTTGATGATTCTCGAGAAACTGTATCGCGGAGAACTTGTCAACAAGAAATCAAGCGATGATATGCTGTTGATTCTCCAGAAACCGAAGAAAGGTCCGATCAGAGCGGGAGTTCCGGCAGACATTACCATTGCGAACAAGGAAGGTGACGTAGAGGGAGTTCGATGCGACGTAGGAATTGTCTATCTGCCGAAGACTCCGTATGTCATCTGCGTGATGACGAAACTATTGTCACAGGAGTCGGACGGTCCGCGGATTATCACGGACATCTCACGATTGACCTACCAGTATATTGAGCGAAGAGCGAATTCCAACCAGTTTGGCAGAAGGATCCC
>JAPLFP010000378.1 GCA_026390585.1 Ignavibacteriales bacterium | reverse complement strand
GTTGAGAAGCTATCGTCTTCACAACCTCTATTGGGCGCACCCATCTTAGCCCCCTAAGATTCCACGTCGATATTCACAACCAACGAGACGAGAACCATGAGCGTCAGGCAAACGGCGGAACCCGAGTACGGCAATTGGGTATCCACCAAATTGATCTACGGCTCGATCGCGATGAGTATTTCATTCTTCGTGCTATCGTCTGTGTTCCCCATATTCGTCGTCGGAACGATTCCATTTCTCCTGTCATTCGCGTATTTTGCGTATGCACGCCACATGTTCTCACAGCGAGGGGGAAACTTGCAGGCCCCGATTCGCAACCTAGTCGTTGAACACCTAGACTGGGATGGGGAAGGCAAAGTGCTCGACATCGGGTGTGGAAACGCTCCACTGGCAATCGAACTGGCGAAGCGATATCCCAGCGCTCAGGTGACCGGGATTGACTACTGGGGCGGCATGTGGGAATACTCGAAAGCGGTCTGCGAGAGGAATGCGGAGATCGAAGGCGTCGCTGGCCGTATGAATTTCCAAAAGGCGAGCGCGGCCGCGCTGCCATTTGAAGACGAGTACTTCGACGCAGCCGTCAGCAACCTTGTGTTTCACGAAGTAGGCGATGTCAAAGACAAGAGAGAGCTCATCAAGGAAGCCTTGCGAGTGGTCAAGAGAGGAGGCGTGTTTGCCTTCCAAGATCTGTTCCTTCTGAAAAGGCACTTTGGTAAGGTCGATGATCTCGTGGCGATGATCAAGAGCTGGGGCATCAAAGAGATGGCGTTTGCGGACACGAGCGATTCGGAATTCATACCGAAAGCGCTGAGGCTCCCTTTCATGGTCGGGAGAATACGCATCATCTACGGAAAGAAATGAAGGCACTGTGCGTCTTTGCTGCTCTTCTCCGTCCGAGCGTCGTGACTCGAGCACTTGATTTCGTGTGCGGGTCGCGTGGTGTGCACACACACTTAGGGCACACCGGGTGTGCAAAGCGATTTGCATTGCCATGATGGCGAAGAGTCTTGGATAGTTACAGAAGGTCGTGCTGAATTCTTGATAGGCGACGAGAAATTCATGGCAGAACCTGGAATGGTTGTCTTCTCTCCACCCAAAATCAAACACCAAACAAACAACACCGGAAGGGATACTTTCATTGCGTATAGCGTCCACTGTCCACCAGGCCGGAAAAGGTAGTCTTGGAATACATGAAAAAGAAGGAACCAAAACGTTTCCCCGAGAAGTTCTAGCGATTCTTCTAGCGCGCACGACGACGACAACTCCTCCAGTGGAAAGAGATTTCCAATGGAACTCAACTTTGTTAACTGAAAACAAGCAATCTGACAACACCTGTCCGTCAGCATGACACTCAGCCCGTGTCAATACCGCGCATCTGTCAACAAGGCAACAACGCACACAAATCAGGGTTCAGATCTGGATGCCTGCACCAATCCGGACAACTTCTGGGAATCGAAAGGGACCACTCCCTCGGGACTTCGGCCCCGCCGCTGGTGACAGACTATGCTTCATCCATAAGATGGGTTGCCAGCGCAAGATTTGTGGACACGATGGTCATGGGAATGAGAAACCTTGATCAGGTCTCACTCGTTGGACTATGAGGTAGATTCACGAGTTTCTCTGTCAACTGGAGAAGGGTTGCAGTCATAAGAAATGTGACGGTGAAGACTTTACTTGCTCTTTGCGACTTTTACCATGATCCGGCCAAGACGTTTATGTCCGGCTTTCATGTACCACTTCAGCCACCATGCAGCTACAACTTCAATAGCTGCCCGATCGAGAGTCCCGAGGTCTTTTTCCGCTTCCTCCGC
>JAPLFP010000291.1 GCA_026390585.1 Ignavibacteriales bacterium | reverse complement strand
TGAACATGGTGTCCGGCAAGCTTGCCGTTTGCGACATCAATGTTTCTCTTCGAAAGGTCAACACCATCAACCTTTTTGCATTTGTCCGCAAGCTGGAACGCCAGACGGCCAGTCCCGCAGCCAACGTCTAACACTGTCGAGCCATTCCAGATAATGCCTCTCACCTGCGCGAATATCGTGTCCTGGTTTGGCGCAATCACAAGATCATAAAAACGGCCATCGTACCAATGGTCCTTGTTTTCAGACATGAGGAAGCCCCAGTGGCAAGTTGCTCTGCGACATCTCGGCGAACATCAGCATCCTCCCTGAACCTTTTTTGTTTTCTTCGGCTCTTTCGACCCTTTGCTCTTGTTCTCCGCTATCAGCTTGAGGATATTTTCACGGGCCTTCTCCCGGAAAGCCTTAACATCTGCATCCCATCTGCTTCCCGTAGGAATGAACGATCCGGGTGAGAGGATGGTCTTGTCGAATGTTTGAAACCCTCCCTGCAGCACGGCGAGGTTCTCATAGCCCAGTTCCTGCAATAGCAGATAGGCAGTGCGCTCTTGCGCCTCATCATTGCCAACCAGAACTTTCTTGACGTGCCTTCGTGACAATATGGGGACCCAATCCTTTCCGAACAGGTCCCGGACCGTAATGTTTTCCGCACCAGGCAGCGAACGACTCATTGTCGTATCGACGGAACGGAGGTCAATAATCCGAATGTTCGGCTCACGATCGACGATGCGGAAGGCCAGCTCGTCGGCATCCATCACCGTAACAGGATGCGAGGTGGCATACTTGGGGTCGGAGACTTTGTTGATGAGGTGGGTCTTTCTGTCTGGCAAGACAATAAAGAGCACGCCAAGGGCCAAAATACCGGCTCCTGCGGCGAAATGACTCCGCGATTTGAATTCAAGGGATGGAGCCGAACTTCTGTTCACCCGTTTTTCGATTACCGTCGTCACCGCAAATGCTCCTACAGCCATAGCAATGAGCAGGAATGCGAACAACCCCTGAGACATGCCAAGCGAATCAAACACCTTAATGGAGCCGAGGGATGTCGAATCATAGAAGTTACCATAAAGTGAGAAGAGCTCTCCAAACGCGAATACTCCGAGAAGGCCCCCGCCAATGAAGAACATTGCATCGATTTTGCCGATAGCTGCGGCACAAACACTTGTCCCCGGACAATAGCCGCCAAGTACGAATCCGATTCCCATGATGATTCCGCCCACGATCGCAGGAACCAACCACGTCGGGTTGACAAAAATCGCTTCGGTATCCAGCAGTCCGAAATATCCCAACAGCAGAACGCCGCTCATTGCAGTCACTGTCGCCGTAAAGAACACACGGAGAACCGTGAAGTCATAGCCGTAAAACACGCCGGCGAGTCGCCGGGACGATGAAAATCCTGCTTGCTCCAGGACAGCACCGAAGGCAATCCCCAATACAAGAGCTACCACGAGATTTAGTTGATCCGATATCAATTCAGGTACGAATGGTCCCATGAAATCACCTTCTTGGTTTCTCTTAGATCCACAACTTTCGGGCGAAGTATGCAAACGCATAGCCCGTGCCAAAAATCGCAATCATTGTAATGAATCCCGCAGTGGAGAGCACTGCCATGCCGCTGAGCGCAGCACCACTGGTACACCCGCGGGCGAACTGTGCACCAATCCCGAAAAGCGCTCCGCCAATGGCGGCAAACAACCATCGGAGCTTTGGTCGAATTCTCGGCCCCGCTTCGGTCACAAACTTCATCCGATCGGAAGCCAGCCCTGAGACAAACCCACCGATAAGAACCCCGAAGACTTCAAACACCAGCCACGATTTCATAGGGTTGTCTTTACCCGGCCCGACATACGTCCCATAGAAATGCGATCCTTCTGCGTGTTTCGATGCGATACCGTCAACTGTCGCAACAACGATGCTTTTGATGGCGCCGCTTGCTCCAAGTCCCCTTCCGGTGATGAAAATGGTCGCTAACAGTACCAGGCCGAGGAGAAAGCCTGCGAGGTAAGGATTCATGTATTTCGTATTCATAATCATCGCTCACTTTGTGAGAACGGGTTCATTTGCTTCAACGCTTGATTTCTTTTCGTCCGACTCCTCCGGCAGTTCCTCGTATCCAGTAATCATTGCCTTCAAGTTTGAGGTCACCGTGCGACCGGTTGTGATGAGATACAGGTGAGCCACAAAGAACGACACAAGAAGGAACGCCCCTATCGTGTGAACCACAGCAATCACTTCCAGGCCTCCGACGTTCAACCCAAGCACCTCGTACCGATGAGGATAGCGATAGAACATGTACAGCAGCCCGGAAACCACCATCACAGGAATCACGAGCGCCTTGAGTCCCGCATACACAAGCTTCTGCAGCGGATTGAGCTTGCTCAGTACGGTTTTCTTCGTGGGATGCGGAGCATTGCGGAAGATGCCGAAGACATAGTACTCAGCTTGAGCGCGCAGGTTTTTCCACGTTGGTAGATATTGACGCCATTCCCCTGTCGTGAAATGCCAGAAGATCGCGAAGACGATCAAGATCAGAAAACTGATGGCGGCAGTGTTATGATATCGTACCGCCTGGTCGTACCCGAAAAACCGTATCGATCCGTGGATCTCAAATCCTGTGATGCCGAGGAACAGGATTAGCATTGCCTGCATCCAGTGCCAGAATCGTTCGAACGCTCTGTACACATATTCTCTTTTCATGCTACTTCACATCCTTTCTCTTCCGATACACCACAACCCTTGCCGTTCCGTGGAGGATGACTCCAATCAGCGTGAGGATCAGAACCCCTACACCCAATCGATCGACGATTGTGCTATAATCTCTGCCCGGCATATAGAATCCGCCGACACGAGCAAGACGTCCGTTCTCGCGCGTGTGACATTCAGCGCATTGAACTGACTGTTCTTTTAGAGAGACCATGTGGTTGATCGGCCAATACATCTCTGTCTCGACAAAGCCATACTGACCACTGTACGGGAGATGGACTTGTTTCATGCCTTCTTCATCTGCCCGCTCCCAGTTGAATTCTTTCCAAAATCCCCCATCTCCCGCTTTCACCTCAACAAGCTTTGGCTGAATGAGATATTTGTTTTCAGCATCGTAGATTTGTTTTGCACGATGGATTTTCACAGGGTAGATCTTGGAGTCAGGATCGTCATAGCTTCCATACAGCGTGTTGATCTCGAGCACTTTTGAAGGATCGAGTGTGTCCCCAAGCAGATAGTGCGATGCGGTTCCGTTGAACCATATATAGTCTGGCTTTAGCTGTTTTCCCCATACAAACGAACCCTTGATGGACATATAGATATCAGTTCCACTCGAGTCTTTCTCCTCATACGGTTCTCCGTTTTTCAATTTTCCGGCGGTCGACCAGTCCCAGTTCAGTTTTGTCGGGTTCACCTTTGCGTAGATCGGAATGTGGCACGTTTGGCAAGCGACCTTGTAGGTGTGCTCGTTGAGCACATCGTCTGCATGAGGCATTGCTGAATGGCAGTGTTCGCATTCAACCCGGTTGCGATTCATCGAAGAGACTGAATACATTTTTCCAAGCATCTGGTGCTTCTGTGCCGTATGGCAATCGACGCATTGCATGTCGGGTCCTGCCGAAGCCATATGGACATCGACATCGCGGGTCGGGTCAAAGAGCGCCTGCTCAAGATCGCCGTGTTTCACATTGTTCCCTCCGCCGCCAAAGAAATGACACGTGCCGCAGTTTGTGCGGTCAGGCTTGCCAACACGTTGGGCGACGAAATTGAGGTCGACTGATTTGTCCGGCATTCCGGCTCCGTCAATCGCTTTCACATATGTTGCGCTGTTGTCATGACACGCTAGACAGTCGACGTTCAGAGAATCACTGAAGTTGAACGACGCGTCGGAATACCCGTAACCGATATGGCACCGGTTGCAGCTTTGCTGATTTCCGGAGATACCAATGCAATAGTTGTTCAGTACGTTTCGTTTTCCGATTGCGCGTATGCCCTTGCCGGCGATGTATTCCGTTCGTTCCCAGTTCCAATGGGTCGATTGCATCACTTCTGTATGTCGACCATTGTGGCACGAGATGCACGCGGCGGTCACCTCTTGCGGCTTCGTGAATCGTTTCTTCAATTGTTGAAACATCGAATGGTCAACAGAAGCCTTCGTTTTCTTGGCATACTGTTCATTTAGCTTTGCAAGCGGTGTGCTCTCGGTGCTTTTTCCGTGAAGGGCAAGCATGATCATCCCGAGGACCATTCCAAAAACCATGAGCCCAAAGAATATCCGTTTCATCCTTTATTTTCCTTTTTGCAGAACATCTGTCGTGTCAGACAAGGGGGCAGGTTGATGGTGCACCAATGACTTGATTTGTCCGCAGTCACCAGAGAGCAAATACACTTTGCAGTGAAGGCAATCGCGACCCGCACATACATTCGTCTTGTGTTTATATGTCCAGCAACCGGCATCGAACGCTGTATAGGCAGGACACTCCACTCTTTGTTCCATTGGGCACTGCACATTCTCCCAACAGGGGACCATGGATTGTATGCGGCGAATGCCCTCAATGGAGATCTTGTGGTTGCTAATTGCAGTGCGGATGCATTTCAACCGCTCGATGTCCGATTGTGAATAGAGCCGCTGATTCCCTGCACTTTTTTGTGCGAGGATGAGACCCCGTCGCTCGTACATCCGAAGCGTTTGCACTGAGACCCCGAGCATCCGCGCGACAGTCCCTATCGAGTGTAGGGGTGTTTCGTTGTAGTCATTGTTTTTCATACCTATATTTATAAATACAAGTATGATGCCATCCATAAATCCTTAATTTTTATGGACTTTCGATGACAAATCAGGTTTCTCTTCTTGCTGTTGGGAAATCGGATCACAGCAATCGTCACAGTTGACAGAATGCCGGATTTGGGAATGGCTGGAATGGAGCCGGGATGGCAGCTAATGCAATGAGGTCACGCTGCTATTCAACGGTGAGCACTGATTCCTCATGAACAGCATGATCTTGGAGATCGAACTTGCGCAGATATTCTATAGCCGCGAGAGCAGCGACGGTCCCATCAGCAACCGCTGTTGTGACCTGACGATACTTCTTTTGGATCGAATCACCGGCCGCAAACACACCCGTAAGATTGGTCTCGAGCAACGAGTTGACCACCACCTCACCCGCCGAATTCAACTGGATCTTGTCAACGAACCCTTCAGTATTCGGCACATACCCGATGAAAATGAAGGCACCATCAATCTCCCGTTCGGTTATCTCACCTGATACGAGA
>JAPLFP010000320.1 GCA_026390585.1 Ignavibacteriales bacterium | reverse complement strand
AGTGAGACATAGGTGAACATTGCATCTTGCTGTCGTTTGTTGCCGCGCATGTTTTGTTTCTCCGATGGTGACTGATCTCTCATACTAACGTACCATCGGACAAAAGGTTCCTTGAATCTTAGTTTTTCAACAGACTGCTAGACGGGATCCTGCCTGCCAGCCGAAATCCCGAGCGAGCTACTGGAATACACCGAGTGCGAGACGAGGGATCCTGCTTCCCCGCTCGTTTTTGGAGCGGGCCCCCCCGCCCTTCGAGGAGACAATTTCAGGTTGATTGATTATATTTCTGCAGCAAATGCCTGTTGAGGGGGCCGGCCTCTTTCTCCTCGGAAAGCTCTGTCAGCACCCAGCCATGTTTTACATAGCTTCTGTTGTCATTGCGCCAACAGCACCCTTAGCCCAAGCAAGTCGAGCATTCACCAAAACCGGAGAGAGCCATATCATGATTCCAAACGAGCGGATACTTGTCATCCCATCTCAGGTCATCGTTCCAAAACTCAAGAGCGCCCATTCGCTGGAGACGACGATTCCCTATGAGGAATTAGCAGCAATGATTCGCGGACATCATCAACTTGTTGACAGAGCCCCGGCGGAGACAGATAACAGCTTGAAGCAGATCATCCCGTATGCAATCATCCGATTTGGTGACCAGGTGTATCTTGTGAAGAGATCCAAACGTCAGGCAGAGGCGAGATTGCACGATCTTTATTCCATCGGACTGGGTGGCCACATTTCGGAATCGGTCGACGAAAGTTCAGATGTGATACGTGCCGCCCTCGCGCGGGAGTTGGACGAAGAGATGGTCATCACCGGCCCGTCACTGGTGAAGTATGTGGGAATCATCAACGATGACACCACAGATGTGGGCAAGGTGCACCTGGGTATTTTGCACGAAGTGCTGCTTGAGGGAGATTATTGCCGCATCCGGGAGAAAGAGAATATGACCGGCAACTGGTGCGCGATTCCTTCGTTGACCAACTACTATGACACCATGGAATCCTGGTCACAAATAGTATGCAGGTACCACCTCCTGACGGGAAGCCAGGTCTGAGCCCCCGCTACAAAACAAAGCGCCCCCGCTCTTGGGGGCGTTTTGTTTTGGTAGTATTTAGTCGGGATTTGTCGTCCTGTTTACCCCGACGAAGCGAAGCGTAGTCGGGGTCCCCGTCCTTCGATCCTTCGACTCACGCTGGGGTGATGCTGTGTGGTTCGCTCAGGATCGAACCCTGAGTGCATCGAAGGGTTCGACTCGTGCCGATCAAAAACATCGGCACTCGCTCAGGACAGGCTATCCCGCTCAAAAGCAGCGGTTCCGCTCTCTGAATCCCGCCAAGAAGCGGAATCTCCCGCTTTTGGATCCCGCTCGGTGGCGGGATCCTTGAGAGCGGGACAAGAGCGGGAGACGCAGAAAACGCGCAAGCTCTAAAGAAGAATCCCCGCCTGACCGATGTCAGTGGGGCAGGCCCGTCCGCCCATATTGTTCTGACAAGGCCGGGCGGACTCATCGGTGAAGATCCCGTTTCGCCTTCGACTCTTCGAGCTTCCTCAGGGTCGAATCCTGAGCAACGCCCTGAGCCCGCCGAAGGGCTTGTCTAAGGATTCGGCTCATGGGACAAGGCCCGATCAAAAAGCAATCGGGGTTAATCGGTGGGCCTGCTCGCCGAAGTCTTGAGCTAGGCGAGGATTCTTTGTTCTAATGAGGAATTATTCAAACATACCCCATCTTTTCCCTCGAAGCCCCCATCGTTTGCAATTGATTCTTGGCAGTGGTAGCTTTACAGCCAGACACCGTGCCCACCGCGGAGATCAAGCCTAGGGGAATAATCCCATGATAAACAGAACTGTTTTTACATTCGCCCTGCTTCTGGTTGCTTGGGCTCTTGTTTCAGATGCCCAGGTTAAGAAGTACTATGTGGATGCTACCGGCGGGTCGGATGCGAACAGCGGCTTGTCACCTTCAGCAGCGTGGAAAACAATTGACAAGGTCAACGCCTCAAAGTCTGCTCCGGGTGATTCCATTCTGTTCAAGAGAGGAGAAGCGTTCAGGGGAAGCCTGGTGCCATCCAGTGGATCGCCCTCCGGGTACGTCACCTACAGTGCTTATGGAAGCGGGAACAAGCCGAAGTTGCTGGGCGCCTACGATAGGAGTTCCCCTTCAGACTGGACGAATCAAGGGGGAAACATTTGGAGGACAAAGTACCATTCCGTGAATCTTGTTGGTACCGAGCTTCTGCCAAATCCCGATTTTTCAAGCGACCTCTCTGCCTGGGAAAAATACGATGACCCTGCTACCGGGGCTTCAACCACCCTTTTAAGGACAACTGTGACGGGTGAGTACTTTACTGCACCTGGCGGTGCCAGGTTGATTTGCATCAATCAGGGAAATGGCTCCAATCCGTGGAACTCAGACATACAGCTCTTTACGCACGCCGGGTCAATACGAGCGCTGGCTTGGTATCGTCTCTCATTCATGGCAAAAGCAACGCGATCGTTTGCAATGCCCGAAAACAAGATAACGCTCCAACAGTATGGTCCTCCTTGGGCGAAATACTCGTCGTCTGTTTCTCCTCCCGTACTAATCACCACTCAATGGACTTCCTACGAGATCTATTTCCATGGAGACACCACAGCGAGCGACAGCCGGATCACATTTTTTCTTGGTAGTGTGATGCCCAATGGCGACACCCTCTTCATCGATGCAATGAGTTTCAAAGGGTGTGATGCGAATCCCGAGCCTCTCAATGTTGATGTTGGCAACCTCATTTTCAATAACGAACAGGCATGCGGCGTTAAGGTGTGGGAAAGGTCCGACCTGAATGCCCAAGGGAAGTTCTGGTATGATGAAGATAACGATGTGCTCGAGATGTACTCTGGGATCAATCCTGGAACTCCCTATTCACATATCGAGCTTGGATTGAATCTCGTCGGCATAAACGTGAACAACATTAGCTATGTCGTCTGCGAGAATTTGGATCTGCGGTATGGAACCTTCGGATTTGCGGGAACCAATACTCATCACACAATCGTAAGGAACTGTGACGTTTCGTATATCGGAGGCGCAGATCAATATGGCGGCAGCCAGACAGTCCGCTTGGGGAACGGAGTGCAGTTTTGGAACGGTGCTCACGATAATATCGTGGAGCGATGTACGTTCGATCAGATCTACGATGCCGCGGTAACCGCGCAGGGAGATGACCCTGCCGGATTTGAGGTCTACAATATCTATTTCAGAAACAACCTCATCAAGAATAGCGAGTATTCGTTTGAATTTTGGGAAGGCGGAAACCTTACCAGGGTGCACGATATCTACTTTGAGAACAACACATGCCTGAATGCCGGGAGGGGGTGGAGCCATTCTCAAAGACCGGATCCGAACGGCACTCATTTGATGTTCTTTCCCATGTGGGCACAGGCAGCGAACGTGTACATACGGAACAATATTTTTGCAGACGCTGCAGATCAGTGCGTTCGATGGTGGAGAAAAGAGGACATCAACACGATGGTGCTTGATCGCAATTGCTGGTACCAATCAAATGGTCTTTTGGGGAGGATCGATCTTCAAGAGGGGATCGGAGTCGTCAACATAACCTACGACTATGCGACCCAATGGGAAACTTACAAGGCTGGCACGAAACAGGATCCCAATTCCATCCACAGTGATCCGCTTCTGAACTCCGACCGAACGCTGCAAGCCTCTTCTCCGTGTATTGACGCAGGCATCACCCTCAGCACCGTAACGAATGACTTCAATGGGACAACACGGCCGCAGGGAGCGGCATATGACATTGGTGCATTTGAAGCTTCAGCGTGGTTGGTTGCCCCTCCGACGCTGCTGGCGCCAGCAGACAACATGAAGAAAGTGCAAATCGATCCGATACTGAGCTGGAAAAAATCGCCCAGAGCTCAGAAATACTCGCTTGCGGTGTCTCTAACGCCGACGTTTTCCAGTCTGGTTGTGACTGATACGTCTTTGGTTGACACCACGAAGGCAATCGGGCCTCTTCAATATGGGACGACGTACTATTGGCGAGTGTGTGCGAAGAATGTCGGAGCGACGAGCGATTGGTCGCCGGTGAGGAGTTTCACCACGGTTGCTGCGATTCCACTTGGACCAGCGTGCTACGTTTCACCGACAGGCAATGACTCGAATCCGGGAACAGAATCACTTCCCTGGAAGACACTTGCCAAAGCTGGTTCGGCGGCCACCGCCGGCGTCACGGTCTTCATCAAGCAGGGCATTTACCGCGAGCGTCTTGTTCCTGTGAACTCGGGAAGGGCAGATGCTCCCATCACTTTCACATCCTACCCCGGCGATTCAGTGACGATCACAGGCAAGGGCATGACTCCGCCTGCAGGCTGGTGGGGCGGGATGATATGGATTGAGTCACTGAAGTACATCAAGATATCCGGACTCAGAGTGACAAATGCGGCGAATACTGGTATTCACGTCGAGACCAGCAGCTTCATAACGATCGAGAAGAATTTCGTAGACAGCTCTTATTCTCCTGGAATAAAAGTGCACGGCTGCAACAATGCAGTCATTCAGGGGAATGAGGTTGTTCATGCCTGCCTCGGATACGAAGAAGAATGTATTTCTCTTTCCGCCACGAACATATTCGAGATAAGAAATAATCTTGTCCACGACGGAATGACGGAAGGTATCGATGTGAAGTATGGCTCGTCAAACGGGATCGTGAGTGGGAATGAAGTCTACAATGAATTCGATCGGGGCGGCATCTACATCGATGCTTGGACAGAACATCAGTACAATGTTGAGATCTATGACAATGTCTGCCATGACAATGCAAGCTACGGTTTTGCCGTGACCTCGGAGAAGGGGGGGCTGATTGAGAAGATCAAGCTACATCACAACAAGGCGTTCAGGAACCGTCTCTGGGGTTTTCTCGTGGTAGGGTGGTGTGGGGAGCCTAATCAGAAGTATCCCATCCACAATATCGAAGTTAATCAGAATGAGTCATACGAAAATCAAATTGGAATCCAAATAGGTGGTAACGTCGGAACGAACATAGATACTCTTAAAGTCTACAACAACCTTACGTATCATAACTTGACAGGGGTGGGGATAAGTGGATTTGATGGACCATCCGGTGAGCATGTGCTAAGAAACGTGGAAATCGTCAATAATACTATTTATGGAAATGGCACATCGAGCACGGGGTGGCTGGATGGAGGCGTACTTGTCACCAACATCAGCGCCGGAAGTATTCTGTTGCGCAACAATATCCTGAGCAGTAACGCGGCCTATACCGTTACGGTCCTGCCTGAGACTCCATCGGGGATCGTCACGATTGATCGGAATTCGATCGATGCATTCCGGAACTTCGCGAACGAGAAGGCAGGAATCAATCCGGTGTACGGAGTTCCATTCTTTGCGGACTCTCTGAGACACAATTTCCATTTGTTGTCGACTTCTCCTTGCATTGACAATGGGGACCCCGATCAGAAGTACAACGACCCACCTGATCCGGCAAGACCCGGCTATGCTCTCTACCCGGCGAGCGGCACCATCCGCAATGATCTCGGTGCCTACGGTGGACCCTATGCAGGTCTCTGGGACCTGAGAGCTTCCGTCACAAGACCACAGACCCCTGCGCTCAATGTCCCGGCTGACTCTGCTAGAGCAGTGTCCTTAACCCCGATGTTTAGCTGGAATGGCATCCTCGGAGCAGAAAGGTACAGAGTGCAGCTCTCGACAAGTGCGAGCTTTGCCAGTAAGCTCGTCGATGATTCGATGGTGACTGACAGCTATCGGCAGGTGGGTCCCTTACAGAGCAACACGACATACTATTGGCGAGTGAGCGCGACAAATGTCGCGGGGACGAGCAGCTATTCCGCGGTCAGGACCTTCACGACGATCGTTGCATCGGCTGTTGAGCAACTGGACGGTGCGGTACCAACAGAATATGCCTTGAGACAGAATTATCCTAACCCATTCAATCCCGCTACGACCATCCAGTTTGCATTGCCGAAGAGCAGTTATGTAAGCCTGAAGGTGTACGACGCCTTGGGAAGAGAACTCACAACGTTGGTATCGCAGGAACTTAATCCTGGATATTTCACGATACAATGGAACGCGAACGTTCCGAGCGGTATCTACTTTTATCGGCTTCAGGCAGGAGATGCCTCGACTAGCTCAGCACGGGGATTCGTAGAGACGAAGAAGATGATCGTTTTGCGCTGATTCAGATGAATTCTAGCTTTGCCCGAGTGTAGTTCATTCGTATCAAATTCTTCTTTAGAAGACATATCGGGCCTCCGTCCCTCGACTCGTGCCGATAAAGGAGATCGGCACTCGCTCGGGACAAGCCCCGATCAAATACATCGGCGTCAATCGGTGGGCCTGCTCGCCGAAGTCTTGACGTAGGCGAGGATTCTTTGTTTTACTGAGGGATTCTGCAATCACACCTCGTCTTTTCGGCAAAAAGTTGAATCACCATTCCCAGATACTTCACCAAATTAGGTTACTACAGTCGTTGGTGCTTTTACCTACGGGCCTGTCGGAACTTTTCGGGAGCTTGATTTTGCCTGCCGTCGTGTATACCTTGCATCACCCTCTCGCACCTATTGTACCCTTCCACGACCACGTGGAGAAGTCATGCCATTCTTTCACCTTCGAAGTCCACTTTTCTCGTTTCTGAATCTGGACCAAATATA
>JAPLFP010000035.1 GCA_026390585.1 Ignavibacteriales bacterium | reverse complement strand
CAGGATTCCGCTCACGGGCGGGATTCATAAAGCGGAACATAGAGCGGAACTTCGTCGTCCCGTCAAAAAGCAACGGGACTCCTCGCAATTACTTGGTTGCATGCGTTACTCTGCGGCTTTGCCTGCACGCCTATTTGAATTCTCTGAGGCAGGCGGGCGTGACCGTTTTTGAAATGGCTTCTAGTATCCTACGGCCTTTGCATTCGGGTCGCGCGAATCGGCAGCCCCTTCGCGCATCCCAGTCTTCGGATCGATGAGGAGACAATTCATGGGGCCTAGATGGGAGGTCCGCTCAATCCGGTGTCCCCCGGTCACGAGCTCCTTCTGAACCTCCACAGTGAGGAGGCTCCGCTCCAGGAGTATGTGATCAGGAAACCACTGGTGATGAATGCGCCCGGCTTCGACCGCATTGACGATATTCATTTGATAGTCGACAAGGTTCAGCACGACCTGAAGAACCGAGTTGATGATGGTTCGTCCGCCGACTGATCCGAGCAGTGCCCACGGCCGACCATTTTGCATGATGATGGTCGGCGTCATGCTTGAGAGCATGCGCTTACCCGGCTCAACCAGGTTCGGCATCGTTCCGATGAATCCGGTCGTATCAGTCACTCCCGGAACGGGGTTGAAATCCCCCATTTCGTTGTTGAGCATGATTCCCGTTCCCTTGGCTACGATCCGCGATCCGTACCAATGCTCCAGGGTGTATGTCACCACCACGGCATTCCCTTCGTCGTCCACGACAGAGTAATGCGTTGTCTCAGAGCTTTCGGACCCGCCAACAAGATGCCCCAGAGAACTTTTCGACGCGCGTTGAGGATCGATAGACCGCCTGATCTCTTCAGCATACGCTTTAGAAGTGAGCCGTTCCACTGGAATTGACGGAACAAAATCAGGGTCACCCAGAAACTCCGCCCGATCCCGATATGCATTTCTCATCGCTTCTGCCAGGAGATGAAGAGAAGCAGCCGAGTTGTGACCAGAGGATTTCAGATCGTACCCTTCCAGGATATTCAACATTTCGATGAGAGCCACGCCGCCGGAGCTTGGCGGTGGCATGGAGATGATGTCGTAACCCCTGTACGTTCCATGGATGGGAGCTCGCTCTGCAGCTTGATAAGCGCCAAAGTCTTCCTCGGTGATCAGTCCGCCATTCTTCTTCATGTCTTGCGCGATAAGACGCGCTATTGTTCCTTTGTAGAAACCATCTCTGCCATTTTTCTGTATCCGCTTGAGAGATTTTGCCAGATCGGGTTGTCGCAAAATATCGCCCTCGCCATAGGGGAGTGTGTCGTTCTTCAGGAAGATCTTAGCAGTCGAAGGATATCGCACAAACTCCTTTCTCATGTTCCAGAAATCAGCTCCCATCGCGTGACTCAACGTGAAGCCCTCCTCCGCCAGCCGGATCGCCGGTCGGGTGAGCTCTTTCCACGTCCTTGTCCCGTATTTCCTTAGGGCGAGGTCGAAGCCTGCCACGGTTCCCGGCACTCCGACGGCACGGTATCCCTCATGGTTTGAATTCCTGACGTACTTGCCCGAGGCGTCGAGGTACATGTTTTTTTGGGCAGCGCCGGGAGCCTTCTCCCGAAAATCGATTGCGATCGACCTTCCGTCTTTCATCACAGCAACCATGAATCCCCCACCGCCGATGTTCCCCGCACCAGGCTGTACCACAGCGAGTGCCAGTCCGGTGGCGATGGCGGCGTCGATCGCGTTCCCTCCCGCCTTCATGATTTCGACACCTGCTTCCGAAGCCAGAGCATGCGCGGACACGACCATCCCATGCTTTGCGGGCACAGGGTGCATTGCATGTTGGGCGAGCACCGATACCGCGCAACAAGAGAGAAGGACGATGCAGAAGAGAGCTCTCTTCATATGCATACTCATAGTCGTTTCATGTGCGAAAACAGAAAAGCGATTGGCACCAGAACCTCCAAGCCAATCGCTTCTCACGATCTGCTACGGTCATCCCACAGTTGGAAATTCACCGGTCTACTTCAAAATGGGAGGTCATCAACCTTGCCACCCGATTCCTCAGGAAGCTGGGAACTGCCTGCATCCGCCTGCGGACTTGCTCCGCCTCCGCGGCTGTCGAGCATGACCATCTCGTCCATCACGATTTCCGTCACGTACCGTTTGACTCCATTTTTGTCGTCGTAGTTGCGATATTGGAGCCTTCCTTCAAGATAGACCTTGCTCCCCTTCTTAAGGTACTCGCCCACGATCTCCGCGAGTTTCCTCCATGCAACAATACTGTGCCACTGTGTGCGCTCTTGGGTGTTCCCCTCAGGATCCTTCCAGGATTCGCTGGTCGCCATGCTAAACGTCGCCACAGCCACGCCGCTGCTCGTATAGCGAAGCTCAGGGTCTTTCCCTAGATTCCCGATGAGCGTTACCTTGTTCACACTGCGAGATGCCATATGACTCCTCCAAAACCAAAGAAAATCGTGGGAAATTCTTCACATTGCTTACTGCGAGCCAAGTTATCAGAAAACGGTTTGAATGTCAAGGTAGAGCCGCTTGGCTATTTTGAAGAGGTGAGTATCTGGATAATGTGCAATTGTGTCGATGTGAGGAGAAGAAGCCGATCAGTACCGCCTGCAACATCTTCCATGGCACCAATGGGCGACCCCGCCGCGATTTCAGCCGCTCGCACTTCCCGAAGCAGCTCGCCGCGGTCGTTGAACCAGAAAAGCGTCCCTGGCGTCACAACGATGATGCCAGCGTGGACAAAACAGAATCCTCTCGCATCGCGAAACCTGCCGGGAGCGATCGTTCGGAGGTACTGTCCAAAGTAGTCGAACTCTATAAGCCGGTCCGGCTCCAGCACAAGCACGTGGTCGTCACGTGAAATCAGAATCTTGACTGGCTGCCGAAGCCTCGAACGCTCGTCGTCGATGTCGCCAAACGAACGCTCGTACTGCAGGTTCGCAGTGAACTTGACGATCCGGAGATTCTCTCCGTCAAGAACAAAGAGATCGCCGAGACGCGATAGTGCCACACCGAGGGGAGAGCCAAAACGCGCTGCGAGCAAAGACGTATCGCGAGTAACAAACGAGGAGATGAAATTGAGGGAACGGTCAAAACGCATCACCCGGTGGTTTCCACGGTCGGCAACATAGAGGTTCAACCCGTCGGTCGCCAGTCCGGTCGGCTGATCGAACGTGGTCGATGACCAGCCGTAGCCACCAACGGAGGAAGAGAGTTCTTCCTCTCCCTTCATCAGAACCGCGAGGTTTCGCTCAGAGTCAAGAACGTAGATCCAGCCCTGCGGGTTCGTGATGAGACGCGTCGCTCGTTGAAATGACCCGAAGGTCTTTTGTTCAACGAGCATAGTGTCAGGTGCCTCGACCCGGAGGATCATGGCCGAGAGCAAGAGCATAGTGATCATTGGAGGAAGCGCTGCCAATCGTCATCGCGCAGCTCGCCTCTCTTCGTCGAGTGGACAAGCTGGTATTCGCCAAATCCCGAGCGATCGACAAAGACAAACTCAACGCCATTTTCGATCGAATAGAAATGCCAGATTTCGTACGGCTTGCTGTCGGAGGACGTTGGGAATCGTTCAATCTCGTCAGGCTCTGAATACAGTACAAAGATCCGCCCGCGATCGGTTCTCCATCCCTCACGATTCATCGCCTTGAACCGTTGCACGGCCGCGAGCACCCGCTGCAGATACGCCATGCGCGGGACTGGCGCCCGGCCAAGTCGCCCATTCTCCACCTCCGTCCAGAACTTTGCCATGAACTCCCGACGACCTTCCTCCGAGGTGATCTGTGCAAAGGTCCTGATCTCCTGATCGGTGGCAATGTATTGGGCCTTCCTGAATTCGTCCGCCAATTCCTCGGCTGACATTCCAGCGAATTCAGTTGCCTTGATGCTCCCCGCAGCAGCCTGCGTGACCTGAATGTGCGGATTGTAGAGATAAAAGGTCTTTTCCATCTGAGTGATCGGCACACCTGCTTCATCCCCCAGGATGAGCCGGAAGCGATAGCGGCCGGACTGGATCGAAGCCACGTTCGTAGTTCCTGGTTCAACTGCGTTCTTTACGCCATACTTCCTCTGCTTCGATGTTTCCTTGACAACCTTCCCATCCTGCCCAAGAATCTGTGTTTTGACGGTGTAGGATTTTAGTGGATCCAGGTTGTAGATTTCGGAGTAGTTGAACATCATCGGATGGGATGCAACACCGAAGACGAGTGTCGGATTGGGCATGACTTCGAGCGAGTTCTTGAAGAAAAGCTCGTTCTTCTGATCCGACTGCTTGATGTTTGAACAAAGCTCGAGGTCGCTGATTGACACTGCGGTTCCATAGGGCCTCACGGAGAGCGGCAAATACAAACTGTCTCGTCGCCTCGGAGCGAGCGAATCAACGACGATCACCTCCAGAGCATATTCGCCATAAGGAAGAACAATCCCAAGCATGCTGACAAACGTTGAACGCATGGACGCCTGGCTGGTGTCTTTGATGACGACAGGAACGCCGGAGAGCCGGTTCACGACATAGCGGTCGCTCTGAGTATTCTTGATCCGAGTATTCACCTTCAGGAATCCGGAAAAGCGTCCATCCCGCTGCTCATAGCTCACAAGCCCGGGATAGAATCCATAGTACACTTCGAGATAGCCTGAGGAATCGTCGTTTCGGAATTTCGCGTAGTCGAGATTCAGGATTAACCGGGCTTTGGGGACGATCTGTTGCGCCCGAATGTGAGATGTTCCGATGATGAGCGAAAGAACAATCAGAATGAGTGACTTTTTCGTAACGCCCTCCGCATTTGTTTCAATAGATATTCGAGATAGGATCCAGAAGCTATCTCAAAAACGGTGGAGAAGTCTCAATCTTCGGGATGCTTCCTAAATTACACAGAGTTCCACAGAGAATCGCAGAGTGCCACAGAGAAGATTTCTCCGTGTGACTCTGTGCTCACTCTGTGTCTCTCCGTGAAACGCTTCTCATCTGACGCGCTTTCCCGAGCTCATTTTTCAAAGGGATTATTGAGATGGACTCTCGTAATCGAGCGGGACATTCGCCACGCAGCTCAGCGCGTTTGTGCTTCCCAGTTTTCGTCCTGCACTTCACCGCGCTTTGTCGAATGGACCAGAATGTAATCACCGAATCCCGACCGATCGACGAAAACAAAAATGACTCCATCCTCGATCGAGTTGTAGTGCCAGATCTCGTACGGCTTACTCTGCTCGCCGCTCGGGACTCGCTCAACTTCATCCGGAACAGCATAGAGAACGAATACCCTCCCGCGGTCAGTCTTCCATCCATCCTTCTGCATTGCATGGTAGCGCTGATTTGCGATCTCAATTCTCCGCAGGTATTCTTCCCGGTTGATCGGTGGTCGTCCATCCCTTCCGGCCTCGAGATCACTCCACATCTTCGCCAGAAACTCTCTTCGCCCTTCGTCCGACGAGACATTCGCGAATATTTTGATCTCCTTGGGTGTCGCGACGTACTGAGCCTTCCGGAATTCCATCGCAAGTTCTTCCCCCGCCAGTCCCATCAGGGCGCTGGCTCCAAGAGCAACCGCCGAAAGCTCGGGCGCCTTGATTTGCGGATTGTTTGCATAGAAGTGCTTCTGAGCACTGACGAGCACCTGTCCTTTTTCATCTGTTAGCACCGCACGGAACCTATACTTGCCAGACGGTATCGTGGTGATGTTCATCGTTCCCACCTCCACCGCGTTCTTCACCTTGTAGGATTTTTTCTGCGTGGATTCCTTCACCACCTTCCCGGTCAGGCTTGCGATCTGTGTCGTGAGATTGTATGTCTGGTTGCTGTTGAGGCTGTAGAGTTCAAGATAATAGAAGACGACGGGATACGACGTGCTCCCATACATCAACATCGGATTGGGTACAACTTCATAGGAGTTCTTGTAGAAAACATCATCCTTGTTCTTCGATTCGCGAATGCTGGAGCAGAGTTCCAGGTCACTTGAGCCCACGACGGGTTTCGGCGGATCGACTTTGATCACCAGAAGCAGACTATCGCGCCGGGATGGAGCGAGAGAGTCAAACGCCATGACATACAGGGAGTATTCCCCAAACGGAATGGCATAACCGAGCTGGCTGACGATCGTCGACCTCATTGAAGCTTCAAGAGTGTCATCGACCATGACGGGCACGACAAAATTCTGCTTGACCAAGAGCGAGTCCGTCGCTTTGTTCGTCAGCCTCGTGGTCAAACGGACGGCGCCACGGAACTTCCCCTCCGATTGCACGTAGCTGACGAGCTTTGGATAAAGCTCGTAGTAGACCTCAAGGTAGGACGACTGGGAGTTGTTGTTGAACCTTGCGTAGTCCACATTCAGTATGAATTGCGATTTCGGTGTGAGCATTTGACCAACTGCCACAGCATGCAGGCCAATAACGATGAGTGCACAACAAAGAACTTTTTTCATGATCAACCTCAACGTGTGTGAAGGAGCAATCTAGAAGCTCGACGAAACCTCAGTTTGTGCCATGGGGGCACGGAATAAATTATGTCACCCCGAGATCTTCCGCTCTATGTTCCGCTTTATGAATCCCGCCCGTGAGCGGAATCCTGAGAAGCGGGAAATCCCGCCTATGAGCGGAATCTCCCGCTCTTAGATCCCGCTATTGTGCGGGATCCTGGAAAGCGGGACAGGAGCGGGACTTCTGCTCGGGGTCTCAAAACGAGGTCCCGAACAAAAACATTTCGGGACGACAGTGTCTTCCTGGCACGACCTTCTGGCCGTATCTCGATAGCTCAATGGAGAGCATTTCAAAAAATCTCGGGCAGAGTCGTATGAACCTCGGTGGCCCTACACTCCGCTCACTTTGCACCAACGATGTTCGCGAGAAGACGATAGGCCCCTGGTACGACGTTCGTCCATTGTGCGTCCATGTTGAGAGCAACGCAGATGATCGTCCCTTTTCCCACCCTGGTGGATGTGAGCAGAGGCGATCCTGAATCCTTTGCGCGGAGAAGCACTTCTGATGCTGTACCGGATACATTCAATGAGCCGTAGGCGGTTGAAAAGATCCAACCGCTCCAGTCATCCATGTTCAGTCTATTTGGAATGTACGTCAAAGAATGCGATGTGTCCACCATAACTTCGGCCCCGGGTGGGGTCGCCACGCCTTCCTCGAAACGCGGGATCGGACGATCCGCGAATGGTGGCGACGGTGCATGGAACTGCGGGAGAAGAATCAGACGGCCGCCGTCGTTGACCCACTGCCACAGATCGTGTTCGAACTTGGAAATGAGCTGGTCAGCCGCAAAGGCATCCCGATCAATGATGGCTATGTGCAATTCTGACAAACTGCGTACACCATCTGAATCGGGAGTGAGTCCATTCGTCATCAATCCCAGGTTCCGCACTGCTTGTTCCAGGGAAGAATGCGCGATCGAGCTAACAATCCCTATCGTCCCCGGATTGTTCACCTCACATGGGAACTTGCGGCCCCTGAAGCGACCCACCTCTTTCTTCGATGTCCAGACCTTGGCTGTGTAGTCTCCAAAGGGAAGGTCTTCCTTCCACGAAAGCTGGAGGGTGTCCGAGAATTCCGTTTTCCCTTTGACCTGAATAGACTTTGGGCCACCGTGCACGACG
This sequence comes from Ignavibacteriales bacterium, assembly GCA_026390585.1. GTDB lineage: Bacteria > Bacteroidota > Ignavibacteria > UBA10030 > UBA10030 > UBA9647. The sequence goes on along the minus strand of JAPLFP010000035.1, from coordinate 1,728 downwards.
CTGTCGTGAACAGAAACTAACCCACCGACAAGATCTCTTGAGACATTTTGAATCCAGAACGTGAGCGGATTATTCTGTGAAGCAACCACGATATCATTGGGCAGTTCAAACGATTGGAGTGGGGCGATCCTCAACGGGATTTCTTTCCGATAGATGAAACTGCGCGCACGCACGGTATCCCGGTGAACAATCATGAAAAGGAAATTCGTCCTCATCCTGGACGCAGTGAGACCCTGGGACGCAGCTGGCGTGTTCTTGGCAAGGCGTCCCGGAGTGAGTATCCGGAATTCGCCCTGGCCATCAAACGGAAAGCTTTTCGTGAGCGACTCGTTGACGATCCACTCGATATTACTGCTCTTTGGGATGTAGATGCTCGTCGATCCTCCCTTAAGCGCCGGTTTGAACGAATTGAAGTTTAGAACAAACAGCTGATTGTCTGTCACGAGGCTATCGGAGAGTGTAAAATCGACGTTGACACCCAGAAGGGCACTTCGAAGATCCTCAAGGCCGTTTTTCCAGCGGGCGAGGATCCCTTGATCGTGTGGCGGCAGCCCTCCTCCCACAGTCTGAACCGTGCTGTCAACCTTTCCTACCAGGAGATCAAGACGAAACAACGCGTCGCCCGACTTCCGCCCATCGAGTCCACGGGTGAGTTTCATGATCTCGTCCGACAGAGTCTTCAGATGCGGAGGAACGACAGCGACACCGGAGTTGAACGAGATGGGGAGCGGCTTGATCTTGGGATATGCAAGAGTATACCCTCTTGCACTGTTTGTGAGTTTCGGCCCCTGCGTCCGATAACTGAGATAGTGCGTCACGGCATCGGCGCCAATTTGGGCCGCCGTCCGATTGGAAAACTTCGGCTTCATGGATCCATCAAACCGGAACTTCTGTGTCGGGCCACCATCGTCCACAAACACCCTGGCAGATCGTTGACTTGGAGCAACCGCTCCATGGGCTTTTTTGGTTTTTGTTCCGGCCGGGTTCTCCCGTGTCGCCTGGATCAGAGCCTCCCGAAGCATGCGCGTCGACTCCGAAGAGCTGCTTCCCAGGAGGAGATCGCCGGTGAGAAAGATGAAATCCGGATGAATCGCTTCAAGAATTGCAGCGAGGCGATTTGAAAGCGTATCCTTGTTCCAAAGATTGCCCGGCACCTGTGAATCGTTGAGAATTCCGGGATCGGGGAGGTTGAGAAAATAGGCCTGTGCTCCAAGTTGTGTCGCACACTCGTACGCCTCCTCCTTCCTCCTCCCTGCCGTGAGCCGTTGGCTCTCCCCCGCCGCGTCGTTTGGGATACTTTCGCCGTTGGTGACAAACACGGTCGTGACTTTCGCACCTTGCCCGAGCCGAAGCGAAGCGAGTGCAGCAAAGTCCTCAGCTCCCGGACGCATGGCAACAAAAACAACCACGGCTGGGTTTTGCAGGTCAAGGACGATCTTGTGAATTTCCTTCTGTGGTGATTCAGGCGCCGCTGGGAGGGCTTCCACGCACATCGCTGCGACACACAGGAAAAGTAATGAAGTGAGGATGAGGGTTTTCAAGCGAGCCACGATTGACTTATCTCCAAATGATGATTGTTTCTAGAAAGTAATACAGTTTCCTCGAATGTCAAAATTGGAAGTTAGGACGAAAACCACGTGATTGCAGTCAGGAGTTTCCTCCTGACTGCACGTAAGTGTTCACAATAGTGTCAGGACCAAAGTCCTGACACCGCCCGGAGGAACTCTA
>JAPLFP010000054.1 GCA_026390585.1 Ignavibacteriales bacterium | reverse complement strand
GGCTGAAAAAGGTCATATGCCATCGTCAATTGGCTCGTTTCATCTTTGACCAGCAGTGCTTCTTGACCAATGACATTTGCGGAGACACCCACCCGCATTGCAAGCGGAGCCGGATATGACCTCTTGGCAAACGTCACTTGCGGTCCAAAGTTTTGAACCGAGATGCCAATTTGTACAGAACGGAAACCGGTATTATAGATCATACCAAAATCGAAAAGAAGGACGTTGGCATACGTCTTATAGTTTGATACCTCCCCCGTAACACTATTGACAGACGTAATGACCTGGTCTGCCCACAAGGATTCTGTTGCATACTTGATTGTCGCGCCGGCAGAAAATTTATCAGTAATTGCCCGGGCATACGAAAGGCCGACGAGATAGGAATACGGGGTAAACGATCTTCCGGTCAGACCGGGATTGAAGATTTTGTCACCATTCGGGCCGATAACAAGATCGATCGTTTCTGTGCGGGTCTCTTTGATCGTTCCATAATCGATGTATTGGAATTGGACACCAAGATTTCCCAGATTTCCTATGGGCATATCATACGCCAGCGCGAGCAGTTGAGTATCAAAGATCCAGGACGTATATGTCGATGTCATTTCTTGGGCTTCGATTTTTGTCAATCCTGCGGGGTTCCAGAACGTTGCATCTGCGCCCCTGGCAAGCGACGCATACGCATCGCCCATTGCTGTGGCACGAGCTGTTGGCATCACTTTCAAGTATTGAAGAGAGGTTGTACCAACTTTTTGTGCCTGAAGCTGACCGATGGAGACCATCAGCACCAACAGTGTTACTATTGACCGAATTGTAGATTTCATAGTCATTTGTTTCACTTAGTTGATGATAATGAACTTGCCATGAGTACGAGCGCCGTCGGGAGTGCTGACGGAATAGAAATAGACACCCGAAGCGATCAATTGAAAATTGCGCGTTAACTGGAAATAACTTTCAGAATTCTGGTCCGCATTATGTTCCACGGTCTGAACAAGTTGCCCGCTGAACGAATAGATGCGAATAGTGCATACTTTCGGAAGATTATAGAAACGGAGTGAAGCATTGATATCACCACCGGTGCTTATTCCGCTGTATCCGGATTTGACAATAAAGGGATTCGGCGCAACAAACACTTCCTTCAGAGTCAGTTCTGAACCGATGGTAGATTGATGAAGTATCACATTGGTCCGCCCGCTTCTGTTTCCCTTGTTATCTACTGATACAACGGAGTAATAGAATTGATCACCAATATGTGTGTTCTTATCGAGAAACTGATACTTGCCGTCGACGAAGTACACCGGATCCCTTTTCGATATCGTTGCCAATTTTGTCCAGGGTCCGATTGATTGTGTTGCCCTGGATAGTTCGTAGTGATCAAAGGTCCCCTGTAGTCTCGGGGCGGTGAACGATTCCACCTGAGGTCCCCAGACGATTCTGTTCTCACCTGATGATGTGTTCTCTATCGTAATCCCCGGCGCCGGAACAGGAATCGGAAGAGCATAGACGCCATGTTCACTGTACTTTTCCGGCCAGTACTGTACTGAATCATGATTCACCAACGCTGTATTGGTGTATGCCTGAATTGCGCGATCCGCAACTTCACGCACCGTCACGACATTCGAATTGACATAATCCGGAAGCGAATACCGACTCAAATAATCGCTTCCGTAGAGCGTCGTATTCACGGAGTTTTTATTGAGTTCGTTTTGTTTCTTCGGCACCCAATAATTGGGAACTGTATAGAATGCGAACAACGAATCCTGAGCATTACCTGTCACTGAAGCCGGTGGTTCTATAGCGCTTTCAGCGAGAGCCTGATTTCCATTGCTTCCCCCGACGTCTTTCACCCCTGCATCTGTTTCTGCAGGACGTGCTGCACCATACCCGCATACTTCTGCGACGGTGATATGAAATTTCTCTCCTGGGTTCAGATTATATGGCCCAAAACAATAATCCCGTCCAATGGCCTGTGGGACACTTTGATGCCAATTGAACCACGCCCGTCCGACCCAATCCGCTCCAAAAACGTTTGCACTAGTACTGACGCTGTATTTTCGCGCAGTACTAATATCCAGGAAATCACGCACCACCTTCACCGTCGTCATTACCTGTGTCTCTATGATGAGACTATATGGTTGCTTGACATGCCCGTTGACATCCCATGACACGGTATCTGCACCGGTAATGACGACCCTCGTGCCATCTCCTTTGTGAACGATGTGTGTCGTGTCATAGTACAGTACCATATATCCGGGAGCTTGAGGGCTTAGCAATCCCCCGCCGTTTTTGCCGGTCGTTGCCCATTCACCAAAGTACTTCGGTTCAGGATTGCCCGTGCGATTCAGCGCATATTCGAGCCACCGTTGTCTGTCCCATCTCGCATTGAGGTTTGGAACTATGGCAGTATTCGACCAGGAGTTATATACGCGTTCGTATCCGAATTCCCCTCCCACAAGTCCATGGGAAAAATTGATCAGAATGTCTTTTAGTCTTGCCGGACTGGCAGGTGCAGGAGGGTTCATATCACCTGTGTTTTCAAATTCGTATTCATAGATGATGAAATCATCATAATCGGGGAAGCTCCATGCCCGGCTGGTACGCGTAACGGTTAGACCAACGGATGTGGCCCATTTTGTAATAATCTTTTCTTCCGCTTCGTTCGGGTTGTAGGCGGGATTCAAGCTTCCGTCGGGGAGAACGGGATAGTTTTCGATACGTTGTTGGCTCAGGGGAAAGGAATACACACCCGCGAGGAGACCTATATCATTCAATCCACCGCAGAAGGAATAGAGGCGCGTCAGGCCGCCCACCCCATCCGCAGCGATCTGCACTCCTCCGCCATAGGAGGTATTATGACCCGCGTATTGCTGTCCATCAACATTAGTAACGAAGTTGCTCGAAGCCCCTGTGGCGAAGTTCCCGGGCCACTCTAGGGAAGGCTCCCCCGGTACTAATTTGAGTGCTGAATTATCATATGCTCTGCCAAGCTCACCTGTATTATACACAGTCTGATGCAGCATGCCGCGATTGTGAATGAGATAGCTCCTTGACTGTTGCGCATCCGCAATGGTTGCGAACAAGCAAAGAAGGTAGAGAAGGTTTTTGATAGGACTCATGTTCTGCTCCTCGAACCACTAAAAGTTGATTACAATCCCAACGGTCCACGACCTTGGCGCATTAGAGAAGATTCGGAATTCCTGGTTAGCCAAAAAGTCCGGGTGATTCTGATTATCATAGTAGGTAATGTCTTCGCCTCTCTCGTACCTGGCGGTAAACCTTTGCAGATTGGCGGTGTTCGTCGGATCTGGATTGAACACTGCGTTGTAGTCATAGATCCTGTCATTGAACAAGTTCGAGATTTCAACATAGAAGATAGCATTGGTTCCAAAAATGCTCGGAACGTTTTTCGTGATTTTCACATTGGTGGTGGTTTCACTCGGTGCACGCTTGTTCATAGGAGTTGTTCGGTCGATCCAAGAAGTGTACGGGCGCCCGCTGCGCAAAAATGAGGTCGCTGCAATGGTGATCCGGTCTAGCGGATAGATGCTAAAAACCTCCGGTCCCCAATTCTCAGGCGTATTGAAGGCAAAATTTCCAATCAAGTTGTGTGTTCGGTCAAAATCCAGGAACACGTCCTGAGGAAGGGGTTCGTTGGTCTGTCCGGTTTCAAAAATGGTGGGGTAATTGGACGCATCAGAATTGCTACGTTTTCCGATCGCGACGCCATACGTATAGCTCAGAGTACCTGTCAACATTCCCTTTCGTTTTGCCAGTCCAAGACGAAAACCACGTATGCTCGCATACTCGAGATTGACATAGCTCAAATAGGGCAAGTTGGAGGAGCTCGCAGGAAAATATTGAGCCGTCTGAACGAGATTCTTTACGTCTTTGAAGTAGCCACTGACATCCAGCGTGAACCCATCTCCAAGACCCTGAGTAACACCAACATCATAGCTGTTGGTAACCTCGGGTTTCAGTTTGGGATTCCCCATAATTTGAGAGGTGGGAACAGATGTCGCACCTCCCCGATTATAGACATCCAGCCTTCCGAATGTGTGAGAGAGGATCTGGTTGAAGGTGGGCCGCTGGAGAAATGTCCCGTAGTTCATATGGAATACGGTATTGACAGATACCGGGAAGGAAAAACCTACGCGCGGCTGGAGGCGTACAACAGTCGACGTTTGCTCTTTCGGTGCGAGCGGTTCATAATAATGACTCCCGGTGCTGTCTGCATAATAGAAAGGTGCGAAGGTATTTGAATAGTACATTGCGTTTGGATTGTACGTATCCAATCGGAGTCCGACATTGGCGATCATCCCTTCGAATTCCATTTTATCCTGCATGTAGATCCCAACTTCGAAGGGCTTCGCAAGATAGCTGCTCACATTCCCACCGGTTCTGGAATCTACGTTGCTCCGATCATCGACGTCTATGACATACCAGTTTCCTTGGACTCCGGCCATAAGCATATGCGAGACTGTCACCTGACTTGTCATCGTTGCATCTAGGCTCACCGTTCTTGTGTAATCGTTCCTGAACGTCCCCGTCGCTTTGCAAAGAGCAGTAAAGCCATCCGGGTCGGGGAGCCAGCTGCTGACCCAAAATGGAAGCTGCAAACCCTGCCTCTGGAGGTAATCGGGGCTCGTCATCGGCGAACCTACGAGTGCTGTTGTCTGCAGCGTGTTGAGCTTGATTTCATAGAATGTTCTTCCACTGATTGCATGTGCCCAGCGTAGGCCGATCTGGATGTTATTGTCTTCTGAACGTGTTACGGGAAGTATGCGATCCCAGACCCAATTGGTCCATCCGCTTGAGCTCCTTCCGCTGAGATTATGACCTTCATTTTTGGCGACTGCTCCGCTCAAACGGAGAGACATTCCTTTGCCGAAATCATAAACAAGATTTCCCATGAACTGTCTATTGATATTAGGCTCTGGTGTGGGCAACCATGGCCAGATCTTGTCCAAATGGAACGCCGTGAACAGACGCACATTGCTGGACAATGGACCGCCAAAGTTGACATCAGCAGAATAGTCCTGAAGCTCGTCGTACGTCTTAAGATAGTCCCGGTGCATCTGCAGGTGATAGAGTACGTACCCCAGTTGCGCCTGTGCTATCTTGTCCGTCCCGAAGACGGTTTGAATGAAGGACATATCCCGGTTCTGGTTGGTCGTATCCAGCCAGGCCTCCGGAGTGTCAAGCATTTTCAAATATGGATTAGCCGTTGTATCCCAGACGCCCGGACCAAAATGCTTGCGTCCTGGTGCGCGCGCACGCATTTCTCCCCGCGCCATCCATTTGTCCGAACTACCTTCCTTCATCGTGATGTTCACAATGCCCGACTGAGCATTTCCATACTGCGCACTGAAACCGCTTGTGATGACCTCGACTTCTTCCACGGCGCTCATGATTGGATTGAACGCCGGCGCGCCGCTCAGTGGGTCCATGATCCCCATCCCATGAAGATTGTACAACTGTTCGTTGTCTCGGCCACCGCGGAAATGTCCGTCGCTGATATCCGAGGACAACGTCAAGACGTCGGAGATATCCTGGATCCCTGGCACATTCAACACATCCTCGCCACGTCGAATTTCACTGGTTGAAGTTTTCTCTCTCTCAACGTCCGGACGGGTGGCTGTGATGACGACTTCCGCCGCCTGCAGTGCCGTTTCATCCAGGGAGAAATTGATTGTTGTCGTGCGATTGGTGTTGACGATTGCGCCCTTTTCCGTCACAGACCGATATCCTACGATGGATGCGGTGAGATCATATGTCCCCGGAGGGAGGTTGAGAATGAAGTAGTTGCCGTCAATGTCTGACGCTGCACCATAGGAAGTCCCGCGAATCACTATGTTCGCCATCGGCAGTGGATCTTTGGTCTTTGAATCGATTACGCGACCAGCGATTTTCCCCGAGTACTGTGCAAAGAGCGGAGTCAGACAGACTGCCATGAGCAATATGACTTTTTTCATAGACTGAATTCCTCGACTATGGTGCAACTGCCAATTGAAATCCAAAAACCGTATTCTAATGATTGGTTGAGAAGGCATCCTTCTTGGCTCTTGTCGAGCTGGCATCGCAGGAAACAAAGTATTGACCCGTGCCTACCTCTGAATACCGACCGATATTCGATTTTTGCAACGACGTCCAACGCTTGCATATCGTTGACTCAAATGATTCGATGTTGCGTGTATCTTGCAAGGATTGTGGTGCCTCTCTGCTTTTCTCTAGTGTGGCACTTTGAATTCGATGACAATGTTGAACAACGGTATGTCGCTGAGATTGCGAACGACGTGAATAACCGGTTCCGCATATTTCACCGTGTTCGGCACTTGAATTCCCGCTCCCGGAGTTCCATTCTCACTAAATCGCGGATCAGTCAACTGCACCAGATTGAGCCGAACGACGACTCTCTGGGCATGACTATGAAGCTGGCGTTCACCATGCGGGGGAAGCCGTTCTTCAAAGACACGGATTTGATCATC
>JAPLFP010000104.1 GCA_026390585.1 Ignavibacteriales bacterium | reverse complement strand
GGTTTCAGTGGAAGCCTACTACAAGGGCTACTTCGACTATCCTGCAAGCGTGACGCGTCCATATCTTGTGCTGGCAAACACGGGAGCCGGTTATGGCGGCTCTGAGGATGGTTTCGCCTCCTTCGGACTTGATCCCCTCGTCAGCGCTGGTTCCGGAAGAGCTCGTGGCGTCGAACTACTCATCCAGAAGAAGCTCTCTGAGGTTCCATGTTACGGCACTCTCAGTGTTAGCTACTCCATGTCTGATTTCAAGGCTCTTGACGATGTGGAACGTCCGAGTTCGTTCGACCAACGTTGGATCATCAATGTGGGTGGAGGATATGTCTTCAACGATAAGTGGGAAATCAGTAGCAAGTTCCGCTACGCAACCGGCCGGCCGTATACGCCGTTTGATGCTAATGGCTTTCAAAATCCTGCATTGTATAATGCAGATCGCATTGGAGCCAACCACAGCCTCGATGCCCGGGTTGATCGGCGCTGGGCATTTCCCTCGTGGACACTGGTAACATACATTGACGTTCAGAATGTCTATAATCGGAAGCCAGTCAGCATTCCGCAGTACAATGAACGCTTAGGACGGGCGGAAGAGAATGTCGCTTCGATCGGCATCCTTCCCTCGATCGGTGTAAGCGCAGAGTTCTAGTTTTCCATCGAATCTTCCGGAAATCCCAAGTCGCCGGAGGATTCAGCTGTTCTCAACCTTCCTTTTACTTCTTCCAAAGCTTTCCTTACATTCTTCTCACACCCCTCATCACTACTTTGACAGGAGGTTACGATGGTATCTTCTGCTCGCCGCATTGTGATTCTTCTCAGCTCTGTTCTTCTCTTCAGCTGGATCATGATTGCCCAGGAGTCGCCAAAAGGCTGGACGCCTGAAGTCATGATCAAGTTCAAACGAGTGGGCGGTACAGCCATCTCACCGGATGGCAAGTGGATTGCATACACAGTGTCGACCCCCTTGATGGAAGGGGACAAATCCGAGTTTCTCACACAAATCTGGGTGGTCTCAGACGATGGGAGATCGAACACTCAATACACATACGGCGAAAAGTCGTGCACAAACCCGGCTTTTTCGCCGGATGGAAAATCCATTGCCTTCCTATCGTCGAGAGGGGCGAGCGGGAAGAATCAGGTATGGCGTTTGAAGATGACGGGAGGGGAAGCCGAAGAAATCACCAATGCCAAATCAGGTGTGAATGTGTTTCATTGGTCCTCCGATTCCAGGAAGATTGCATACACGATGAACGACCCAGAGACGGAGCAGGAGGAGAAGGCAAAGAAGGAGAAGCGCGACATGGTCGTCGAGGATGCGAATCTCAAGTTCGCTCATTTGTACACAGTCACTGTTGAAAAGGATCCGAAGGGGAAGCGAGCAGTGCGACGACTTACAGCGGGTGATTTTCATGTCACGTCCTTTGATTGGTCACCCGACGGATCGGCGATTGTGTTTGCCCATCAGATAACTCCGTCAGCGGACGTCTGGCTGACCACTGATATCTCAGTCGTACCTTCTGACAGTGGAGCGGTGAAGCCGCTTGTCAGGCTGAAAGGATCCGACGATTCTCCCAGGTATTCGACGGACGGAAAGTGGGTTGCATTTGAGTCAGACCATGGAGATGCGTGTTGGGCATCCGCTTCTGATTTGTACGTAGTTCCTGCGACGGGTGGGGAACCCAGGAAATTGGCTGAGACTCCTGACAGAAATTTTGGGATCATCGCGTGGTCATCGGACGGGAAGGCGATCTATGTCAACGAGGCAGATCGCACCGTTAATCGCGTCTTCTCTATTTCAGTGGACGACGGCAAAGTTGCTGTCGCTACCCCCGGTGACGGAAACTACTCCGGTGCTTCGCTGAGCGCCAATGGCCATACGCTGGCATTCATTCATCAAAAACCAGAGACGCCTCCCGATGTGTTTGCCATGGACGTAAAGAAACGCGAGATGAAGAAGTTGACTGATGTGCACACCGACGTCCCAAAACTGCCTCTTGGCAGGACAGAGGTGATCAAATGGAAATCGAAAGATGGAAGGGAAATCGAAGGGCTGCTGACGTATCCCGTCAACTATGTGAAGGGACAGAAATATCCGTTGGTTCTCAATGTGCACGGCGGCCCCGCGGGTGTTTTCACTCAAACATTTACAGCTGCCGGATCCGTCTACCCGTTGCAAGCGTTCGCACAACAAGGGTATGTTATTCTCCGTCCCAATCCGAGGGGAAGCAGCGGTTACGGCGCGGATTTCCGCCGGGCGAATATCAGCGATTGGGGATTCGGGGATTTTGACGACGATCAAAGTGGTGTTGACAAAGTGATTGAGATGGGAGTTGCTCACCCGGACAGCCTCGTCGTGTGTGGGTGGAGCTATGGAGGCTTCATGACCTCCTTCACCGTTACAAAGACGAAACGTTTCAAAGCCGCCAGCGTTGGTGCGGGGGTAACGGATCTCGTGAGCTTCACTGGCACGGCTGACATCCCGAGTTTCCTCCCGTCATATTTTGAGGGTGAATACTGGGACAAGATCGAGTCGTACATGAAACATTCGGCGGTGTTCAATGTCAAGGGGGTCACAACTCCGACACAAGTGATCCATGGCCTGAGTGACGTTCGCGTGCCTACGTCGCAGGGGTATGAGTTCTATCGTGCGCTCCAGCGACAGGGGTGTCCAACTGAAATGATCGTCTATCCCCGAACCCCGCACGGCCCGCAGGAGCCAAAATTCATCCAGGACATTGGTGAACGAATAATCGCCTGGTTCAACAAACACCTCGGCCGAAACCAGACACCAAAGTGATCAAATCGTTGCAAAAAGAAATGGGAGGTGCCTCTGCTCTCGAGATTACGGCATCAGTTCGGGTCCCTGTGCCCGAATTACACTTCCGTACGTCCCGCAGCAGCGGGCCCGGAGGTCAGAATGTCAACAAACTCGAAACGCGTGTCGAGCTCTTGTTCGACGTTTTGCGCTCTCCGTCGTTGAATAGAGAACAACGGGACAGAGTGCTGCATCATTTGGCGTCGCGTGTCGATGGGGAAGGTGTTCTGCACATCAGCTCACAGAGATCGCGCAGTCAATGGGAAAACAAGCAGGTGACGATAGAGAAGCTCGTCAGCCTGCTTCGCGATGCATTGAAGGTGAGGAAGAAAAGAATGAAGACCGCTCCCACGCGGAGCTCAAACGAAACCCGTGTACAACGGAAGAAGAAACACAGTCAGAAGAAGAAACTAAGGAAGGTGCACCTTGGAGACGAATAACGAGTTCGGCAAAGCATACATCGAATGGTGCCGCTTTCGGTTGATGCAGCAGTATTGGCCACGTGTCGAGCGCTGCGTAGCGGAACTTACGGAGGAAGAAGTCTGGTGGCGTCAACACGAAACGAACAATAGCGTTGGCAATCTCATCCTCCATCTCACCGGCAATCTCAGGCAGTTCATACTCTCCGGCGTCGGCGGCGTGAAGGATACACGCAACAAAGACATGGAGTTCTCGGAGCGTCATGGGATTCCGAAGGAGGAGCTAATCCTTGGATTGAAACAAGCATTGCTTGCCGCGGACGAAACGCTTGCCCGGCTGGACGCAGCGCGTTTGCTTGAATCCACGACCGTGCAGAACCGCGACCGTCGCATCTTCGAGGTCATCGCTGTTGTCGTCGATCACTTTGCTCTTCACTGTGGACAGATTATCTACATTACAAAGCTGAAAACTGGAAAAGATCTGAAGTTCTAGTACCCGCAAATTGGTCCCCAAACGAGGTGGATCAAAAGGGAACCGCTCTCCCTGCAACTTCCATCGGCTGGTTCTCGTAGGATTTGGAAGGTAATGGCTCACTTTCAAGACCAGGGAGAACCGCAATGTCAAAGGCTACTTCCGCTTTCTCTCTTCTGTTTCTCCTCCTTTCGTTTTTTCTCGTTGGTGTTGCCCAGGATTCCAGGGAGGTTCGCAAATCCGGCGAATTCAGTCAGAATGGGCGACTCTCCATTGACACTTACAAGGGAAGTATCAAGGTGATCTCATGGGAGAAGCCAGAGATCGAAATTGTAGCTCGGATTGAAGCCGATGGTTGGGATCACCGTTCACGAGAAAAAGTCGAGGACACTGAAGTCAGGATCGATCTCTCGTCGCATTCTGCCCATATTAAGACAAATTACGACAGATTGCGGGACCGGCATCGTGGATTTCTGGGTATTTCTTTCGGGGACGACTCAGACAATCTGCCTCTCGTGCACTATACTGTGAAGGTTCCCAAAACGACCAACGTCGACATCAAAGACTACAAATCGAGGACCGAAGTAAATGACTTCGTGTCAGATGTCAACATCGAAACCTACAAAGGTGAAGTTGAAGTGGGGAGATTGGGGGGATCGCTTTCTCTCAATACCTACAAGGGGGAAGTGAAAGTCGGCTTTGCCCGACTCGGCGGCAAAAGTCGTTTTGAAACGTACAAAGGGTCCATTGACATCACTCTGCCGCGTGGGAAGGGATTCGAGCTTGATGCAGACATTGGTCGCCATGCGAGTTTCGACTCTGATTTTCCGCTTGGAGAAAACCGGCGCCAGGATCGACGCAGAGACTCGGAGATACGTTCGGCGGTCAACGGTGGAGGTCCGCTCGTGCGGTTGAAAACTGATCATGGGACAATTCGGCTTCTGGAACAGTAACCACGAAGGAGGAGTTGTTATGAAACGCCT
>JAPLFP010000251.1 GCA_026390585.1 Ignavibacteriales bacterium | reverse complement strand
AACCCTTTGATTTCGCCTTCGAGTTTCGCCCAAACAACAGCGACATCTGCTATGGAGCCGTTCGTAATCCACATTTTGGCCCCGTTGAGCATGTACCCCCCATCGCGTCTCTCGGCACGAGTGATGAGTCCTCCGGGATTTGAGCCATAGTCAGGCTCTGTGAGACCAAAACAGCCAATGGCACGGCCCGCTGCAAGCTTCGGCAGCCAAGAGTCTTTTTGCCTCCGGGTGCCAAACGTGAAAATGGGATACATCACCAGAGCACTTTGAACTGACACGAAGCTCCGAATGCCACTATCGCCTCTCTCAAGCTCTTGCATCACTAAGCCATACGCAACGTTGTTCATCTCAGCACAGCCATACTTCGCCGGTAGCGTGGATCCAAATAATCCGAGCTCAGCCATTTGAGACACGAGATCGAGTGGAAAGGTCCCTCGCTCATAATGCTTCTCAATAATCGGAAGGACCTTCTGATCGACGAAGTCCCGGACGGTCTTCCGGACCATCAGCTCATCTTCCGAAAGCAGTTCGTCCATGCGAAAGTAGTCGACCCCTTGGAATCTTGACATGAAGTATCCTATTTAAGAGGAGCGGGGGTGTGTCTATTTTTGGAGACAGAAACCGCAAAATTGCTAAATCGTTTGAAAAATTAGTCAATAAAGGATGCAATGTCAAGGTTGGATACGGAGGGGAGAAAAAAGTTGAGCCAGCTTCTCAGTCGTCCCACCATAGGCGACCGATAACTGGCCCATCAAGAAGGAGGTAGCGTGTTGCTCCCTTGATCATTTGACGGCAGCAGCAAAAAAAAGTTGCACACACCACGATTTATTTCCAAAATTATGTTACGGAAGAGTACTGGTCAGGGACGAGAACGAAGACGATCTGGCACGTGGTCCAATCAACCGACGGCAACCACGACAAAGGGAGGACGATTCATGGGAGATGAGGAGATAGGTTCGTCACAAAGGTTGTTGCAGCAACGAACTGCAGCGGGGAAAACTGCCATCAATTCACTTGCTTGATGCCGTATTTCTTGATCTTCAGATAGAGTGTTTTGGGCGTAATTCCAAGCATTTGAGCGGTCTTGATTCTGTTCCACTGGTTGTGATTCAGAACCACTTCGATGTGGCGTCTCTCAGTTTCTTCCAGCGAGAGTATGCCAGTTTGCTCGACAGTGGCCAAGTTTGGATTTGAATGATCTGCTTGACCGGAGAGCGACGGGTTTATCCAAAGATCCCTAGCCTCAATCGTGTCGTCTCGACTCAAAACAGTTGCTCCTTCGATGACGTGCTCAAGTTCTCGAACATTGCCTGGCCAATCGAAGCGCTCAAGAATCGCCATCGCCTCTGCACTGACTGTCTTCGGTCGGGATTTGGACTTTCGCTTCAGGAAGTGGTCCACCAACAAAGGGATGTCTTCCTTTCGCTCCTTCAGCGACGGCAACTTTATGCTGACCACGTTCAGTCGGTACAGAAGATCTTCCCTGAACCGCCCCGCACGGACTTCCGCCGGCAAATCCTTGTTCGTCGCCGACACCACTCTGACATCGACTTTCATCGAGTTCGTTCCGCCGACGCGTCTGAATTCGCCCGTTTCCAAAAACCTCAAGAGCTTGGCCTGTGTTGGCTGACTGATGTCACCCACTTCATCCAGGAAGAGCGTGCCTCCATCGGCAACCTCAACGAGCCCCTGCTTGGCGGCATAGGCGTTTGTAAAGGCCCCCTTCTCATGCCCAAAGAGCTCTGTCTCGAGAAGCTGGTCCGGAATCGACGCACAATTGACCGCCACGAATGGTAGATCCCGACGAGGACTTTCATTATGGAGGAGATGCGCCACCAACTCTTTTCCAGTTCCGCTGGCACCCTGGATCAACACGAAGGCCTCGCTGTTCGCTACTTTGCGTGCATTCTCAATGGCATTTCTAAACACGGCGCTCTCCCCAACCAACTCACTGGCACCACTGATCCGATTCAACTCCCGCTTCATCACCTCTTTGTTGATCACGAGCTGACGACGTTCTGTCGCACGGCGAACCGTGGCGATCAGCTGCTGCGAATCGTACGGTTTGCTGACGAAGTCGTACGCGCCGAGTTTGATCGTCTCAATGGCCGTCTTGAAATCGACGACGTTCGTCAACATGATCACCTGGGTTGTCGGCGAGTGCACGGTGATGTGTTTGAGGACATCAATGCCACTGACACGCGGCATTTTGATGTCGAGGAGGACGATGTCGTAGATGGTGGTCTGAATGAGGTTGATGGCTTCCGTCCCGTTCAGGGCGACATCAACATCAAAATCGGGGAGTTCTTCGAGTTCAGTCTTGAGGAGAAAGGTAATGGACTCTTCATCATCGACAACAAGAATCCGGTACTTCTTCGCCATTGCGTTTTCCCCTGATTGGCGAGGCTAGAGTCCGCTGAGGACACGTTCAACGGTTGTAAGCAGATCTACAAGGTCATACGGTTTGCTGACAAAATCTTCCGCTCCCAGTTTTTTTGATTCGATCGCGTTCTTCAAATCTGCAAACCCGGTAAGCATGATCACTTTTGATGTGGGGTGATTCTCTTTCACGAATTTTAAGACTTCAAAACCGTCGACTTTCGGCATCTTGATATCAAGCAGGATCAAATCGAAGTACTGAGTTCGCAGAATGTTGATGGCTTCATCCCCGTCTGCGGCTGAGGAAACCCTGTATCCTTCCCCCTCCAACTCTGCGCTCAAGACGGTTCTGAGTGCATCTTCGTCGTCAACGACTAGAATTCTGTTTTTCTCTGCCATACGAATTCTCCTTCGGAGATCCACTGACTATTGGCCATCACGCATCCCGCCTATCGTCCTCAGTTGACGCAACATAGAGAAATTCCCAAATAAAAGCAACCCGACGCATTCCACTGCCAGCGTGCCGGTTGACCCGGGACCATTCCCGGCACACTATCGCTCCGAATTCATTGCAACTCACGGAAACAACTCTTACCTTGACTCCAGCATGAGCATGCCCGTACCGGAAAAGCCCCACAAAGCCATCACCGTTCTTCTCGTGGACGATGACATTGGCTTCGCACAGGTCGTCCAGCAACAGTTGAAGCAATTCCAAAACCGGGAATTCAAGTTGATTTGGAAGGAGACGGTCGAAGAAGCCCTTCTTGAAATCCAGTCGAGCACCACGATTGACCTCATCCTCACCGACTACGTGTTTCCCGGCACGAACGGACTAGAATTCTGTCTCCAACTCAACCAGATGAATTCCGAGGTGCCCATTGTTTTCGTGACGGCAACGCGGGATTTCAAGCTCGCGATCGAAGCGATGAAACTCGGCGTCGAGGATTTCCTCATCAAAGAAGACCTTGCCGAGTCATTGCTCCCACGGACGATTCTCAACGTCCTCGACCGCGTCCGCATGCACAAACAGATCAAGGCCGTCGAGAAAAGGATGCTGATCGCCGAAAAGAGAGCGGAGGCCATCCGTGAGCTTGTGGTAACCGTCTGCCACGAATTCAACAACCCCCTTGCCGCGATCAAGATTAGCGCAGACCTTATTCGCCGTCAAGCCCTGAAAGACGAAGATAAGAACCTTCTGAGAGATTTTGAGGACAACTTTCAGAAGATTGAATCGGAAGTAAAGCGGCTGCGTGACATCAGTTTTGAGCGAATAGACTTCCACGACTCCCCCAAGAATACATAGTCATCCCCCCATTCCAAAGGCTTAGACGCTTTGCACTTTGCTTTATGCAACGTCGTTACAGGTTTCCGCTCTTGCAACTTAGCCAGTTTTTTGCTATTATTGAGTGTCAAGCAACGAAGTTTAGCTCTCTAGAGTTTAGTCCATTGGCGATGTCAAATCGGATAAGGCCCAAACAGCTCGATCTCAAGTTTCCCAGGATAACATCAGAGAAATCCGAAAAGTGTCCCGCTCAAAAAGCGGGACACTTTTTTTGTTCAAAGGCATAGACTGATGAATTTGGCGGATGTTGAAATTTTTTTCGAAGAATGGACTCCGCGATGGACAGCGTGGGAGC
This sequence comes from Ignavibacteriales bacterium, assembly GCA_026390585.1. Taxonomy (GTDB): domain Bacteria; phylum Bacteroidota; class Ignavibacteria; order UBA10030; family UBA10030; genus UBA9647. The sequence continues at coordinate 6,798 of JAPLFP010000251.1, read as the reverse complement.
GCGACAACGTCGGAATTCAGATCGGTCGGCGATCAAGAAAGGTTGCGAACCTCCTCATTGCTCTTGATGCAACCCCTGAGATCATTGAGGAAGCCGTCACACGCAAGACCGATCTGATTGTGACACATCATCCCTTGTTGTTCCGACCACCTTCTTCGATTTCCGATTCGGATTATGTGGGAGCAATGGTGTTGTCACTCGCCGAGAAACGGATAGCGCTTTTCTCGGCCCATACAAATCTTGATTCGGCAACAGGAGGCGTCAGTTACACACTCGCGCAGGCTCTGGGAATAGCCAAGCCCGCATTTCTCGTGCCGCTCAAAGACACACTTGTGAAAATTGTGGTGTTCGTTCCGGAGCAGCACGTCGATGCCGTGGCGGCAGCCATGGCGAGCAGTGGCGCCGGTATCATTGGAGAGTATCAATCATGTTCGTTCCGAATGACCGGTAAGGGAACGTTTCGGGGATCCGCACACTCAACACCGGCTCTTGGCAAACCGCTTCGGCTTGAAGAAGTGCCTGAGATTCGTCTCGAGATGATGGTGCCGCGTCCCCGTGTGACCGCGGTCGTTGCCGCCATGAAATCCGCTCATCCGTACGAAGAAGTCGCTTACGATCTGTATACGCTCGAAAACGGCAATCCGAATGTTGGTATGGGTGCCATCGGAGAGCTTTCAAAGCCCATGACCCTCGGAGCATTTCTTTCACGGGTGAAAAGGACGTTACGCGCGAATTCGATTCGATTCTCAGGCTCCATGAGTCAAACAGTGAAGCGAGTCGCGGTTTGCGGTGGCAGCGGTTCGGAGTTACTCGAAAATGCGATTCGTGACAAAGCGGACGTTTTCGTGACCGCCGATGTTCGCTATCACGGATTCCACTCAGCAAGCGGACGAATAGCCCTGGTTGACGCTGGCCACTATGAGACCGAGCACATCGTCTTGAATTCCATCGCAGAACGTTTGCGCTCATGGGCGAAGGCCAGGAACGAAAAGCTTGTTGTTACCATATCAAAGCAATCAACGAATCCAATTCATTCTTTCTAGAAACAAGAGGAGTATCATTTGGAAAACCGATTACGCTTGTTGTATGCTCTTCAACGAGTTGACTCGAATCTTGATGAGCTCCACGAACTCAAAGGAGATCTCCCCCACCTCGTGGAGGTTCTGGAGAAGAAACTTCAGGAGAAAGACACTCTGCGGAAGTCGCTGGAAGCAACAATGAAACACTCCCAAGTCCGCCGGGATGAAATCGACCTGGAGATCGTCACCACCAAAGAGAAAATCGAGAAGTACAAGGAGCAGCAGTTCCAGATCAAGACAAACAAACAATACGACGCCCTGACGCGTGAGATCGACTTGTCACAGGAGCGCGTAAAGACTCTCGAAAAGGAAATGGAAACGATCGAGGGGAAAGCAGCGAATGCCAAGACGGACCTTGAAACGCTCGCGCCCGAACTTCAAGACCTGCGAAAAGAATTGAAAGAGCGTCAGGCGGAACTCGATCACGTGAATAAAGAACACGAGGACGAAGAGCTCAAGCTGAAGCATGAACGTGAAAAGCTTATCGTCCGCATTGACAAGAGCGACGTGAAATCCTACGAGAGAATACGCAAAGCGCTCGGTGGAAAGGCCGTAGTAGGAGTAAGGCGAAACGCCTGCGGGGGATGTTTCAAACGCGTACCACCCCAGGTCTCTGTCGAGCTTCGAAAGAACTCGCGTTTGATGACATGTGAGAACTGTGGCAGGCTCCTCGTCTCCGACGATATCGTGGAAAGCTACACGAACGCGATATGACGATCCTGGCGTATACCGATGGTGCTGCCCGTGGAAATCCGGGAGAGAGCGGGATCGGCGTTGTCTTCAAAGATGAGAAGGGCGCAATTGTCACGAAGCTCTGCGGATACATCGGTGAGGCCACAAACAACGTTGCAGAGTACCAGGCTCTGATTGCGTGCATCAAGAATGCCCCGAAAACGAAATGCTCCAGACTCGTCGTTCACTCTGACAGTGAGTTGATGGTTCGGCAACTCCTGGGCGAGTACAAAGTGAAAGATCCCAATCTGAAGTTGATGTTTCAGAAAGTGCAACGACTCCTCGCCAAGGCACCATTCGAGTTCGAGATCAAGCACGTGGGCAGAGAGTTAAACAAAGAAGCAGACCAGCTTGCGAATCTGGGAATCGACTCACGCAAGCCAATTCGAGTCTGAGGAATCGTCAAGAGAGAGTTTCAAACTGAGCAGGTGTGGCCGGCCAGGCAGTCGCTCCATCTGATTCATCAGATGGGGAGGAAAGTCCGAACACCACAGGGCAAGGCGCCTCAGGTCAACTGAGGGTCCTGCAGGCAATATCCTGCAGGAACGGACAGTGTCACAGAAAACAGACATCCTCCACCGTTGGTGGAAGAGAAAGGTGAAAAGGTGGTGTAAGAGACCACCGCTCCGGCAGCAATGACGGAGGCACGACAAACCCCGCCTGGTGCAAGACCAAGCATGTCACGCTTGAGGTGGCCCGTTTCATCCTGCACCTCGTGTGCAGGTGCGTGACGGGTAGGTCGCCTAGAGAAATGACTGCCTCATCTCGTTTCGGTTTCGGCTGGGATGGGATCAGACAGAATTCGGCTTATCGGCCGGCCGCTCCCTGCCCTTTATTACGTCAAGAGCACATGACTCCTATTCGCGAATATCGTTGGACTTTTCCCAAGGCTGAGCTTTCCCCCACGGACTTGGAGAGAATCAAGAAGCTGACTGATGAACTCACCATTTCGCCAGTCCTTGCCGAGATTCTTGTGCGTCGTGGAGTTGAGTCCTTCGACCAGGCCAAATCGTATTTTCGACCAACGCTTGACGACCTTCTTGATCCCTTCCTGATGGACGGTATGGATCGGGCTGTCGAGAGAATCGTCCATGCAATCTCTTCGAAGCAGAAAATCCTCGTCTACGGCGATTACGACGTGGACGGAACGAATAGCACAGCTCTGCTTTGGACCTTCCTCAACGGCATGCATGCCGACGTGGAATACTTCATCCCTGATCGCATCAAAGACGGATACGGCCTTTCGATTCCGGGAGTCGAGCGTGCCCATCAGCGGGGCGTGCAGCTGCTGATTTCTGTGGATTGTGGAATCACAGCCATCAAACCGGTGGAACGTGCTCGCGAACTTGGTATCGACACGATCATCTCCGATCACCATGAACCGGGCGATGCGATCCCCAATGCATATGCCGTTCTCGATCCGCTGAAACCAACATGTCACTACCCGTACAAGAATCTCTGCGGATGCAGCGTCGCCTTCAAACTTGTGCAGGCTCTCTCTCGGAGCCCCGTGATCCATCCTCTTCTCGAAGAGGGAGATCAATCACTCTACCGCTATCTCGATTTTGTCACGCTTGCGACGACAGCCGATATCGTCAACCTCACGGGGGAGAATCGTGTCCTTGTCAAGCTCGGGCTAGAACTCCTCAATACGAACCCGCGGCCGGGGGTTCACGCCCTGATTGAAACATCTGGTCTCAAGCTCGGGAGCATCACTTCGGGGCAGATTGTCTTCGTGCTCGCTCCCAGAATCAATGCTGTGGGCCGACTCGGCGATGCAACTCGCGCAGTGGAGCTTCTCACATCAGAATCATTTACCGTCGCGCTCGAACGAGCCCGGGTCTTTGAGGATGAGAACCGGAATCGGCGGAAGATCGACGAAGACACGTTCTTGGAGGCGCAGGAGATTGTCGAGAAGTACCTCGACATCGAAAACGAAGGTGCGATCATATTGCACCAGGAGACCTGGCATCCCGGGGTTATCGGCATCGTCGCCTCCCGCCTGGTCGAACGGTACTACCGTCCGACCATCATGATGACAACAGTCGATGGTGTGGCGAAGGGATCGGCTCGAAGCGTCTCCGGCTTCGACATCTATCAGGCACTGAAGCGATGTGAAGACAAGCTCGTGCAGTTCGGGGGACACAAGTACGCCGCAGGGCTCTCCGTCGAACTCGACAGGCTTGATGAATTTAAAGAGGCATTTCACGCTGTTGCCAAGGAACTTTTGACCGGGGATCTTCTGACTCCCGAGATCCGCATCGATGCAGAACTGCCGCTGAAGGAACTGACTCCCAAATTCGTCAGAATCCTCAGTCAGTTTGCGCCATTTGGACCGGGAAACATGCGGCCGGTGTTCGTTGCACGAAATGTGGAATTGTATGGTGCACCCCGGATTGTTGGCAGGAATCACCTGAAGCTCAAGGTGAAGGCAAACGGTCAGGTGTTTGATGCGATTGGATTCAACCTCGGCGCATTGATGGAGAAGCTGATGAACGGCCGCAGATTCATCGACATTGCCTTTTCTCTTGATGAAGGAGAGTTTGCGGGCGAGGCAGTCCCTCAACTAAAAATCCGGGATCTGAAGTAGATTTCCCATCCACCGTAGCTGTGACAACCTCTTTTTGAAGGCAACACCTATGTCAGGTCACTCAAAATGGCAGCAGATCCGGCGAAAAAAGGCCGTGACGGATGCGAAACGCGGCAAGATGTTCACACAGATCATCAAAGAAATCACCATCGCCACACGTCTTGGCGGGGGCGATCCGGATGGGAATCCGCGTCTTCGGTTGGCAATCGACAAGGCGAAGGGGGCCAACATGCCGGCCGAGAACATCAAACGTGCCATCATGAAAGGGACCGGCGAACTCCCGGGAATGGTGTACGAGGATGCAATGTACGAAGCTTATGGACCTGCGGGAGTCGCGCTCCTCATTGAAGCAGTGACCGACAACAAGACCCGGACCGTCAACGATATTCGCTACGTTCTTGATCGCAACCATGGAAAGCTCGCTGCTGCGGGGGCGGTTGCCTATCAATTTCACCGCAAAGGCCAGATCATAGTTCCCGCCAGCAAAACCAGCGAAGACGACTTGATGGGGCTCATTCTCGACGCCGGAGCAGAAGACATGACATCAGACGGGGAGCACTATTTGGTCACCACCCTCCCTGATGCGTTTGAACAGGTGAAGAAAGCGATCGAAAGCAAGCACATCCCGATTGAGCACGCAGAACTGCAGATGATCGCGGAAAACACGATCAAGGTCGAGGGAAAAGATGCCGAGAATCTTCTCAAGCTGGTCGAAGGGCTTGAGGATCACGACGACATCCAACACGTCTACGGCAACTTTGACATTGACGAAAGCGTGCTCGCCTCGTTCAATGCAGGCTGATTCGACCACGACAATGATCATACTCGGCGTTGATCCTGGAACACTGATTACTGGCTACGGCGTGATCGAAGAGCGCAATGGCAAGTTCAAAGTTCTCGCCTATGATGTTGTCAAGAACCGGAGCGAGCAGTCAATGCCCATCCGTTTGAGAGCGATTTACTCTACCCTTTGCAGGGTCATCGAGCGTTATCATCCGGATGAGTTCGCCATCGAAACGGCCTTTTACGGAAAGAACGCTCAGTCGGCAATGAAACTTGGCCATGCCCGAGGGGTGTCGATTCTCGCCGCCGTCAATGCTGAGATTCCGACATCCGAATACTCTCCGCGCGAGGTGAAGCGGGCGGTGGTCGGCAGCGGAGCAGCCTCCAAAGATCAGGTCAGCTACATGATTCAATCCATTCTCAACCTGAAAACACCGCCAAAATACTACGACGCAACAGACGCTCTCGCTGTCGCTCTCTGCCATTGCCACAAATCTGCAAAGCCGCGCCGATCGAGAAAGGGCGTCGCTGAATCAGGGCAATCACCGCGAACCTGGCAATCGTATGTTCAAGCTCATCCTGAAAAAATAGCGAGACCTCGATGATCGCATCGTTGACAGGAGTTCTCAAAACCAAGAACCCGACGGAAATACTGATCGACGTCAATGGAGTCGGATATTCGGTCACGATACCGCTATCGACCTACGAGAAACTTGGAGAGGTCGGATCGAACCTCACGCTCCTCACCCATCTTCATGTGCGGGAAGATGCGATGCAGTTGTTCGGGTTTGCATCTCCAGAAGAGCGGTTCTTTTTCAAGCTCCTCATCACCGTCAATGGCATCGGCCCAAAAATTGCACAGGGAATACTCTCAGGCATCACCGTTACCGACCTGAAGCAGCACATTGCACACGAAAACATTTCGGCTTTGACGGCAATCCCGGGTGTAGGAAGAAAGACTGCTGAGAGGCTCATCATCGAGCTCCGCGACAAAATCGGCAAAATGGATACACCTTCTTTGGGCTCGATTCCGTTGCAGGACGAGGACGGCGATCTGCGGCAGGAGGCACTCCTTGCACTCACGTCACTTGGCTACAACCGACCGATCGCAGAGAAAGCACTGCGGCAAGTGTTCACGGAAACAAAGGGCGAAAAACTCTCGCTGCAGGATCTGATCAAGAGAGCTCTTCGCACGAGCAGCACGCTGTGATCAACAGTCATTCAACTTGACGTTTGATATTGACTCCGCTTCTTGTTACTTTCTGGCGCCATGAGGAAATCAGACCACACATCACCTGAACGGTTGGAGAACGAATTGGAGCTCGACCAGACTCTCCGGCCGGGTCGGCTCGAGGAGTTTGACGGTCAGCAGAAGCTCGTCGACAATCTGCGTGTGTTTATCTCAGCAGCACGACAGCGTAACGAGCCCCTCGACCATGTCCTTTTCACGGGACCGCCGGGACTGGGAAAAACAACGCTCGCTTTCATCGTGGCAAACGAGATGGGGGTCGGCATCAAGGTGACTTCAGGTCCCGCCCTCGAAAAACCCGGAGACCTTGCTGGAATCCTGACTTCCCTCCAAAAAGGTGAAGTTCTTTTCATCGACGAAATCCA
>JAPLFP010000185.1 GCA_026390585.1 Ignavibacteriales bacterium | reverse complement strand
CGCGGCAGTATCTCAGATTAGTCAAAGACTTTCACCCAGAGCTCCGGGTAGACACAGGTGAAGCACAACCTGTCAATGCCAAAGCTCGGGAGAGAAAAATGGGTAAAAAACACTAAGAGGACAAATGTCCTAATAGTAAATGACTCGCGGCAATCATGACAAAAGAGGCTCGGCGTTCGGCGGGCCTATCATATGTTTGCGGGCGAACATATCACGTCTACTGCCAAGAATTCGAATCGTATGACGACAACACGTGACAGCTCATTTTTTGCAGCAACGTTGCATGACACCTATTCCAAAGACATGCCCAAAGTTGTAAAGAAGGATGCCGAGTGGAGGAAGATACTCACACCTGAGCAGTACCACGTCGCCCGTGAACAGGGAACTGAGCGCTCATTCTGCGGTCTGCTGAACGATGAAAAGCGGCCCGGCATCTATTCCTGCATCTGCTGCGGGCTTCCCCTGTTCGCTTCGGCCGCCAAGTTTCACTCAGGAACAGGCTGGCCGAGTTTCTTTCAGCCGGTGCGGAAAGCGCACATCTCTGAGGTAGTCGACAAAAGCTGGGGGATGGTGCGGACGGAGATCAACTGTGCACGATGCGATGCACATCTTGGCCATGTCTTCGATGACGGTCCGCGTCCGACCGGACTTCGGTACTGTCTGAACTCGGAATCTCTCTTTTTTAGTGAAATAAAAGAATAGTGTCTGTCCAAAGAGCTGCCGAATTCGTCCCTCTATCGCAGTCGATCAGTTCCGGGTCAGCAATGACTGCGCAGAAACTATCCCCAAAATTCGTATCGGTGGTTTTGACACCAGATTTTCTTTGCGTTTCCCTGCGTTCTCCGCGGTTGAATTCAAACCGCAAAGGCCGCTGAGGGGCGCAAAGAGGTTCTTAAGACAAGTTCTCGTCAGAAGCATCTGTCAATTCTCCTTTTCGTTGATTTTGCACACCTGATTCCGTACGTTGCCTTCCAATCGCATTCTCTTCCGGAAACGCACCGCCATGTCTGATGCCAGCAGCAAGAGCAGTGAGAACAAGTTGTTACTGTACCTTAAACAAGGTGTCCTTAGCCCACGCCTGATCAAGTTCGGCATTGTCGGCGCCAGCGGCGTCGTCGTCAACGTGGGGGGGCTCTACCTGTTCACTGAGTTTGCGAGGATTCCATATTTCATTGCCAGCGTCATCGCAATCGAATTGTCGATCCTCTCTAACTTCACCATCAATCTACTCTGGACATGGCGCGACAGGTCGCAGGAAGGAACACTGTGGACGAAGATCGCTCGCTATCACGTCGGCGCAGGTGCGACGGCCTTCCTCGGTAACTACCTGATTCTCATCGCATTGACGGAGTTTGTTGGAATGCACTATATGATCTCGAACCTCATCGGCATTGCCGTTGGGACTTTTTCCAACTATCTCATCAATGACCTCTGGACATTCAAGAAGAAACAGTAAGTTTTCTCAAGATCTGCTTGCCAAATCTGGCCACCAAGCCACAAAGACACCAAGCTGACAGAGAGTTGTATGTTCTCTTCAAATTCCCTTTCTCTCTTTGTGCCTTCGGGCCTTTGTGGCCTAAACCCTTAGTCTGACAGAGAACACAGAATGATCGACTCCCTCAAACGATTCTGGAACGAGTGCCCCCTGACGGCCATCATTCTGATCGCCCTCGTTCCTCGGCTCGTTGCAACGGTGTTTTCCCAAGGTTATGGGATGCACGATGATCACTTCGGTCCGATCGAACAACCGTTCATCATAATGCAGTACTTGGCCTATTGGACCGGACGCGTCGTGCCGCATGGTCACAGTATTGTCTATCCGTCAACCCAATACGCTCTGTTGAATCTCTTTCAGTCGGCAGGAGTCTCTGATCCGCAGACGAATATGCTCCTGATCCGGTTGCTGCATGCGTTCTATTCGCTGCTCGTCGTTGTCTTCGGTTTCAAAATCGCTGAGGTCGTGAGTGACCGCGAGGTGGCCAAGAAAGCCGGACTCGTTCTTGCGTTGTTCTGGGTGCTTCCCTTTCTGAGCGTTCGTAATCTCATCGAAGTGGTCTGCATCCCGCCATTGATGGGTGGGTTCTACTACGCGCTAAGGTCGCGGGACAACATGCGGAATGTCTTCATCGCCGGACTGTGGTTCGGTCTTGCCTTCGCGTTTCGGTATCAAACGCTTCTTATCTCCGGAATGGTCGGTCTCGTCTTTCTCTTCAGAAAAGAGTTCAAAGAGGGGTTCTGGTTTGCAGCAGGATTCATCCTCCTTGCCACGCTGGTTCAGGGGACCGCTGATATTCTTGCGTGGGGATATCCGTTTGCTTCATTCTTGGAATATGTTCGTTACAACATGGCACATGGCGAAGACTACACGACCGGGCCGTGGTACAATTATCTCTTGTTGGTGTTGGGGGCACTCATCCCACCAATGAGCCTTTTGGTCGTCTACGGCTTCCTGAGAAATTGGAGAAAAACGATTATCATCGTGCTGCCTGTCTTGGTCTTCTTTGTCCTTCATTCCTACTTCCCGAACAAGCAGGAACGGTTTATCCTCCCGGTCGTCCCAGCCATCCTGTTGCTCGGCGTCGTTGGATGGGAAGAATTCGTCAAGGGTTCTGACTTTTGGTCGAACCATCGCAGAGCGCTGAGGGGGCTCTGGATCTCCTTCTGGGCCCTCAATCTCATTCTTTTGCTGCCGTTTTCGACGTACTACGGGAAAAAGTCAAGAGTGGAGGCTATGTATGCGATGTACGGGAAACCGGTGACCGGCTTGATCCTTGCAGGAGGAAGAGTGGGAACATCGCAACCCCCATTCTTCTATGAAGGGACATATCCAGTTCCGTTCTTTGAGGTTAACAATGACCAGGACCTCCGGGAAATGAAAGCGGAGCTTGAAACATATCCCGTGCAGTTCAGCCATGTCGTTTTCTTCGGCCAGGAAGAGCTCGAACAACGGGTTCAACACATTGAGTCGGAGCTCAGTCTGAAACTGAGGCTGGAAAAAGCGACTGAACCGAGCTTTCTCGATGTGGTGTTCTACCGGCTCAATCCGAAGCACAACAAAAATGAGCTGACGTTTGTCTATAGCGTGTATGACCGATAGTCCACAGGAGGTTTGCTGAAAAGGCTTGTCGTCGACTTCAGTCGATGACGAGCATCTTCAGCGGCTTCCTTGGTGCGACGTTTGCCGCTTGCTTTCACTCCGTTTCGGTTGTATATTGATCCACGCACTCTTGTTCTTTGATCGAATCCTTTAATCCTATCCGGCGAGGTAGAAAAGGAAATCAAAAAGCAAAATGAAAAAGGAAAAATGGTCGTACCCATTTTTAATTTTTCATTCCAGAATTTTGCATTGCGCTGCCTCCTTTTCCGACATTCGCGGGATTGGGGGCTTTTTCGTTTTATGGAGGTTTCATGAACAAATCCAAAACTATTGACAGCGAGAACTTTCGGAGGACTGTAAACCGTCTTGCCCACGAAATTGTGGAAAGGAACATCGGAACAGACAACCTGGTGATCGTGGGAATACGCACGCGCGGCGAGTACCTTGCACGCCGCTTGGCAAAGAAGATCGAGGAAATTGAAGGCAAGTCGGTGCAAGTTGGGATCCTCGACATTACGCTTTACCGCGACGATTTGCGGGGGCGCCTGGATCAGCCGCAGCTGAAAAGCACGGAGATCCTCTTTGATATCACGGGCAAGGTTGTTGTCTTGGTGGACGATGTCTTGTTCACTGGAAGGACCGTCCGGTCCGCCTTGAATGCACTCACCGATCTCGGGCGTCCTGCACTAATCGAATTGCTCGTGTTGATCGACCGGGGACATCGGGAACTCCCGATCAAGGCCGATTTTGTGGGAAAAAGCATTCCCACATCCTTCAAACAAGAAATCAAAGTGATGATGACGGAAACGGACTCGGAGGACAGCGTCTATGTGCTTGACGTTGCCGAAGAAGAAAAGGAGACAAGACAATGAAACTGACCAGTCGTCATCTCCTCGGTTTGGATGGCATGGCGAAAGAGGAACTTGCCCTGATCCTGGATACGGCCGTCTCGTTCCGGGAAGTACTTGACAGGCCGATCAAAAAGGTCCCGCCGCTCCAGGGAAAGACGGTCGTGAACCTGTTTTTCGAAAGCTCCACCAGGACGAGAATCTCGTTTGAATTGGCGGAACGGCGACTCTCAGCCGATGTCGTAAATTTCACGACGGCTGCTAGCAGTGTAAGCAAAGGAGAGACCCTGAAAGATACCGCTCGAAATATCGAAGCGATGAAGATCGATATGGTCGTGATTCGCCATGCCGCTCCGGGCTCCGCGCATTTTCTGACACGGGTTGTCGATGCCAACGTCATCAATGCGGGCGATGGGACACACGAGCATCCAACCCAGGGACTGCTCGATATGTACACTCTTCGGGAGAAGTTCGGCACACTGGAGGGTTTGCGGGTGTGCATCGTGGGCGATATCAGTCACAGCAGGGTGGCACGTTCAAATATCTTTGGCCTGACAACAATGGGGGCGAAAGTATCTGTCTGCGGGCCGGCGACACTGATCCCAAAGGATATCGAACAGCTGGGTGTGAAGGTTTATCACAGACTTGATGGCATCATTCCAGAGGTCGATGTCCTCAACGTGCTGAGAATTCAGCTTGAACGTCAGAAGAGCGGGTTGTTTCCGTCACTGCGGGAATACCACCGGTTCTTTGGAGTTACGAAGGAAAAAGTCTCAAAAGCGCCAAAGCCAATCACGATCATGCATCCCGGGCCGATCAACCGCGACGTCGAGCTCTCGGCTGATCTGGCAGACAGCGAGCATTCCGTCATCCTTCAGCAAGTAACCAACGGAGTCGCCATTCGCATGGCGGTTCTGTATCTCCTGGGAACAACAAATTGAACTGAGGATCCTATGAAGCTTCTCTTAAAAGGCGGTAGGCTTGTTGACCCTGTGTCGGGCAGAGATGAAGTCGTCGACATTCAGATTGTTGATGGAACAATCGAACGCATCGCCGCTGCGATCACGGCGTCAGGAGGTGTGAAAGAGATTGATCTGCGCGGCAAGATTGTCGCACCAGGATTCATTGATATGCACGTTCATCTCCGGGAACCCGGGTATGAGCACAAGGAGACGATTGAGTCGGGATGTTCCTCGGCGGCCGCGGGCGGTTTCACCGCGGTGTGCTGCATGCCGAATACGAATCCAGCGATTGACGATGAGTCGGTGGCACGTTATGTCCATGAAAAGGGGAAAGCTGTCTGCGATGGAATCGTGGATGTCTTCCCCATTGCTGCCGCGACCAAAGGTCGAAAAGGAGAGGAGCTCTCTCCGATGGCCGAGCTCGTTCAGGCTGGAGCCGTCGGGTTTTCCGACGACGGAGCTCCAATCTCCAGTCCTGAAATCATGAGGCGCGCCTTGGAGTATTCCTCGATGTACGGCGTTCCCGTCATCCAACACGCGGAAGAGGCTTCCATGACCCGCGATGGATGCATGAACGAGGGCGCGATGGCTACTCGCCTCGGCATGCCGGGGATACCGCCTATTGCGGAAGAGCTGATGATTGCCCGTGACGTCATCCTCTTGCGATACACTCCAAAAGCCCGGTATCACGTTGCACACGTCAGCACGAGGAACGCGCTTGATCACATACGGAAAGCAAAATTAGAGGGGCTAAACGTAACTTGCGAAGTCACACCTCACCATTTCACGATTACGGAAGAAATGGTTTCCGGATTTGATACAAACACCAAGATGAACCCGCCGCTCAGAACAAAGGACGACGTTGCTGCGATGAAGCAAGGGCTCCAGGATGGCACGATCGACGTGATTGCCACCGATCATGCACCACACACGATCGACGAAAAGGAAGTGGAGTATACCACCGCGCCATTCGGGATAGTGGGATTGGAGACGGCCGTTGGACTCTGTCTGACCGAACTGGTCGATAAGAAAGTATTGACGATAGTTCAGCTGATACAAAAACTCTCGACGAACCCTCGCCGACTTCTTTCCCTTCCGGAGATCCATATTAAAGAAGGAGAGATGGCAAATCTCACGTTGCTTGACCCCGGTCTCGAATGGACCGTCAAGACGGCAGAGTTTCATTCGAAATCCAAGAACTCTCCTTTTGACGGATTTCGCCTCAAAGGTCGGGCAACGGGAATTATCAACAATGGCAAGGTTCTTCTCGCTTAGGGGCCGTGTCATGATCCTTCATCGCAAGCCGCTCTACGAGTCCTTCTTTGCGCTTCTTTGCGCTCTCTGCGGTTAGAATCGAACCGCAAAGACCGCAGAGGGCCGCGGAGAGTGATGAGACAAGATGTTCTTCAGCGTGTCCAGATTCCATAGTCTGACAACCTCTGTTCACAATCCTAAACAACTCGTGTTTGGATTGTACACTCGCGTTCTCCTCCCCTTTGGATTTAAGCTACATTCGACCCTCATAGTCTGGCATGTCGTTTGAGTTTCATTGAGCGTAGGACATGAGTAGACAAGGGAGGGACACCATGAAAACGACACTGTTTCTTTTTGCTGCTTTTCTCATCATTGGTTGCCACGATCCATTTCTCAACGACTATACTCCGCCGAATCCTCCGCAAGGGATCATGGCTGTTGCGAGAGACAATGCCACACAACTCACCTGGTACGCCAGTCAGGAATCCGATGTCGTAGGGTACAAAGTATGGGTAAGCGATCGATACGATGGCACCTATACGATGGTTGGAAGGACAACTGACCCAGCGTTCACCGACATTGGTGCAAAGAACGGAGTTCGTGAATATTACGCAGTGTCTGCCTACGACTATGACGGAAATGAGAGTGATCTGAGCAAGGATGTCGTCTACGCCACTCCTCGACCCGAGGGTTACGGTGCAAAGCTTGGTGACTATCGATTGTCTCCAACGATCGGGGGGTATGATTTCTCGACGTACTCTGTTGGCAAATACAATGATGATCTCACAGATTTGTACTTTGAAGCGATCAATGGTCGGTACTATCTTGATGTCTGGCAGGACACTGATATCCAGGACATGGGCTACACGAATTCGTTGCACGACATTGCCCTGGCACCCGCGCTTGGGTATTCGCCGTCGAAAACAGTCGAAGCCATTCCCGGCCACACGTATGTTCTTTGGACGTGGGATAATCACTATGCGAAGGTTCGGGTGAAGGAAGTGACACCGTCGCGAATGACGTTCGATTGGGCATATCAGGTCGCGCAAGCGAACCCGGAACTGAAACGAGACGCTGGTCCGAATGGAACACGGACATTTCATCCGACATCTGCATCGCTCACTGCAAAGTGAAGCAAGGTGAGAAGAAGCAACGGAACCGTTGCTGGAACAGAAGAGAGAGCGCCACCCGGAGAGAAGGAAGTGGAGTTGAGAGGGTGGCGCTTGTGTTTTCTTGTCTCGACCAGGCTGTTTGACTTTTCACCGCTTTTCTGATACTTTGTATTTGTCTATGCGATCGTTCGCAATCATTTTCCTTGCCTTTCTTGGTCTTCTGCAACCGTCCGCTGCTCAATTGCCCGTTCAGCGAAGGGTGCCCAGGAACGACCTATCGACCATCCAGGAACCCCAACTACGGAAGCCCCAACAAGCAGAGGTGCGGAAGATCTTTGGACAGATTGAACAAGGGATCGTCAACGCATCTCTCAGTCCTTCCTCTGCGAGTTTTGCACAACAAGTCTTCGTGAGCATGTCTGGCGGAGAAAGTGGATATTTCTCGGCAAATCAGACAGTCTCCATTCTGCAGCGGTTCTTGTCGAGTCGGACGTCTCTTTCTTTTGAATTCTCGCGGTTCAACGACACGGGCCCAACACCGTACGCGACAGGACGACTGACCTCCATTTCGAGGGGAAGACGGGAATCTGCACAGATCTATGTGTCCCTCCGTCATCAGGCATCGCGGTGGGTTATCACTCAATTCAATATCTACTGAGCGTCTGGTTCGTATGTCAATCAATCCAGCTGGCAATCCCCTGCGCCCTGTTTGGTGGGGCGTTTTCATTTCGCTAGGGGTATTCCTGGCTCTTTTTCTGGCTCAGCCGCTGTGGAAATCTCATCTCGAAGCCACCTGGCCGAATCTGAAGAATGCGAGGGAGCATGACCTTCGAGAATTTGTCCAAGCAAGACTGGACGAAAGAATAAAGCTTCAAAAGGGCATTGCTGAGCAGGTTCTCCAGTTCCCGGAAATAAAAAGAGCATTGGAGGAGCGCTCGCCGACCAACCTTGGGGCAGCGTTCCAGCGACTGGAGCTCTTCAGTGGCGACGACGGTCTGAGTATTGATGTCCTCGATTCGAAGGGTGAAAGCACGGTCTGGGCGGGAAGGAGTGTTGTGCCGTCATTCCGACCCACGTTCGACTCATTGAAGACAGATGTGATCGTTCGTGTTACACAAGCGAGCTTGCACCGCTACCTCTCTGTCGGAGTAAGGACCACCTCCGCACAGCTTTCCGTTTTTGTCAGCAGCCCATTAGAAACGAATTATCCCGTCTCCAACAGGTTTGTCTCACGTCGGAGCCTGGCTGAAGATCTTGCGCAGGAATCTGGGCTCTCGGCGCGTTTTGTCCTCGAGATCGCCCAGCGAGACACCATGGGCGAAGCTGCATTTGCTGTTCCCCTGAGAGATCGCCAGAACAATCAGATATGCTATGTTCTGGCTCCTGTGCCAACCGTCGCCGCGGAGCTACAGAAGGCAGACCGCATCTTCTACTCCGCAAGGAGTGTTTTTGGTGCTTGTGCATTGTGTCTGGTGTGCATCCCCTTGTATGTTCGCGCGCAGCAGTCGACCCGGAGGAGCGTACGCGCGTTCGTCGCTCTCGCTCTTGTCTGGGGGTTGCGGCTTGGATGGAAATTCATTGGCTTCCCTTCGTTGCTCGTTGGCGGATTCCTATTTGATCCTGCGATTCAGGCTTCACCGTTCCCTCTGGGCCTTGCCGGCTCGCTCGGTGAACTTGTTCTCTCCGCGCTCGCAGTTCTCGCCACTGTCATCATTCTCTTCCAGGAAACAGTTCGATGGCGTCAAGTATCGCCAAAGGCCGAGAGATCTGAGGACCTCTGGCGTACTTTTTACCGGTATAGCTTTGCGGTTCTGCTCCCACTGCTCTTTCAACTCGTCGTACGTGGATATGGTGCAGCCATACGGAGCTTCGTATTCGACTCCACGATCCGCTATCAGGATCCGATGTCCCTGATACCGACCACGCCGACGATCGTCATGCACCTGAACATCCTGATGATGACCGTTGCGCTTCTTGTAGTGTGCGTGATTGTCTTCGTGGTTGTTTCCCGGCTGCTGTGGGGAGGGGCGAAGAGCACCGCGATCTCACCTGTCCAAGGATGTATTCTTTTCGTGCTCTTTTTTCTGACGTACGGACTGTATCTTATGCTTGATGATTCGCCCCAGGTGCCGTGGCTCCTCCCACCGGTCATCTTTGCCATTGGGCTTTTTCTGACAGTTGGTTGGAACCTCCGGGAGAGAGGAACGAGAGCATGGATGGAATGGCCGTTGGTCTCAGCAGCAATCGTTTTTGGTGTTGCATTCCTGATAGCGGCAGTTGCTCTCGATGCCAAAACGCATGAAAAAGAGCACGAGCGAGTTCAGCTGCTCGCTGAGGAATCGTTACGCTCAGTCGACAACTGGCTTTCACTGGTTGTATCGGAAAGTCTCCGGGGGGCAACAACAAGCGCCAATGAGCAACTCTCTGCGGGGGGAGCCGATTCGACTGTCTCCGTTGACATTGCGTTTGGGCTCTGGGCTCAAACCCTCATGAGCAAAGAAGGCTTCAACTCGGCAGTGGTGGTCTACAACTCCTTCGGCAAGGAAATCAGCAGATTTTCGGTCGGTCTCACTTCTTATGAACAAACGGAACTCCTTTCTCAGGTCTTTCACAAAGAGGAGGAGGTGCTGCTCGTCGTCGACCGGAAGGTGGCAGATGGAGCCATCAAGTACTATGGAGAATGGGGAAGTGTTCTCGATGCCCGTGGGCAACCACTTGGGACTGTCGCAGTCCTGGCGTCGGCAAGTCAAAGGACCCTGTTCCGAGGAGAGGCTCCGGAGCAGCTAAGATCGACCTCGAGAGATCAATTCGAAGATCTCCTGCGCAGAATATCGATCTCTGAATACCGGTCTGGTGTTCTCTGGTCTACCAATGATCCTCTTCTTTTCAAGGGGGTAAAACTATCGCCATCCGTGGAACGGGGATTCCAGGACACGACCACCCGGTTTTCCTGGTCGGAGCAAGAACTTGAGAGTCGCACTTCCGACGTCTTGTATGCGAGAGACGATGTCGACCGCACACGGATTATCTCGCTCAGCGTGGCGTCGCTCGACTTGCGCTGGCATCTGTTCAATCTTGTGAAAACGATCGTCGTTCATCTCCTGTTCCTGGCTCTTGTGGCCTGTGTTGTCACCGCGCGGTTGATTGCCGCGGGACGGTCGCTTCGATTCGGCTTCAGATCAAAGCTTATTACTGCCTTCGCCATCCTATCGGTCCTTCCTCTTGTTCTCATGGCGATCTACAACAGGCAGCTTGCCGTTGAGCGTCTCGATGAAAACCTCACGAAGCGGCTTTCGCAGGATCTTGATATCGTTCAGCAGCGATTTGCCTCTGCGATTGTTGAGGACCAGGACTTCTCCGAGGGTATCAACAATGACTTCTGTGAAGTCGTCGCCTCGGATCTGGGGATCGACTTCTCTGTCTATACGGGTTCGCTCTTGAAAGCAAGCAGCCGTCCTGAACTCTATCGAGCATCCATTTTGGATAGCCGCTTGAATGGATCGGCCTACGTTAACTCGAATTTACTCGGCAAGGGGTTCTACAAAACACAGGAGAGAATTGGCGAAGTCGACTACATCGTCGGCTACCGTCCCATGATCATTGGAGACAGTATTCGAGGTGTTCTGGCGGTTCCGGCGTTGTACCGGCAGCAAGAAATTGATCAGGAACTCGCCCAGCGGAACGTGTTTGTTCTGGGAGCGTATGCTCTCGTAGTTGCTCTTGTCATCGGCCTCGGCGTTGTTCTTGCCCATACACTGTCAAAACCGCTCAGGGATCTTTCCAGTGCAGCAAGGAGCGTGGGGAAGGGAGATCTCGATATTGTCCTGAAATCGAAATCGGCAGACGAGGTTGGAGACCTCATACAGTCATTTAATACCATGACGACGGAATTGAAAGCCAGCAGAGCCCGGCTGGCACGGGCGGAGCGCGAAGTTGCATGGAAGGAGATGGCGAAGCAGGTTGCTCATGAGATCAAGAATCCGCTCACGCCCATCAAGCTCTCCATCCAACATCTTGTTCAAGCGTACAAGCAGGGAGCGAAGGACTTTGGCGAAATCCTCGAACGGGTGTCGCAAACGGTAGTCGAGCAGATCGAAGTGCTGACGCGCATCGCATCGGAATTCTCCAACTTTGCCCGCATGCCGGAGCGCCATTTTGAGCGTGTGGACCTGGCACAGCTCTTGACGGAGTCCATCAACCTGTTCAAGGAAGTGAACGATGTCGTCTTCCGGACAAACCTCTCGGAAACCCCTTCGTTTGTCATAGCTGACAAGGATGAGTTGCGCCGTGTCTTCATAAACATCATTCGAAATAGCATTCAAGCCATGGAGAGCGGCGGGACCATCAGTGTTGACCTTGCAGCAGATCAGCACGCATGCACGATTCGCATCTCGGATACTGGGAGCGGCATCCCTGAGAATTTGCGAGAAAAGGTATTTCAACCCAACTTCTCGACGAAAACTGATGGAACGGGCCTTGGCCTGGCGATTGCACAGAAAGTGATTGAAGACCTCGATGGAACGATTTCGCTCCAGAGCAAGATCGGGGAAGGGACAATCATCGAAATGAACATTCCACTCCGGCACAGCTGAGATGAGCGACCTGCGCCTGATTCGATCGGAAAAACTCTCGAGATATTCCTCGGTCCGTTTCGCCATGAGCACAAGAGTTGGCGGGGTCAGCCCTGAACCGCTGGGAATGAATCTGAGCTATCGGGTGGGAGACGATCCGGCAAATGTGGCCGAGAATCGAAAACGTTTTTTTGAAGCGCTAGGGTTCATGGAGTCTGGGAGCGCCATTCCTCATCAATGCCATTCGAGCAACATTCAAATTGTATCTCAGCCCGGTGAATATGATGCTTGCGATGGGCTCGTGACTCAAACAAATGACCTACCTCTCATCGTCAGCATCGCTGATTGCCTGCCCGTGACTATATATGATGTTGCTAAAGCAGTCCTCGGCCTTGTCCATGCCGGGTGGCGAGGAACGGCCCAGGGAATTGTAGCTGAAACCGTCGACCTGATGGTGAAGCAGTGCGGCTCGAGCGCAGGCGAGATGATTACATATCTGGGGCCTTCGGCTGGCGTTTGTTGCTACGAAGTCGGACGTGAAGTTGCAGAATTGTTCTCGCTGGATCAGGTGGAACAGCGTGATGATCGCCTCTACTTGAATTTGAAAAAGGCGAATTGTGATCAGCTCCTTGGCGCCGGTGTGAGGGAAGAGAATATCGAAATCTCACCATTCTGTACGATCTGCACTCCTCAGTTGTTCCATTCTCACCGAAGAGATAGAAACAAATCAGGACGGATGATGGCTACTGTCAGCCTCGTCGATCACGCCGGATCCTGACCGCCGAATAGGGTTTGATTTTCCTCGAAAAATCAGTATCTTTTACGTCCATTTTCAACCATCTCGGAGGAGAACGCAATGAAAGCCGAATCTCGATTCAAACCCAATGAATGGGCTTTGATCCTGGGATCATCCAGCGGCTTCGGAGGGGCTACCGCGGTTGAGCTTGCAAAGCACGGGATGAATATCTTCGGAGTTCATCTGGACAGGCAGGCGACGATGCCGACAGTTCAACAAGTGATTCGCGACATCAAGCACACGGGAAGCGAAGCAATCTTCTACAACATCAATGCTGCCGACTCCATCAAGAGAGAGGAAGCGCTCGACGATATTCAGGAGCGTTTTGCGAAGGATTCATCCAGCGCGGTAAAGGTGTTGGTGCATTCTCTGGCATTTGGCACTTTGAAACCGTTCATCGCGAGCAAGCCTGAAGAGGCGATCTCGCAAGCCCAAATGGAAATGACGCTCGATGTGATGGCGCATAGTCTGGTCTACTGGACGCAAGGCTTGCTGTCACGTAAGTTGATGAAGAAGGGTGGCCGTATCATCGGACTCACAAGTTCGGGTGGGCATACGGTGATTCCCAACTACGGTGCGGTCTCAGCGGCAAAAGCGAGCTTGGAATCTCACCTCCGACAGCTCTCAATGGAATTAGGACCTATGAGTATTACGTGTAACGCTGTCATGGCCGGTGTCACTGATACGCCTGCAGCTCGAAGGATACCAAACTTCATCAAGATGCTGGATGTCGCTCGGGCAAAGAACCCGGGTGGAAGGCTCACGACACCTGAAGATGTTGCCAAAGCAATTGTTCTGCTGGCTGATGACAATGCGTCGTGGATCTCCGGAAACGTCATTGGAGTTGATGGAGGCGAGGACATCACAAGTTATATTGGTCAAAAGGGTTCTGGGGAATAAGGGCCGGCATCGACTGAAGTCGACGCCTTTGGAAACGCGAAACCCTTCGGGTTTTGCTGAAACGAAGCCGTCCGATTCATCGGACGGCGCGACAAAAGCGCTCTTCCGCAAGACGCGCGTCTGGTCAAATCAACAGGAGAGGGAACGCATGTTCGAGTTCGAGCTCAATGCAGAGCAGAAAATGCTTAGAGAGATGGTACGCGACTTCACCAACGCTGAAATCAAGCCCATGGCTCGCCGTATCGACGAGGAAGAGCGCATACCCCCCGAACTTATGCAGAAGATCCGCGATCTGGGGATTCTGGGAGCAGCCTTTCCTGCGGAGTACGGAGGGGGTGGAGTTGGCGAAGTTGGCTACTGCCTGATTCAGGAAGAAATTGGCCGAGGGTGTCTCTCCACATCAACGTTCATTGGTGCGCACGAGTCTATCGGCACCAATGCCATTTACATAGGCGGATCGGAAGCACTGAAGCAGAAGTACATGCCGCTCCTGGCTGACGGAAGGATGATTGGGGGGTTTGCGCTTACCGAAACCCTCGCCGGCTCGGATTCCTTCAACCTGAGAACGCGCGCGCATTTTGATGGCAGCGACTGGATTCTCAACGGTGAGAAGCTCTGGATAACAAATGGCTCGATTGCTGACGTGCTCTCGGTTTTTGCCAGAACTGAGAAAGGCATCACTGGATTCGTGGTCGAGACGAAGTCACCTGGTTTTAGCGCGGGTCCTCCCGAGAAGAAGATGGGAATTCGTGGAAGTGTGACGGCTCCTGTTTCATTTGAAAATGTTCGTGTTCCGAAAGAGAATGTCATTGGCGAAGATGGCCGTGGATTCCTCGTTGCTATGAAGACACTCGATGCAGGACGTCTGGGATTGGGCGCTGCATGCGTTGGGGCATCTAAAGAACTTCTTGAACTCTCGACAAAGTACGCAAAAGACCGAAAGCAGTTCGACGTGCCAATCTCTCAGTTTGAGGCAATTCAATTCATGCTTGCTGAGATGAGTGAGCTTATCTATGCAATGGAATCCATCACCTATCGCACAGCAGCGGCGTACGATGCTGGCAAATCCATCTCGAGGCAATCAGCAACTGTCAAGTTGTTCGCATCCGAGTCACTCATCAAGATCGCCGACAAGGCGGTTCAGATTCACGGAGGGATGGGGTATTCGAGGGAACTCCCGATCGAAAGATTCTATCGCGACGCGAGAATAAATCCCATCTTCGAGGGAACAAATGAAATTCAGAAGATCGTGATCGCACGCGACATCTTGAAGAGGAATGGAGTCTGGAGCTAGAAGAGACTTCGCGGAGTTCGTTGTGTTGATTTTTCGCAGATTCTGTCGTACCTTAATGTACCCGATGCCGGAAACGGAGTAGGGTGGTGGACCAATGGTCATAGGGACCTGCGCCTGTTGCGCTGTGCAGGCAAGTCGACCGGTCCTAAGCGACCCCGAGCGTGCGTTGTTTGCGAGTCGAGGGGGAGTCGGAGGATCGGATCCCGACAAAAAGAGTCGGGATCCTGAAAATTTCATCAAACTTAGCTTCGCTGTCGCTCGCTAAGTTTGGAAATTTTCGGACAGGTAGCTCAGATGGTAGAGCAATGGACTGAAAATCCATGTGTCGGCGGTTCGATTCCGTCCCTGTCCACGAAAAACGCGGCACTTAGCGAATCCCGCAGGGATGAAGCTAAGTGCCGTGCGTTTTTCAGTGCCCTGAGCGAGTGAGTCCCGACGAAGGAGGGACGAACGAGACGAAGGGCTTGCCCCCCTGGTCTCGAAGCAGGCTCATGAACAATGTCGGCGGTTCCCCGCGGGGATTCCGTCCCTGCAAACAAAACCGCCACTTTTTGACCTCTGAGTTAGCAGCTCGAATGTGCGCGTCCTCAGGAGCCTGATGTCTAGAGACTTTTGGACCGACGAATGGAATAGAGAACCATGAGGTTGTTCGGTGGCATCTATGGGGAGGGCTCAGGGACGGTTCAGCGAGCACACCGTTCAATCTATGTTTGAGTCTCCCTCAGAAGGTAAAGCAGCGGTTTGTTTGTGAAGAGATGATACTTGCCTACATGGCTCTCTCCCAGCACTTTGCCTCTGGCAAGTTGAGCGAGGTAGCGACTGGCTGTTCGGTAGTTCACTTCCAGTCGCTTGCCAAGGTTCACTGGCGTTGTAATAGGGAATTCAAAAAGCGCTTCTACGAGATCAGCTGAGTAGATGTTCTTGTGATCCTTGCGCATCTGGGTTTTAGTTTTTTCTAGCAGGTTTACCACCTTTAGTAACACTCCTTTGGTTTCGCGCGCTTGCAAGTGGAAGCCTTTGAGCATGAACCCTATGAACGCGCCCCATCGCTCTTTCGTACTGACTTCCCGCAACAGTCTATAATATTCTGACCGGTGTTTGTTTATATATCCGCTGACATAGAGAATAGGAAATGTGAGAAGCTCATGCTGAATAAGGGACAGCACCATGAGGATTCTTCCTACTCTGCCATTGCCGTCGAGAAAGGGGTGGATTGCTTCAAACTGGTAGTGCGCAATGGCACATCTGATGAGAGGATCAATTCCCTCCTGCCTGTCATTGACGAAGTTCTCCCAGTTGCCAATCAAGCGAGCGATCGTTTGAGCAGGCGGGGGCGTATACAAGGTTCGCCCTGTTGAGCTATTTGCGATCTTGTTTTGGAGTCTTCGATAGTCGTCCTCATGTTCCGGAAGCAGGCGTTTGTGCACTCCGAGAATCAGCCTGGTCGAGATCGAGACCTTCTTCGGACTTCCAAATCCCCAATGTACGGCATCACGATAGTGCAACACTTCCTTGTCAGGTTTCTTCTGCTCAGCCTCGGGGAAGAGTTGCATCTGCAACACTTGCTCAACAGTTGTATTGATATTTTCGATATTAGAGCTTGCCACGGACTCTCGCAGAACCGCCGGTGAAAGTAGAAGCATCGGATTCGGTAATGCGCGCGAGTACCCGTTTA
>JAPLFP010000065.1 GCA_026390585.1 Ignavibacteriales bacterium | reverse complement strand
TCCAGAAGCGTTGGTTGCAGGAGATGGTTGAACATCTCCATCAGCCCACAAGCCTACGAACACACTGTCAGTTTTTCCACTCATACCCCGGTTGACAACTCTGTAGGTCAGTATAACAAAATCGCTGCGAGAAGCGCTCGCCCAAACATAGCTCTTTTGAAACACTCGGATGCCGAGCGGTGTTGTCGAGGTTGCAAGCGAGTCATCATAGGTTACAGAAATGTCTTGATCTGATATTCCCGGGGCCAATGCAAAAGATGACCCCGCTGTTTGATGCCAGTCGCCTGCACCCGATTCACCGGCTTTGAGAACCCGGGCACCACCCCCCACCAATCCCCCCAACCACAAACCCGCGATGGTAAGATAGTTTGTTCCAGTTGCTTTAGGCCAGGTGCCAGAATAGTTGTTACCATTGGTACCGAGGAGCGTGTTGCTGTTCACCGATAGTTTTTAGTTGCCTGCATTGTGCTCAGCGGGATTTATCGCGCTGCGGGTCCAGATAATGTAGGAGAGTGTATTGCTGGTGATGGTATACGTCATGTTGATGAAATCACCAACACTGAACAAGCCCGTAGGACCCCCGTAGGTGCCATCGTTCGCATTGTAGTCGTTGTGTGCACCGTCGTCATGAAGTTGGAATGGTCCATAGGTAACACCTCTGAGGACATACGATACCTTCGCATCTTTGATACCTGCTGCGTCAAACACTTCAATTTGTGCGTCGCACCGTACGCCCGGCTCAGCTGAGGGAATCGAGACATACGATACGAACGGCGGAGCTGTCATGTCCAATGTTCTTCCGGCAATACCGTACCACGCGTTGCCGGATACCCATCGAGCGCTCAAGAAAGAAATGAACACCCTGTCACCCACCAATCCTGTGAGAGGGTTGTTGTCTGAACCTGCATAGCGTGTGAACTGGGTTGGCTGAGTCCACGTCGAACCGTTGTTTGTGCTCGAGTAAGTAAAAATGTCAGACCTAGCATATCCTCCTGGATAGAGAACGGAGCCAAGGAAATTGGAGTATATTCTATAATTGTTCACGGAACACACAAGCGTCAGTGTGCCGCTCGAATTCTTCAGCACATGGGGAGTGAATCGTTCAAGTGTGTCGTTGAACACTTTTGTCGGCGCCGACCAGGTTAGACCGCTATCACTGCTGCCCTGTGAGTACAGGAACGTCCGATTACCAGCAACATACGACGAGAACATTCCTACCACAGTTGAACCGGTTCCGCTGAAAAACACTCCGCCAGACTCATTACCCAGCGTGTTGGCCAGTGTCCGCTCCGATCCCCAGGTCTTTCCACTATCGATGCTGATCAGAAAGAAACTATCACTATTGCTGCCGTTGCTCCGCGTGTACGAAAGCCAAACTCTAGAGTCGTTTGTTTGAGAGATTTCATAAGGAGTGTTGAGGGCCGCCGCAATCGCTGTGGTGGCAGGAAATGAACCACCGTTGTTGTCTGAGAAGGAAGTCTTTATTCCGTCGTTATCTCTCCAGGTGAGGAGTATTCTCCCGGAGTTCAACCGGACAGCACGGAAGGTAGAAACCGAAGGACCCAACACGCGCACAAACTGTCGCGCACTCCATGTCATTCCTGTATCACTGCTCACAATAGAGTACAGCGTGTCGTTGCCGCGAAAGAGCGTCAGCACGATCGAGTTCGTCACTCCAATCGGGTTGAACCCCACGTTACTGGGACTGGACCACCACGGATCTTCATAAGGAAACGGCTGAACATCTGCAAGCGAGCGACCCTGCATTGCAGCCATAGTCGTGAAACTCCCCGCCTGCGACCAGTCACTGATCCCTGCTTCATTCTTTGCATTCACACGCCAGTAATATATCGTATTGTTCGACAAAGGGCCGATCTGCTTCGAAGTACTCGTCAGTGTTGAATCATCGACAACTGTTGCTGTGAAGCTCGAGCTCGTCGAAACCTGGAGGCGATAGGACGTCGCACCGCTGGAAGCATTCCAGCAAAGCGTCGGATAGATTGATACGCCTGTCGCTGCATTTGCAGGAAAGAGAAGTGTTGGTGGTGAAGGCGTCGACGCAATGGTCACTGGACCCCAGGCGTCGGAATCAGTCTGCCCGTTCACGAGTATACTCCAAGTGCCTGACGCCTGGTCTCCCGACTGAGTGAATACCCCATTGATGGTCAATTTTATTGACCCGGTCGGATTGATGGAATTCGTAAAGGCAAACTGACTATTCGATATAGGCCATCCGGGTGATGGCTGTGAGGTAACGGTTCCATTCTGCGTTATGCCACCAAATGTATAATTCGAAAACGTAGTGGCAAGTTTGATTATTTGCATGCCGCCTGAATTCACCGTGAAAACAAACTGCCCAAAACGAGTAGGGACTTTCCAATCCCCAGCCTTCGGTTGGGCATACACCATGTTGGTCCCCTCAAGCAATGATGCAAAGAGCATGATAGTGAACATTCGATGGAACAGTTTTCGGAATTTCATCGCTATCCTCCTTGTCTCTACTGAGAGTTCTTTTGCCGAGCCGTCACTCTCGGCACCCATTGATTCTATTTTAAGACCACGAGCTTCTTTGTCTCGACAAATTGACCAGCCCCCAGCCGATAGAAGTAGACGCCGCTTGGGACATTTGCCGCATTCCATTGGCGTGAGTATGCACCAGCAGACAACTCTTCCCCAACGAGAATCGCCACTTCTCTTCCCAAAGCATCAAACACCTTTAGAGTCACAAACGTATTGGATGGGACGCTGAACGAAATATTCGTGCTTGGATTGAACGGGTTGGGGTAGTTCTGCGCGAGCATTGATGATTTAGGTACTTCACTTTCGGAGCCCTCCACCAACGTCACCATTTCGGAGAGGGGTCGGCGCCAAACGCCAAAGATTTGTGCCATAGAGGGCAATCGCATAGGCATCATAGTTCGTCAGGCCATTGTTCATTGAAGTCCAGCTCCCACCACTGTTGGTAGAAAGAAAGACGCCGCCATCAGTTCCGGCAAAGAGATTTGTGCCAGAGAATGCAAGCGCGTATACAATGGCGTTCGTCAACCCGACTTGCGTCCAGTTGCTCCCATTGTTAGTGGAAAGAAAAACGCCATCACCGCGGGTCCCTGCAAAGAGGTTGGAACCAACGACAGCAAGAGAAATAACCCACTTGTTAGACAATCCTATCTGAGTCCAACTCGTCCCGTTGTTGGTGGAGAGAAAGATTCCACCAACATTGCTCCCAGCGTACAGATTCGTGCCGGAGAATGCAAGCGCATAAACACCTACGTTCGTCAACCCGACCTGGGTCCAATTACTTCCACTGTTTGTGGAAAGCAAGACTCCCCCGATATAAGTTCCGGCAAAAACATTCGTTCCGCTGACAGCAATGGCGTGGACGAAGCTATCGGTTAAGCCGTTGTTGGCAAGAGTCCAATTGTTACCTCTGTCGTTAGTAACATAGACTTCGCCACCATATATCCCCGCAAATACAATCGTACCCATGGCCGCGACTGAATTGACAATTGTGTTTGTCCTTCCGTCATTGACTGCCGTCCAACTTGCCCCGTCGTTCGCAGTTCGAAAAACGCCGCCACCGTTCGTTCCGGCGAAGACATTCGTGCCTGCGGCAGCAATGCATGGAACATCGCTGCTTGCCAACCCGGCTGCCACCCAACTCGAGCCGTTGTCGGTAGAAAGAGAGACCCCTCGCCACGTCCCTGCATATAGATTTCCCCCGTTGGCAACAAGCGAGTAGACATTGCGGGTCGTCGAGCCGGCATTGGTAGAAGCCCAGCTGACGCCTTTGTTCGTTGACCGGAAGACTCCATTATCAGTGCCCACGAACATATTGTTCCCTGTGATGAGAATACAATAGGCATTAGTGTTGGTCAGGCCATTGTTTATCGGAGCCCAACTGCTACCGTTGTCGGTGGAAAGCAACACACCATTTTGATACGTCCCCGCGAATAAATTGCCACCGCTAGTAGCAACGCTCCTTATAACCTCACCCACCAAACCAGCTCGCGACCATGTGATGCCACCGTTTGTAGAAAGAAAGGCGCCCTCGAGATACGTACCGGCAAAAATAGTTGAGCCGCTGACAGCAACGGATGAGGTGTAATTGTTGGTAAAGGCGGCTGGCATCCAGTTCGTTCCATTATCCGAAGATACATATACACCGTAGTAGACTCCGGCCACGACATTCTTCCCTTCGGCAGCAAGAGCAAATACATTTTGGCTCTTCAACGTCGAGGTAGTCCAGGTTGTGCCGTTGTTTGAGGAAAGATAAACACCTAACTCAGTCCCAACGAAGAGATATGACCCGTTCGTAGCGAGTGAATAATCGAGGTCACCATAGGGACCGTTTGTTTGCACCCACTGGGCTCTTAGAGACACTGTCGTGACGAAGAAGAAAAGGACGGAAACAGTGAAAATGCGTTTCTTCATTTTAACCTCCTACGGGCTTTGGGATTGCCCGTAACGCTTGGCAGGATATCGGTGGGTGGCAATTACTTACAATTTTGCACTACAAAGCGTCAATGTCAATGCGTGCTTCTACAAGGGTGAATTCTGAGTGTCCACTCGAAGAAATCGAAATCGGATTTCTCGCATGGCTGTGGAATAGGTTTGACTGATACAGAGAGAATCCCACTGGTTAATTGCCTCTATCGCATCGATTCTGTTCGTGCTTTCAGTTTCGCCGTGACTTCGTCGTAAATTTTGAAGTAGTCGCTTACGACGAGCTTGATTGCGGCTTCTGGTGAACCGGTCAACTCTTTCCCGTAGCTTTTAACAAGAGCAGTGGTGAGTTCCAAGGCAATGCGGTCAATTCCCAGGTTTTCCATAATATTTCCTTTCTAAAGGCAGTTTGTTAGTCGAATCATCGTCAATTCGGGACACTACTCCCCCCCTCAACCATTCAGTGACCACATCAATTACTTTTTTGTGCCTTTCTTGTTTTTTTCCAGCATCATCTGACTTCTCGTACCTTCATCTGCCCGAAAGTATCGTGTCCACCATTGTATCTCATCAGGGTCTTTTCCGGTAGATTCGAATCTCACAATATTCATTGCATCCACAATCTTAACGCTCATGTTCCTGAAATCTTCATAAAATTTATCCAACCCGTTCAACATTTGACCGACGGTAACCCCAGAAGTCTGTGGGAACGGGTGTCCTGCTTCAGCGTATTGTTTCTTCCCGTGCTCGTCAGTCCATGCGTAGTAGTAGTCAGAAGGGAGAACAGCGGCAACCTCAAATACGCCGAGCAAGAAATATATCTTATAGGCGTGCTGGGTCGTTTGAATCCACTCTTGTTTGTTCGTCCAGTCAACCTGGGAATAAACACCTCGTGCATCGTCTTCTATTTTCTTCCAATCATATCCATTTTTCTCACCAAATACGCGAGTCTGCGCAAGTATCGGGGAACTCAAACTCAGAGTCAGAAGTAATAGTAAGGTTCTTTTCATGGCACACCCTCTTATTTATTATGTTGCCAACAATATTTTGAGCCCGGCTGTGCCTTTCTCTTGCACTGAGTACCTTTCTTTGTTATCGCCTGACATTGTTGGCTTTGACTGTCGGTGCTTGTTTGCTGCTTGCCAATGGTCTGCTTCCCTGTTTTTAGTATCCCTTCATCCTGCGCGACAGGCGGATTGCACACTCGACACGGTTGGTATCCAGCCGCGGCAGCCTCAGAAGCATTCTTGAAAGTCACTTTGTTTGAGGGATTGATTCTCTGCGCCCAGTTGCAGGTGAGTTTGTGATATTTGTTTGAGTTCTTGGAGCCGACAAATGGCTGAGCAAAAGCGGTAGACAGACACAGAATGATTGGCAATACAAGCAATAACAATTCGACAAAGACTTTTTTCATCTGACCCTCCAGTCTATGAAGCTACCATCCAGCGAATCGTTCATCCTACTATGGGAAGACAATCAATTCTGATTTGCTTTCACGTATGCATTGAGAAATTCTTCCATTATCGCTTCGAGCGCTGAGAGCACATAATCTGAATCAGACCCGTGGGAACCAAAAATATTCTGAGACCAAGTTGTGGCGTACATCTCGAAGTCTCTTTTCCCAACCTTGTATGAAACCCTTCGTAGGAAGTGTATTTCCACGAGAAATGAAATGCGATTTATCTGGACTGAAACCATTAGTTGATACGGTTGAGGAGGGTAGGTCACTTTGAAGTCTACCGGTTCGAGGTGCATTTGCCTGACCTTGAAATCACACTTTGTCCTGATTCGTTCAGCGGTTAGTCCAAAATCCTTTGTGGCATCATCAAGCGGACATACGTAAACGGGAATTGCCTTGATGCTCTCTATTTCAAGTCCAGAAGTGCTCCACGTACCTTTGATAGCCGGATTGTTCTGAGCTCTGCAAATGGTCGATGCGAAGATTGCGAGGATTATACTGTACCGAAATAATGACATTTCAGCCTCCTTCGGGCTACAGGGGTTGCCCTCAACGCTTGCGTAGAAATCGGTGCTGGGGAGATGTCCCACAATATTGCTCAGGAGAGCGCCAATTGTCAAATCAGTGCTTTCTGTCCATAATGTCCGAATTTGAAATTACTGGCGATACCTCTTGTTCTAAATCCATTTCGCGTAATGTAATGACCACAAAATTACGAAGACTCCAGCAATTGCAAGAAGCCATTGGACGCGTCCGTTGAGAACAACAAGGTCGTCGTGAATGTCTCGCAGCCAACGGTTTACTTCACCAGACTGTTCTTGGTCCATGATGTTTCTCTCTATTTATGGAGGGTTTCTCTATGTCTATGCCCATCACGAGATTTCTAATCATAAGTCTAAGAGACAATTTCGTCAAACCAACTCGTAAGTACTATTTGCAGAAACTTTTACTCCTGAGTAAAGACTGGCTACAATGCGCATCGCGACTGATTCGTCCTGTACATTCATCAAGGAGTGGACAAGCTCTTCCAAAATGGAAGCGACGATGTGCTGGTAGGCGATGGTTTTCATTTTCTGCCAGTCTAAGAAAATGAAATCACCGAATGTGGTATTTATAACCGGCTCTTGTAGATTCACGCTCAGTGTGGTTGGTGGGTTTGTTAAGCTGAACGGTGATGTGCCAAATGTTATTACAATTTGGCGCTTGATTCTTATGGCCGGAACAATGCAACCTGCCGCAACACAAAAGGCTTCTACAATTTTTTCTGCTGAGGCAGGCAACGAGAGAAGGTTGAGTTGAAAAAACGGGGCATATTCGCCAAGACGCCTTTCGACCTCTTTGAATTCAATTTGTTTTTCTATCATTTGTCCGGCCTTTGATTGTTGACGGGTCAGGGAAATAGTAGAGGCCCGCGAAATGTAGCGCAAAAGCGAAAGAGATACAACGACTGCAATCTCCCCCGGGCTCACTATGTTACTGAGTTCTGAGTCAATACTCAGGTCAAAGCTGGGAATTCCTCTCATTTGGGTTCGAGGTCTCGGCGATATCTAGTTGAAGCACTTTCCCAACCACCACTTTCCACTTTTCGCCTTTTCTTCTAAACCACCTGTCCTTTCTACGGTTCCTCCGCCAACAATTCGCTCAAGGATTTGGCTTCCTCTGGCCATTCCATTACCATGAAGCCAGATTCAACGACGGTCAAACCACCAATAAAGAAAGGACGAGACAATGACCACGCACGAGAAACTGATGAAAAGACTCACGGCTTACGCTAAGGAAGGCAAAGGCGTGAAACTGACTCCTGGCTCACCCTCTTTTAAAATGGAAGCCGAGCGGCTGAAAGAGAAAGGCGTTGTAGCATTTCGGGGCGGCAGGGTTTATCTGACAAAGAGAACAAAGAAGTAGTTGGTGAGCGTATCCGAAAGGCGGCTCAAAGGCTGCCTTTCTCATTCTAAATGAGGACTGATACAATGACGACGACAGAATACACAGCAGAACAACTTTCCAAAATCAATGACACAATGAGAATGAATCTGATAAAGCTCCAATGTGAACTTGAAATTGAGGGTATAAAGGGTCGGTCGGTCATCACAAGAGCTGTGACAGATTTGCGATTTGACCATATGATGGTTTTACTCGCAGAGGTCGCAAGGTTAAATAACTTTTCAGAATCAAATGACCCACACAAAGAACATGATTTTGGCTGTATAAATCTGTTCGGGCAAAAGTGGTTCTGGAAATCCGACTACTACGATGAGGACTTAGAGGCGTTCGGTCACTCTGTTCATGTTCTCACAGTGATGAATGTGAACGAACATCAGCAACAGGGAAAACAAAAAAGGCCCGAACATCGCTGTCCGGGCCTTGTGCAAACGCTGCACTGCTCATATTGTTTGCTTTCGTCTCTTAGGAAGTCCTTGTACCCATACACTTCTCGTAAAGCATTCTCATGAGTTCCGGAGGGATGCGATAACCCAGCTTCATGGCTCTCTCAAAGCCCGTGATTGCTTCACTCTTTTGGCCGAGCCCCAGGTATGCTGCTGCCCTGTCAAAGTAGGATTCTGCGTCATCCCCATTTAGTTTGAGTGTCTTGGTTAGGTCGGCAATGGCGCCCTGGTAATCTGCGGTTTGAGTCTTTGCGAGTGCTCTGTTGCGATAGGCTTCTGCGAAATCCAGTTTCATTTGGATAGCTCTGGTGAAGTCGGCAATAGCTCCATGATAATCTCCAAGGTCGTACTTTGCCTTCCCCCTATAAAAGTAGGGTGCGCAAAGGTCCGGTCTCAGCTCAATTGCCCTCGTGCAATCGGCCATGGCTGACCGATAGTCCTTAATTCCGAGGTTCGACATCGCACGCTTGACCAAATCGTGCACGCTCTCCATTATTCTCCCTTAAGTGCTTGTTGCATTAGCAAATCATGAGTATCTGTCTGAGTTAGCTATTGACTATGTTGCAAACATCATGCCCATATCCAGCTAGCGATTTCAATCGATTTCGCATCACTGCCTCCCAGCCCCTGTCTCAAAATGATAAGATGTCTCGTTTTGACATAATGTCGTTCCAGCGAGCTGTGTCCTATCCTCACGGGATGTAGAGCAGAGTTCTACTGCCTCGAAGGTTTGCCCACTCACCAAGCCAAGGCGGTGGTCTGGAAAC
Organism: Ignavibacteriales bacterium; assembly: GCA_026390585.1. Lineage (GTDB taxonomy): Bacteria > Bacteroidota > Ignavibacteria > UBA10030 > UBA10030 > UBA9647. Next base: position 6,591 of record JAPLFP010000065.1, on the reverse strand, counting down.
TTCCAGAGTTGTCTTCGCTTCCCTCTCCCCCTTCAGTTCAAGGGCAGGCTTATCCTATTCACCGTGCTGTGCATCTGCTCAGGTTGAAGGTGTGAATAGATTTCCGTCACCCTGCTCGAAGAGTGACCGAGGAGCTTTTGAACTTCGTAGAGAGAAACCCCGTCCTGGACAAGCCAGCTCGCAAATGTATGCCAGAGGCTATGGAAATGGAGTTCGTCGGCCAATCCTGCCTCAGTGACCCAGTGTTTGAAACGATGGGTGAGGTAGCTCTCCCCAATCTTAGCCTCTCCCCTTGTAAACATAAAGTCAGAAAGTGTCTTCCCCACCCTCTTCTGAAGCAACGCCAGCACCACTCCATTCATGGGGATTGTCCGGCGCTTCCCTTGCTTGGTTTTGAAGGACGCGCCTGATTGGATGTGGATGAGGCGGTTGATGAGGTCGACATTCTCCCATCGAAGGTTGGTGATTTCCGATTGGCGCATTCCCGTCGAGACTGCAAACACCACAATCTCCTTCAGCCATTCCTCAGCGATGACAGCCATGAGCCTCTGGAAGTCAGATTTGGAGAAGAATACAGGCTGGGTTTCTTCCACTCGGATGGGCCGGATGTCTCTGAAGGGATTTTCTTCCAGCATCTTCTACCGGAGCGCAGAATTGAGTGCCGCCCGAAGGGCACGAATTTCAATGTTGACAGTCACCGGCTTCACGGTGCCCAATCGTCGGGTCTTGTAAGTGTCAAGGTGCCGAGCTGTCAACTGGCTGAGATAGGGGTCGCCGTTGACCTGCCGAAAGAGACCGAATGTTGAGCGGTAGATGATGAGGGTCCGAGGGGCGAATGATTTCTCTGCGTAACTGAGAAATTCCTTCTCGAAGGCAGAGAAGCGGACCTCTGGGGTCTTCGAGGCGAGAAGTTGCTTGTAGTCGGTCAGAACTTTGAGAGCATCGGCTTTGCGGCTGGCGCGGGTAGATTTCCAGCGCAGATGGGGTCCATCAAAATAGCCGACGTAGTAGAATCCGTTGGAGCGACGGGTGAGGTAAAACTTGGGCGCCGAATGCGTTGCTGAACCCTTTCGTTCAACAATCCATTCAACAGAGGAAGGAAAAGCTTGGAATCTGGCCTTATCGAACCAGTGACCTTACGCGTGTGAGGCGTACGCTCTGAACCAGCTGCCTGTCCCGCTCTACGGGATTCCGAAAAACGGAACCCGCCGACCTGTCCGCCGAAACGAAGTGAAGGCGGAAGTCCGTTTCTCAGGACGCAGGCGGGAGCTAAGCGCCCGTCTTCAAAAACTGAATGGAGACTATCAAACGCCGAACGTAGATTCCCCATGCGGGTGAGCGAAGCCGAGATTCCCTGTTCCCGGTTCGCAGTTCGATTTCTCTCTTACTTCTTATTGTTGCTTGGCGATGTTGTACCTTTTGACGCTGGCAAGCCCATTTTCTTGCCGTTCACCCACGGGCCGCGGGGATTCGCCCTGAGCTGGTCGACTATCAACGCCTTTGCCGCAGCCTCGCTAGGGGTAAGCACAAAACGGTTAATCGAATGCGCCATGCCGTTGCTCCATTCCTTAGTAAACGTGCTCGTTCTCACCAGCTGCCTGTCCCGTTTTTCGGGATCTCCCGCTCTTTGTTCCGCTCTTCGAATCCCGCCTACAGGCGGAATCCAGAAGCGGGAGGATCCCGCCCGGTTGCGGGATCCTAGAAAGCGGGACCGTACAACGGGACCCGCCGTGATTCACCTTTTGGCGGGAGCTGAGCGCCCAATTCTCATTACGTCTGCAAAGATAACAGCTATTCTTCAAAAAAACAACTGAAGGATTCTCTTGTGCCGGAGGCTTTGCGCCGCGATTTCACTTGAGCAGATTCATCTTTCCTGTGAATACCTTCCCTCCTCCTATCAGACAATACAAATACACACCGCTCGGATAACCGTTTCCGTCCCAAGTGACCTGATATGTTCCCGCAGCTTTATTCTCATTTACCAGTGTCGCTATTTCTGCGCCCAACACATTGAATACTTTCAGCGATACGAAAGAAGCGTTGGGAATGCTGAACTGAATCTTTGTTGAGGGATTGAAGGGGTTCGGATAGTTTTGTTCAAGACTGAAATGCGTCGGCAAGTCGGTCGAGAGCCTTTCCACCGAGGTAACCATATCCGACAACGGCCGTCTCCAGACGCCATAGCCATCTGTCGCGGCAAAGATATACTTGCCGGATACAGCACGAGATTGAATAGTGACGTTCGGCAAGCCCGTATTCATCAGAGTCCAACTTGCTCCGTTATTGAAGGAGGAATCGGTGACTTTTCTTCATCTGAACATTCTCTCACGAAATACTGAATAGCAATTGCAGGAGCCTTGACTCCAACGCATCCCGCCTCGCCCAACAATGTCCCCCATTGGAACCGGTGTTGTGCGTACACACTTTCAACAAAGGGTCTCGATTGTTGGCAAAACCACTGGCCAAAGCCGATTTGCCTAGGAATGAACAGTGTGTATCAACATGCGGCTGTGTTGCTCTACTATTAATCCGACCTTTAACGGACAGGCGCTATTGCTAAGAGTACTGACAGAGGATTGAATGATACAAGTCTACACCGTGAATAGAAGCAAGTCGAGAGCGCTGAAAATAGGAACACCTAATGATAGTCTCTGCACTTTCATGAAACGGTCCGATCTGACCTGAAAGATGGGCCGAATCTATTTTCCATCATGTTGACGACAATATTTTGAACCAGGCAGTGCTTTGCGTGTGCACCTGGTTCCATCTTTAGTTATTGCCTGACATTGACCAGAATGTGATTTGGCTCTTATAGTCTGTGCTTGTCCCTTTCCAATCTTCTTTGGAATTGCTTTTTGCGCCTGTTGTGTTGGCTGCAAAGTGTCTGCTTTTTTCCCTTCTCTGATTGCTGCTTTGGTCTGCGCTTGAGTTCCTGCTTTAGGTTGCGCTTGAGTTCCTGCTTTGGTCTCTGCTTGAGTTTGTGCTTTGGTTTCTTCCTTAGTTTTTGCTTTAGTTTGTTGTTGAGTTTGACCCAATAATACAGCAGCAGAAACAAGCATCAAGAATGAAATGGTGAGAAGTTTTGATATAGAAATGCGTCGAGTACTCATAGACGTCTCCTTCCGGTGTTGGAGATTATGACTGATTAAATCTAGCCTATTCGGCACACAAAATCCAGCGCCCGGGAAATCTTGACTCCCTCGCCAGTGAAAAAACTACCTGCATGCTGCGAGGTCCACCGGCTCCTTCATGACAAAAGGACCCCGCAATTGCTGCGCCAAAGATCGAAGTTTGCGCAGTGACGTCACCTGTACCCAATATGCTCTTTGACCCGGCGGACTCTACTCAAATGTGTCAAAGGATCGAGTGAATCGGAGAAACACGTCTCTCGATGACCGAGCATCAGTTGATTTGCATTGATCGGCTAGCGTGTCGCAGCCTGACGATTGAATGCCCGGGTGCGAGATGATCCACCGCACGCGTCAGCATTCCGGCGCCGCGGACTTGCACATTGCTTATACATTGCATAATTTTGTGGGATTCCTTTCAGCCACCTACAACCGATCACATCGCCGTGTTCAAGACCTCCTCCAACAGAAGCACGCTACGGACACTCACGGCGCTTCTCGTTTTGCTCGTCCTGCTTCCAGCTATTTTCTACTCGGCATATGAAATCTCATCGCTCACCCAGAGCGAGGACATGATTGCACGAATCTATCGACAACAACTCGACGCCGTTCTCTTTTCCCTCAATCAGTATGCCTGGGACATCGCGAACAGCTGGGTCAGCGATATCAACCGGTTGGTAAAAGAGCAACTCCCCTCAACTTCGCCCCGTCCACGGGTCGATTTCCAGAGCTTTCTGAGCAGTAACAAAGGGATCGAAACGCTGTTCGTCGCCGATACGACTGCGGTCTCAGTTTCCCTGGCCTGCTTTTCTCTTCACGATTCGTCGCGCACGCGATTCCGCGAGACGGATTTTGCACACCTCGTCCGCTCCGAGCAACAGCTCGTTTCTCGTTTGCTGCATCTCCAGAGAACAGGATATCGCAAGATCGAGGGGGTGCCCATCACTGCCAACCGGAGAGAACCGTCAACGTGCCTTCTGTTTGTGGCGGAAGGCGTGCATAACCGCGTTTTCATCGCGGGAATTGTGCTTGACGCCGAAGCATTTGTCCGCGATGTGCTCAGGGGTAAGCTCGACGAAGCGGGAGGGAACGAGTTCATCCTATCGGTCTTGCGCAAGTCCGATCGGCGCCAAATCTACTCGACGGGACCAATCACACAAGGCATGGAGCGCCAGACCAAGGATCTCTGGCTCTTTCCGGATTATGTCCTGGGAATCCGACTACGAGGCCAGACGATCGAAGAGCTGGTCAAGGAGAGATTTTATCGGAATCTGTCACTTCTTGCGATTCTGGATGCGATGATCGTTGCCGGCGTCTGGTTTGTGTATCGGACTATCCGTCGTGAAATGGAGCTTGCGCAACTCAAGTCCAATTTTGTGTCGAACGTTTCACATGAGCTTCGGACGCCGCTCTCTCTCATCCGCATGTTCGGTGAGACCCTCGAGATGGGGCGCGTGTCGAGCGAAGAGAAGAAAAAGGAATACTACTCGACGATCGTGAGAGAAAGTGAGAGACTGACCGGACTCGTCAACAATGTCCTCAATTTCTCCAGGATGGAATCGGGGAAGAAGGAATTTCACCTGGCGGAGCTCGATCTGAATCCGATCGTCCACAGAGTCATTGCCCTTTATGAGCCTCAAATGAAGCACCTGGGCTTCTTGGTAAACGTTGAACTTGCAGACGCCTTGCCTTTGATCAGGGCAGACGAAGAAGCCGTCTCCGAGGCACTTCTGAACATCCTCGACAACGCCGTGAAATACAGCGCCGGAGAGAAGTCGATGAGGATTGCGACAGGAACGACCAACGAGAGCGTATTCGTCGAAGTCGAAGACCATGGCATTGGCGTTTCTCCGTCAGAGCAATCGAAGATCTTCGACAAGTTCTATCGCACCTCTTCAGGACTGGCGCATCAAACGAGGGGGAGCGGACTTGGATTGACGCTGGTGCAGCATATCATGAACGCTCACAACGGCAAGGTCTCTGTAAAGAGTCAGATAGGAGTCGGAAGCACGTTCCGGTTGTCATTCCCGCGCATTCTGTAATTTGGACTTTCAGAACGGAGACGAATTTACATGCCATCAATCCTTCTGGTAGAAGATGAGCCCGATATGCAGCGCGGGCTGCGAGACAATCTCGAATTCGAGAAGTATGAGGTCGACATCGCGGGAGACGGCCGGACAGCCCTCAAGATGATCACCGAAGGAGCGTACGATCTCATCATTCTTGACATTATGCTCCCTGCGATGTCCGGGCTGGATGTGTGCAAGCAGGTTCGCCAACAGGGCATAACAATCCCCATCATCATGCTCACTGCGAGGGGCGAAGAGATAGACAAGGTGCTGGGCCTTGAGCTTGGAGCCGATGATTACGTGACGAAGCCGTTTGGTGTTCGCGAGCTTCTCGCGCGGGTCAAAGCCTTGCTCCGCAGGACTGAGGGCACTGCCGGCGGGGGCCAGGAAAAGATGGTTCTCGGGCTCCTTGAAATTGATTTCGCATCCTATGCGGCGCTTCGAGCCGGACAGCCGTTGAGCCTGACACCGAAAGAGATCGAGATCATGAAGTACTTCTGGCATCATCGGAACAAAACCGTCAGCCGCGACGAACTTCTGACAAACGTCTGGGGGTACGATCAAACCATCAGCTCGCGAACGGTGGACAATTTCATTTTGAAGCTGCGCCAGAAAATCGAAGATGATCCTGCGAATCCACGATATCTTCTCACCATTCACGGAGTCGGCTACAAACTCATAGCCTGACACCTCCTGCCTCTCCTTTCTTCTTGTCCTGATGCCGGAACTTTCTCCCGGCGTGACATCATTTGACAATCCCGTTACAGAACGAAAACATCTTCAAGCCACGGTGCCCGTAAGTTGCATGTGGAACCATTAGTCAACGATTCCACAACATCAAACGGGAGAATTCCATGAAAACGCACAAGTTCCTGACCATTGGCCTTGCATTCGTAGCGGTCACATCTGTCCGTGCACAACTTCCGGGCGAAACAATGGATTCGGCGGTCGTCCGACAGCCAGCCTCCGAACACGTCCTTAACTTTGACAGGATCACGAGGAACTACCTGAGATGCCTTTGTTCTGACAATGCTGGTGTGATAGAATCGGCACTCGGCCATGTCACCTACATGCGAATAGCTTATCCAAACCTGGATCTGACGCAGATCAGAAAGAGGGTTTTCGCGCTCTCGATGGAGGGATTCACTCGATCCATCCGGAGAAAAGCCTTCCTGGCACTCGAGGTCTTTGCCGATCCCTCTTCGTTTCGAAACGCAATTGTATCGAAGCGAGCCAGCGGCGATGGGCTCTTTGAAGCCATCGCGAGGCGAATGGCGCCGTAGATTTTGGCCTGTGACAATCTTTGACAATTGGTTACACGATTGTGATTTGATTTTCCATGATTCACACTTAGATTTTGTCCCATCACAACTGGAGCAGAATCATGATTCGAC
>JAPLFP010000158.1 GCA_026390585.1 Ignavibacteriales bacterium | reverse complement strand
CTTTCTATGGCGAACACAGCAGGAGCAGGCATTGGTGTGGTCGGCGTCGGCAAGTACGTGCCGGCCAATATCGTCAGCAATGAGCAGATTGAATCTCAGTGCAACCTGAAGCGTGGTACAATCCTTGAGAAAACAGGAATTACGAAGAGGTATATCGCGGCTGAACACGAGTCTGCTTCTTCAATGTCTGCCATCGCGGCCAGACAGGCGCTGGAATCCGCCGGCATCCAACCCGACAGAATTGGGCTCATCATCTGCTGCACATTCACAGCAGACTACATCTATCCAGCGCTCGCCTGCAAGGTGCAAGAGCTCATCGGGGCCAACCGTGCAGGCTCGTTTGATCTCATGGCCAATTGCACCGGCTTTCAAGTGGGATTGAGCGTTGCTTCCGATCGCATGAAGTGCGACTCTTCTCTCGAATATGCGCTGGTGATTGGGGTTGCTCTGCAATCGCGCTACATCAATTGGAGCGATCCCGAATCTGCAATGTATTTCAGCGATGGGGCTGGGGCGGCTATCCTTGGCCGTGTTCCTGAAGGGTATGGTGTGCTCGGGACTGAACTGTTCACGAACAGCAGGGTGTATGAGGCTGTCAGATTGCGCGGTGGCGGATCAAGCCATCCGATGAGGCCTGAGAATATTCACGAAGGTCTTCAATATTATGAAATGAATGGCATGGAAGTCTGGAAACAGGTCATCCAGTTTCAACCAAAGGCCGTGAAGAGACTACTTGAGAAGATCAACAAGACGACCGAGGATGTCGATTTATTCATTTTTCACCAGGCGAATCTCAAGTTGATTGAATTCCTGATGGCCAGAATGAAACAACCCATGTCAAAAACTTTTACCAACATTGCAGAGATAGGCAACACAGCTGACGCATCCTTAGCGATTGCATTGCATGATGCAGTCGCGGCTGGTTGCATTCAACGCGGAAACCTGGTGGTGATTTCAGGTGTGGGTGCAGGCTTTACTTTCGGAGCCACTGCAATCAACTGGTATTGATGTTTCAGAGGGGTAGCGATACTTGAAGACACAGAAGTTCGACTCTATAGTAGATCTCGTCGTTGCCAGATCTCCGCTTCAGAAGAAGAAACTGAGAGCCTATTTGGCGCGGAGAGACGCAAGTTTCATGGAAGAGGCTGAGTCCTTCGCGAATGACTATTGTGGCTATCTTGAAAGCCAGAAGATCCCGCTCGAATTTGCCGTCTCCGCGTATCTCGAGATGTGCGCAATGATGATGAGATGTCAAATTGAATTCATGAAGACAGGTTCTTACACGATTCAGGAGCATAGCCAGGCATTTGAAGAGACCTATAGCAACAAAGAGAAAATGACCTCGTACATGATCGGGTTGGCAATCTCACAGTTTTTGTGGGAAACTCATTACGAGATTCTCAAGAGCTTTGAGCGGGCGACAGAGACATATTGCCCGACTGTTGACTCGTATCTTGAGATAGGCCCCGGCCATGGGTTATATTTGCACAAAGCGATGAAGCTTCTGAAGCCGCACACCAGAATCAAGGTGATTGACATAAGTCCGGTTTCTATCGCAATCACGAAATCCATCATGGCCCATTTCCATCCGCAGAGAGCCTCAATATCGTATTGCACGGATGACGTTCTCAAGCACGATACCGAGGAACGATTTGGCTTTGTCGTGATGGGTGAAGTCCTTGAACATATCAATGTTCCACAACGCGTACTCGTCAAGCTAAACAAATTGCTGGAAGTCGATGGGCGAGCGTTTGTTTCGACTGCAATCAACTCTCCGGCAGTTGACCATGTGTATCATTACAAAAGCGTTGACGACGTAAGGGTGATGATACGTAACGCTGGATTGGAAATAGAGAATGAACTCGTCCTCCCGGTCGAAGATTTGCCTATGGAAGAGATCGTGGAGAAGAAGATCACAATCAACTACTGTGCGGTATTGAAGAAAGAGACAGGCCATGAGTAAGTACGAGGCAATCAAGATTGGCGACAAGGCTGAACTCACTCATACGATTACTCAACAGGACATTGAGCACTTCGTAGAGTTGACGGGCGACGACAACAAGCTGCATATTGATGAACACTATGCGGAATCGACCGTCTTCAAGAAACCTGTTGCGCATGGTATGTTGGGCGCTTCTTTCATTTCCACCGTCATCGGCACGAAGTTGCCTGGAGACGGTGCACTGTGGTTTGCGCAGAGCCTGGAATTCCTGCTGCCGGTCAGAGTTGGGGACACGATAAGAGTAACAGCGGAAGTACTGAACAAGCACGACAGAGACAACATCGTGGAACTGCAGACGGTTATCTATAATCAGCATAAGCAAGTCGTTACCACCGGCATCGCAAAGGTCAAGATTATTGAACCGCAAATCGTTCCGGTTCCGGCGGGGACTTCCGACTTAAGAAAGGTGGCTTTGATCATTGGTGCGACGGGGGGGATCGGTCGAGAGGTGTGCAGGCAGTTGACGGAAGATGGCTATGATGTCGCCATCCACTATCATCGACAAGAGAAAGTCGCGCTTGATCTGAGGGATAAGCTCAAGAATTCTCGGAACAAGTGCATAGTGTGTACCGCAGACATTGCCCACGAAGACCAGGTCGCAGAAATGGTTGAACAGGTCGTGAGACAACTCGGTACGATTACTCTCTTAGTCAATTGTGTTACCGCCAAGCTACCTACGACAAAGCTCTCGTCATTGTCATGGGAGGACATGCAACATCATATCGATGTGAACATCAAGGGGATGTTTCATCTTGCCAAATTTATTGTGCCGATATTTGAAGGTCAGAAATATGGCAAGATCATTACATTTACGACCCAATCCATTGAGACTCCGACCGTCGGCTGGTTGCCATATATTACAGCGAAATCCGCTTTGCATGGATTCTCCAAAGCAATGGCAGTTGAACTCGCTCCCAAGGGGATCACCGTCAACATGATTTCTCCAGGGATGACTGATACCGAGCTCATTATGGACATACCAGAAAAAAGCAGGTTGATGGTCGCCGCCCGAGCGCCTCTTCACAGACTGGCACGGCCAGAGGACATTGCAGGAGCTGTGAGTTTTCTCGCATCGTCAAAAGCTGACTACATCACGGGTGAGACCATTCGAATCAATGGAGGGCAAGTAATGCTATGATGCCGCTCAACTTTGGCACCATTGCTGATTCTGTTATCAGTCTGCCTGAAATGCAGGAGTATGTTCATTCCATGGAGATGTCTTCAGACAGTCTTGCAATTCCCATTCGGTTCAACTTTCTCCGCAATGTTACCGTCGAAGGCATTGAGCCTTATCTGAAGTATCATTGCTATGCCAGCGGACTCAAACCGAAAATAACTTTTGGGGACTATGGCACCATACGCCAAGAGATACTCGATAAAACGTCTCATCTCTATGCGACAAGTCCCGACATCGTGGTGGTCTCTCTCTTTCTTGAGACACATCTTCCAAACTATTTCCAGTCAGATTGGCGGGCGGCCAGCGTCATCAATGATCTGCAGGAACTATTTTCTTCAATTGCAGCCAACACCAACTCTATCATTGCGATCAACACGTTCGTGCCACCGTTCTTCACAGACTTCGGCATTGCGAATACAGCACTTTCAACAAACCGGTATTATGAAGTATTACAGCTGAATCAGTTGCTGCGCAGCTTTGTCCAGGCCAACCCGGGTCGGTTTGTGCTCATCGATTGGGAACGATTGCTTCGCCTCCTTGGTGAAGGCGAGAGTATGGATTATCGCTTCTGGTACATGTCGAAAGCGCCATTCAAACCGCGCTTTCTCAATTTGTACGCGCTGGAGCTCGTAAAAATTGCAAAAGCTCTCAAAGGCAAATCAAAAAAATGCCTGGTCCTTGATTGTGATAACACGCTCTGGGGGGGCATTGTTGGAGAAGATGGAATTCAAGGGATAAAACTGGACCGACATGCTTATCCTGGGGTCGTGTATTACGCGTTCCAGCAACGTGTTTTGAATCTCCACGAACGGGGCGTCCTCATCGTGTTGTGCAGTAAAAACAATGAAGATGATGTATGGGAAATTCTCGACAAACACCCCAGCTGTCTTCTCAAGCGCACGCATTTGTCCGCGTGGCGACTTAATTGGGAGGACAAAGTAACCAACATACAATCACTCGCACATGATCTGAATCTTGGATTGGAAAGCTTTGTTTTTGTTGATGATAATCCGTCGGAATGTGAAGTTGTGAAAAGCATGATACCCGAGGTCACAGTCCTACGCGTGCCGCCAAGACTTCATAGGTATCCTTCGTTGCTGGATCAGGATGGACTTTTTGACACTTTAACGCTCAGTACCGAAGACCGGCAGAGATCAGAGATGTACCGCGCTGAGGCCACTCGTAAGCATGAACAAGCCAAATACGAAAACATTGATGACTTTCTCGGTTCCTTGAATCTGTCGGTTATCATCCATCAAGCTAAGCCCGATGAAGTACCTCGTATTGCACAACTGACGCAGAAAACAAACCAGTTCAACCTGACCACGCGACGTTACTCTGAATCTCAGATCACATCCTTCTGTGACGCCCCCGATTGGGCCGTGCTGAGTCTGTCGGTGCGGGACAAGTTTGGCGACTACGGATTAACCGGGGTATTGATTGCCAAACGAGAAACCGACAGTGGAACAATCGACTCGTTGTTGCTGAGCTGCAGAATCCTCAGCAAGAGAATTGAGGTAGCTCTTGTGCTGCAAGGTCTAGACCTCCTGGAGCAGAAATGGCCTGTCAAATCATGGTATGCGGAGTACATCCCTACGAACAAAAACCATCAGGTGGAGAAATTCTGGCAGCAAATGGGATTTAGTGAGCTGAGCAACGACAACGGGCACGCTCGCTATCGGTTGGTCTCTGGTGCGCCAAGGCATCGACCGATCTCTTTTATCACAATCCAGGAGAAACGCGATGAAGCAGAAGGTGCCTGAGCAGAAACTCAGAGAACTCTTGTCGAAGATTTTTGAAGTGCCGTTGAATGCAATTTCCGAAAACGCGTCACCAGATACCATCGAGACCTGGGATTCTCTCAGACACATGAATCTTGTCGTTGCGCTGGAGCAAGCCTTCAACGTGGAATTATCCGATGATCAGGTTGTCGAGATTCTCAGCTATAAGCTTATTAAGATTGTGTTACAGGAACGTGGAGTTGAATTCACATAGAGTGTCATGAAATCGATACAAACAATACTTGAGCGCATGCGGGGATCAGGGGACGCAACTGCTCTTTTCTGGAATGATAAAGAGCACAGCTACTCCGATCTTCTGAAATTGGTTGACGCATGGAGCGATCGTCTCCCAGGCTATAACATTGGTGAGGGAACGGTTTGCGGTTTTGTGGCTGATTATTCACCGCAGTCATGCGCGCTGATTTTCGCACTCATGCGAGCCAAAGCTGTCCTGGTTCCCTTCACCTCTGCCATTGAGCATGAACTTCCCGACTATGCTCGCATTGCGGGAGTTGAGTGTTTGTTCAGATTCAATTCTGACGACACCTGGACATTTGATCGATTTGATGCCCCAGTCCAAAATGAATTGGTAGCGGCTTTCCGGAAACGGAGTGTACCTGGCCTGATAGTCTTTACGTCAGGCTCTACTGGCAAGCCGAAAGGAATCTTGCAGGATTGTGAACGAGTGATGCGAAAGTTTGTGGAGGAACGGCCGGGGTGGCGTACGGTTCTTTTTCTCTTGATGGATCATTTTGGTGGATTCAATACCTTACTGTCTACCTTTGCCTACCGTGGTACAGGAGTATGTTTACTAGATCGCAGTCAAGAGAGTGTCTGTCGTGCAATTGAAAGATCGCGTGCCACTCTCTTGCCAACAACCCCCACGTTCCTTAATCTCTTGATTGCTTCGCGCTGCTACGCGGATTTCGATCTTTCATCTATCCAAATGATCACGTATGGCACTGAAGTAATGCCTGCTTCGACTCTGATGAAGGTGAAAGAGATTTTTCCAAACGCCCAGATCAAACAAACATACGGATTGTCGGAACTTGGAGTCTTTCGGTCTAAGTCTGAGAGCGACGATTCCGTCTGGGTGAAAATTGGTGGTGCTGGATTTGAAACGAAAGTTGTTGACAATATTCTTTGGGTTCGATCTGAAGCGAACATGGTCGGTTATCTTAACGCGCCCAGTCCCTTCGACGAAGACGGTTGGATGTGCACCGGCGACCAAGTGGAAGTGCGTGGCGAATACATGCGCATCCTCGGTCGCAAATCCGAGATGATCAATGTTGGCGGACAGAAGGTGTTTCCGACCGAGATAGAAACCGTGCTTCTCGAAGCGGAGAACATCGCCGAGGTCACCGTCATCGGTATACCCCATCCTGTCATGGGGCACGTTGTGAAGGCAAAAGTATCGGTCTGCCGACCGGAAGACCCGTTTGAGCTAGCGGAACGACTTCGCAAGTTTTGCCTGGAAAGAATGGCACGATTCAAAGTCCCGATCAAGTTTGAAATTGTTTCACAAGATGAACTTCGTAATGCACGATTCAAGAAATCTCGTAGTGAGAATACCAAAGAGTAAGGATATTCCTTGTTATGGTACTCAAAGGAAGCGTAGCAACGCTCAGGCCTCTGACATTAGATGACGCCGAAATCACTCTGAAGTGGCGGCTCAGCACGAGGGCTCGATTCCTGCAACGTGGAGCTCAAACCACGGCAGAGCAGAGGGCATGGATCGCCGCAAAATTGGCTACCAATGAACTGAATTTCATCATCGAATACAGGAACAAACCTGTTGGCATGATAGCCCTGCACGACATCAACCAGATCCACAAATCAGTCCAGATGGGTAGATTGCTTGTCGGGGAAGAAGAGTGGGTTGGGAAAGCACCAGTTGCGTTTGATGCCGACTTGATGCTCTGTGACTATGCATTTGACACTCTCAAAATGCATAAGATATACGGAGACGTACTGGAAGACAATCAAGGCATGCTCAGGACTCGTCTTTACCTTGGATACAAGCAAGACGGTATTCTTCGCGAACATTACTTGTTTGATGGCGTTTACAAAAACACGATTGCCGTTTCTATTCTTGAAAACGAGTATCGTATGATCTGTCGCCCTAAGCTTCTGCAACTCATCAATCTCTTTTCAGGAATATCTGAACACTCATAGGAGATGCTATTCATGAGCATCGAACAGTGCAAGATTATTCAAATGCCGATTATCAAGGAGCCGCGTGGGAATCTCACATTCATCGAAGGTCGGAAGCATATTCCCTTTTCTATTGAGCGTGTGTACTACCTCTATGATGTCCCTGGAGGAGCGAACCGAGGCGGACATGCTCACAAGGAGCTTGAGCAACTGATCATCGCTATGTCAGGTAGTTTCGATGTGTTGCTCGATGACGGGCATAACAAGGTGAAGTTTCACTTGAATCGTTCCTACTCCGGACTCTATGTCTGCTCCATGATATGGCGCGAGATGGACAATTTTTCTTCGGGTTCTGTCTGCATGGTACTGGCCTCAAACCTCTACGATGAATCCGACTACTATCGTGATTATGATTCGTTTCTTCATGCTGTACGAGGCGCGCATTGAATATTCCATTTCTTGATTTGAAGGCCCCATATCACGAACTGAAGGATGAGCTTGACGCCGTGTATTACCGCGTCATGGAGTCCGGATGGTACATCCTTGGGAGCGAAGTGGAGGCTTTTGAGGTCGAGTTTGCCCAGTACTGCCGGACAAAGCACTGCGTTGGTGTGGGAAATGGCCTCGACGCCCTGCATCTGATCTTGCGCGCTCTTGATATCGGTCCAGGTGATGAGGTCCTCGTACCGTCGAACACGTTTATCGCAACATGGCTTGCAGTCTCCCGGACTGGCGCCAAGGCGGTTCCCGTTGAACCGGATGTTGCTACGTTCAATATCGACGCGAGCCAAATCAAAAAGAACATCACCGGCAGGACTCGAGTAATAATGCCCGTACACCTCTACGGTCAATGTTGCGCAATGGATGAGATTCTCGATCTTGCCGGGAAACACAATCTCACCGTCGTTGAAGATGCGGCTCAGGCACATGGGGCGGAATACAAAGGAGTCAAGGCCGGCGGAATCGGACGAGCGGCCGGTTTCAGCTTTTATCCAGGGAAGAATCTCGGCGCGATGGGTGATGCGGGCGCGGTAGTCACCAACGACGATGCGATCGCTCGAAAGATCCGACTACTCCGAAATTTCGGTTCCGAGAAGAAATACTACAATGAAATGCAGGGCGTCAATTCACGCCTTGATCCCCTTCAAGCTGCGTTCCTTCGAGTAAAGCTCCGGTCCGCGCTTGATAGGTGGAACAAGCGTCGTGTTTCCATCGCAGAGCATTATGCGGCCAGACTCAGTGGGATAAAAAACCTGGTTATTCCGTTTGTGCCTGCATGGGCAAAGCCCGTTTGGCATCTCTATGTCATCAGGCTGGCTCGCAGAGACGCCCTTCAGCAAGTGCTCTCAGATGCTGGAGTCGGAACCTTGATCCATTATCCGGTGCCTCCGCATCTCTCCGGAGCATTCTCAGGGCTTGGTTGGAAGAGAGGGGACTATCCGGTTGCCGAGGCTTTGGCAGACACAGTCCTCAGTCTTCCTATCGGCCCTCATCTCGATCCGGCTGACGCCGACAGGATTGCGGACATCATACTTCAATTCTTCGCAGACAGCAGAAACAACATATCACTTGAGGCATGAGCCAATGAAAAAACTCTCGATTGTTATTCCAGTCTACTGGAATTCAGATTCATTGCCCAGTCTCTTCGAGGAGCTCATGAACCTCGAAAAAAAGCTTTCAGACAAGAAACTGTTGCTCGAACTCATTTTCGTTGATGACGGGTCAGGGGATGATTCCCTGCAGGTTTTGATGGGCTTCAAGAAACGAAGACCTAAACACACTGTGATCGTTAAGCATACCAGGAACTTTGGCGCCATCCCCGCCTACAAGAGCGGCTTGCGATACGTGACCGGAGATTGTTTTACTGCGCTTGCGGCGGACCTTCAGGACCCTCCTGAGCTGATACTTCAAATGGCAGACATGTGGTTGAATGGTACGAAGTACGTTATTTGCAAGAGACAGGAACGTGAGGACCCGTTTTTGTCGAAGGTGTTCGCGGCAGTGTTTTACAGGTTGCTGAGGTGGATCGTCGCCAAGGACTTTCCTCCGGGAGGATTTGACTTGGCATTGATGGACAAGCAATTTCTTCAATTCCTTCAAGAGAGTGGCAAAAACATCAATCCCAACTTGTTTGCATTCTGGCTCGGATTCAAACCTGAGATCATTGACTACAAACGGCGCAAAAGGACCTTTGGGAAGTCGCGGTGGACTTTCTTGAAGAAGTTGAACCTGCTTATAGACTCATTGCTGGGATTTTCCATCACACCCATCCGACTTATCTCTGTCTTTGGCATCCTCATTTCACTCTCCAGCGTTGGATATGGAGTGTTCATTGTAGTGAATGCTGTTCTCGGCAGAATGGAGGTGCGTGGCTTTGCCACGATCGTCTCCATTCTTGTTTTCCTCCTTGGCCTCATACTTGTAATGTTGGGAGTCATTGGCGAGTATCTGTGGAGGACGTTTGATCAAGTGAATAGGCGGCCGGAATCAGTCATTGAGATGGTCTATAAATGATGACCCCTCTCTTGCCGTCGGAAGTCCCATGGCTTTGGATTTCATCGCTGGCAGGATGTTGAAAGACGAACCGCTGAGGACGCAAAGGACCGCAAAGAAGACTTTTTGGTTTCTTTTCCATTCAGATTCTCAAAAACTTGGCGCTCTTGGCGGTCTCTGCGGTTCATCTTTGTCCATCAAGCTGGAATGTCAAAAGCCTGCTAGGTCCGCCAGGTCAGGGTAGTCCCAAATGCTCTGTTCACCGACTTTCGTGATTTGGGTCCCGTTTGTCCGGGTTTTCAAAGTGATACTCTTTCAGTCATGTCTTCGAGTGGAACATTGTGAATTCAAACCCGCGAATCTTGGCAATAGCTATCTTCATCCTCCTGACAACGGTCCTGGCATTCTGGCCCGCCTTCTTCAACGGTTTCACCAACTGGGATGACCAATACCTGGTGATGTGGAATCCTCTTGTGAATGAACTGTCGTGGGATTCCATAGGTGAGATGTTCTCCTCATTCAGTGTCAACCACTATCTTCCCCTCACGCTGTTGAGCTATGCTCTTGAGTTCCATTTCTATGGTTGGAACCCACTGATCTATCACATCACCAACGTCATGATCCACGCGTTGAACGGAGTCCTGGTGTTTTGGCTGCTGATGTTGCTGACCGAGCACGAGCTTGGTGCATTGATCGGGGCACTCCTGTGGATTCTTCATCCTCTCCGAGTCGAATCGGTCGCCTGGATCGCCGAACGAAAGGATGTTCTCTCTGCATTGTTCTACCTTGCGTCGCTCATTGTGTACATCAACTACCGGAAAACGGAGAAGCGACTCTACGTATACTCGTCGGTTGGTCTGATGTTGGCCTCTCTTCTCTGTAAGGCGACAGCCGTGACACTTCCCGTGCTCTTTCTCGCCTATGACTTTGTGCACGACGGCACTCTCACGCGAAAGAGATTGCTGGAGAAATGGCCCATGCTGTTCTTGTCTGTTCTGTTCGGAGTCGTCGCAGTCTTTGCCCAGTATTCCACAGGTGTGAATCCGAAGGACCCGGCCTTCGATCCATTCACAGGGATGTTTCTCGCGTGCTACAATATCCTTTTCTATGTCGGCAAAGGGATCGCCCCATTCAAATTGTCTCCGTTCTATCCATATCCCGGAGCAATCGGGGAGAGCCATTCCATTCTGTTCTGGATCTCTCCAGCCATTTTAGTGTTGGCTGGGTGGCTCTGGTGGAAGTTTCTCCGCTTCAACAGGATGTCGATGTTTGGACTGTTCCTCTTCCTCGTCCCTTATCTGCTTGTTTCACAGATCATCCCTGTTGGTCGTGCGATGGCAGCAGATCGATTCACGTATTTGCCGTTCGTCGGTCTGAGCCTCTGGGTAGCGCTCGCCTGGAAGTGGATCGATGCACGACCCTCGATTTGGAAACCGATCCCGAGCGCTCTGCGCATCATCCTGACGGGGGGCATACTGGGGATGATGATCGTGCTGACTCTGCAGCAATGTCGGATCTGGAAAAATGGAGTATCACTCTGGGGAGTTGTCATCGACCGGTATCCGACATACGCAGAGGCTTACAACAATCGTGGCGTCTCGCTGGCCGCTCGCTGGATGCCTGAGGAAGGACTGAAAGACCTGGATGTTTCCGTTCGCCTGGACGCAACAGATCCTGTGGCGAGGTTTAACCGTGGATTGATTTTACAATCTCTCGACAGGGATGAGGAAGCGGTGAAGGAGTACTCGACTCTGCTCGCGTTGTCGCCGTCAGACGTGGAAGGATGGATTCGGCGGGGCCTTTGCTATGGTCGGCTCAACAAGCATGAGGATGCCATTCGGGATTTTGATCAGGCATTGCTCCTCGCCCCGAATTCCGCACGCGCCCGTGAAGGACGGGATCAATCGATGAAGGCGCTCGGCCGTGCTGCGAATGAGACGCAACTCAAGTGATCAATAACCCTGAATGCGCTGAATTGGGATGAGAGGTTAACCTGTCTAATTAAAGAGAAGAGATTCTCACGCCAAGTCCCGCTCTTCGCAATGAATCAAAGCAACGAGTCATTGCGATCGCTATAGAGTTACCTGTCATCACGAGCGCTTTTTGCGAAGCAATCTGAACTGCGCTAGATAGATTGTCCCGCTCTTGGATTCCGCCTATGAGCGGGATTTCCCGCTTCTCAGGATTCCGCTCACGGGCGGGATTCATAAAGCGGAACATAGAGCGGAACTTCGTCGTCCTGTCTTACAGCAGCAGGACTCCTCGCAATGACTCCAACCTTGATGTCGTTGCGAGCGTCTTTGCGTATTCGTTTTTGAGATCGCTTTTGGAAAGAAAGGAGAGCTTGGACCATGAAGAGAATGATCATCGTCATGCTAACTGCAATCGTTGCCGGCACTGCTGTTCCGGGATGTTCCGAGGAAACCAAGACCGCAGGTGATCCGATGCTCGTTGTCCGTGAAAACATCAGGGCGATGAACAGCAGAGATTTGGAGAAGACCATGGCCACGATCGACGAGCAAAGTGAATCGTATGACAAAACGAAGGAACTTGCCCGTCAACTTTTTGCCGCGTATGATCTGAGATATGAGTTGGACAGTGCGAACGTGATTGAGAAAACCGAGGAAGAGGCAAAGGTGGAATGCGTTCAGACGACCAGGAAAGTGAGTGGACCGGCGTTCAGGGACAATAGGATACGCATCGTGCACTTGCTCAGAAATGTCGATGGAGAGTGGAAAATCTATGGCTCGCAAATGAAAAAGATCGACTATCTGGACTAGGAGGTTGCTGAAGAAGCCCGTCATCGACTGAAGTCGACGCCTTTGAAAACGCGAAACCCTTCGGGTTTTGGTACAATTGAGCCGTCCGATTTATCGGATGGCGCTGCAAAACCGCTTTCCCGCAAGCTGCTAGTACCGCGCTTCGTCTACCCACCAATTCGGCATTGACCAGAACCTTGAGAGGCGCATCAGTGTGGAGTGCTCACTCTGGGGGTGGATAATTCTTTGAGTCTTTCATTGTGATATCCTTCCGTTGTCCTGCGCTCGTCAGGGCGAATGGCAATTCGCCCCACACCGATTGCTCGAGGTAAGGTGACTTCACTGCGAGTAGCAATTGAATGTGAACAACGGTTGGATGGTAACAGACCCAGAATGAGGTGTCAAGATCGAAATGGCGGGCAGGTGGGAACCGACAGAGGATAAGGATTCAGGTCAGGGCTTTGCACCTTTGATGTCACCAGCACGCTCAACAAAGAGGGCGAAGCGGGGGGGTCAAAATGCGGAGAGGACGGGGCTCGAACCCGTATGCCGGTTTCCCGGCGCTGTGATGACAGCACAGTGCCTTGACCAATTGAGGCTACCTCTCCCTTCGCGTTTCGTCCGTGCCCGTAGACGGACTACTTCGCTTTCGGCTCTGTGCATCCACGGAAGAACCCAGACCAGTGGATATGAACAAAAAAAGGGACAATCTTTTGAATTGTCCCTTCCGGGCAAATGCCTAATCGAGCATTGGCACTGTGCTGTCGGGAGATAAGGTAACGATCTAATGAGAGTGTGTCAAGCAGTTTTTGATTCTACCGCTTGACTTTTTGAGGCACTCGCCCGGTGTCAGGAGTCCCGCTGTACGGGATGCCGAAAAGCGGCATTTGCTCCTGACACTAACAAGGCATTGGTTCCGTCAGGACGTCCGCCACAAAGCACGTCGGAGGAGGAAGTCCTGACGGCGGACTGCAGCTTCTTGGCAAGAAGCGATTGAACTGTGGCCGGGATGTTTTTCGAGTTTTTCATTGTGATGTCCTTTCGTTATGTTGTGCTCGTCAGAGCGAATGGCAATTCGCCCCACACCGCTTGCTCGTAGTGAGGTGACTTCACAGCGAATAGCGAGTGGCTATTGAGTTAATAACAACGGTTGGATCGTAGCAGGTTACGACGAGGTGTCAACGTGGAATGGCGGCGGATCTGCTGAGATCACACTTCGAAGTTGCTGGGAGGGACCTGAGATTGACGGATGATGGACTTGAGCGTGCCGCGCTTGATTTCACTGTGATCTGGCACGATAACGGTGATGGTGGAATTGTGCGTCTTTTTCTGCATCGCAACGTGGCTGCCTCGCTGCCGGATGGTTTTGAACCCGTGATTCGTGAGAATCGCACAGACCTCCCTGCCGGACAAGATGCGGAGCTTACCCAACGGCTACCTCTAGCTGGGTGATGAAGACCTCGGTATGCAGGCGATGTTGGATCTCCTGGCGGGAAGCTGTCTCAAAGAACAGCTCGATGGCTTTTTTCAAATTCAGGCGGGCTTCCTCGACGGTCTTCCCTTGACTGGCTATGTCGATTTCAGGACAGAGGGAAACGTAGGAATCATCCTCGCGTTCAATAATTGCAGTAAATTGCAGCGTATTGTTCATGATTGTTTTCCTTCTGCTGAGTTCACTCAATGGCTTGAAACCAAGCTACGACAAATCCAGCAGAAACGCCATCTCAGTTATCGCGCCGAGTTTCTTGTCGGTGTCGGGAGTTTTCTCCCGACACCCACGCGATTGCGACGTGCCCGCAGTATCGTCAGGACAGAAAAAGTCCTGACGGCGGACTGCAGCTTCTTGGCAAGAAGCGATTGAACTGTGGCCGGGATGTTTTTCGAGTTTTTCATTGTGATGTCCTTTCCCCCGGTGTCAGGAGTCCCGCTGTACGGGATGCCGAAAAGCGGCATTTGCTCCTGACACTAAAAAGGCATCGGTTTCGTAAGGACGTCCGCCACAAAGCACGTCGGACGAGGAAGTCCTGACGGCGGACTGCAGTTTCTTGCCAATGATGTCTCATGCCTAAAAATCGAATCTAGTGAGTAAGAAGTTGGATCTGCTGTGAAAGAAAGTCTAAATACCTTATTTAGAGTTGTATTTATTCATTGAACACTTTACTGATTTTAGATATTGAATAAATAAAGAAATAACCGGCTGCTTTATCTGAAGGTTCAATGTTAGTCGGTAGGTTAGTTGGTACTTTTAATTGGTCATAGATATTTTCACTATTAAATTGGTTGTTGCTGGAGGTATTGAGATCAAATTCTTTTAAGAACTCGAATTGTGCTGTTGTAAGATTATAACAAATAAAACTAATGGTATCGCCTTGGACTACTGCAGAATTTATTGATAAATAACTCCAATAATTTATAAACGAACCCGGGTTGAGAACTTTAGGTACTTTATACTCATTTTCATCCCTGGCGATTACCCCTGTTCCCAACCTATCTGTAATTGTTGTACCGTTATCATCATTATTTAGTAATTCTGATTTATAAACATAATCAGGACCATTGTAGTATAGCTTATAATAAGCATAATTATTAACCGCCATATTACCGTCACCATTCAATCCACGTTTTGAAACCAAGGAATCAAGTTTAACTGGTACCGGCATCAAACTATTTGTTGTGTATGAATCCATTTTTCCATCTTTATCAACATCAATATTTGTAATTGTCAAAGCATAGTTATGTCCGCCTTTACCGCAACATTTACCTGATGTTTGATATAATCCAAGAGTATCTTTATTCTCTATATAATAAAAGGTATCTGTTTTGTCAGTTACATATATTTTAGCTCCTGTAACAACTGTTTGAGGCTGGCCTGTTATAAGGCTGCCAGAACAATACAGCCTTATGGTGTGAATAACCGAATCGGTTGTAAATCCGCCGTCTACCAGTAATCGTTTGTCATTTGTTTTAATTTCAATAGTCATGTCTTGTTCGCATGAATAGAGAAGCAAAGCAAGCACTATGATGCAAAAAGATTGAACTATGTTTGTATAATCCAATGTTCCTTTTGTATCGTAAAATCTTTGAGAAAACATATTGCTCTATATCAAAAGTTAAAATGATAAGAAATGGAAGGCATAATTCCGAACATGGATACTCCTTTTGCATCTATTATACCAGGATTATCTTCGTGAGCAATAAAATTGACATATTGAATGTTGGCATGATTTAGGACATTGATAATGGAAACATTCCATTCGCTGTGAAAATGCTCTCCCTGACTCTCTTTACTCTTGATCGTAAGACTAATATCCAATCTTTGGTAAGGTGGCAGCCGATAATCATTCCTCTTTGAATATCCTGTTAATGCTTTACCCAAAAGCTCCATTGCATAAATAGGTATGGTTGTAACTTGCCCACTTTGATACCTGAAATTTGATGAAAGAGATATGCGCTCAGATATATTGTAATTTAAGCAAGCATCAAAAGTGTGAGGCTTATCGAATGGAGAAAGATATGGTTGACCTGAATTAATATCAGGGATTGTTCTATAGCTTCGGGCATAGGTATAACTGATAAATCCGTTTGACTTTTCAAAATCACTTTTAAGCATAAGTTCTGCACCATACGTATAGCCTTTGCCGGTTCGTAATTGTTCTTCAAAGTTGTAACTGGTCTTATCAATTGTAAACAGTGGGTTGCTTTCAAGAAAAGTTGCACCATCTTTATAGTCAATAGCATTGTTCATGTTTTTATAATAGGCCTCAATGCTTGCTTCTACTACATTATTGAATAAATACTGAACATAACCCAAGCTGTATTGTGATGATGTTTGCGGCTTTATATTATTATCCGATGGAAACCATACATCAAGAGGGCCTCCACCATTAGTTTTCATGAGTAATTGATCTTGCTGGGTCGTGTATGTGTAACTTGCTTTGATAGATGAATTCTCAAAAACTCTATAATTCATGCCAAGCCTTGGTTCAACGCTACAAAAATGTGCATAGATTGAATTTTGAGCAGCATAAAATGAATCAACAACCTGATAATTATTTAGATTATAAACCCAATGGCCTCCAAGATCTTGATATAAACTTGCTCGCACACCATATTTAAAAGATAGATTGTCGGTTATTTTTTGTTGATTCGAAATATATAAAGCATGTTCAAAAACGCCTTGTTCAGTAACAGCCCTATTACGGAATGGTTGGGCATTTGTAATATTATCAATGGCTGTTCTATTGCCTTCTAATTGGCCCGGCATAAAATGTTTATATGTGGTCGATGCTCCAAAATCAATTGTATTGTAGTTATTGAGATAATAATTATATTCGGCCTTGAGTGAAATTTGTTCAATACCCGAGTTCCAACTATAATTCAATGTATTGTTATCGCTGGTTGAACTATAAGCAGTAGAATATTTGTAATTGCTATATACGAAAGAAACATTGCTGAAAAGCTCCGGATTATAAACATGATTCCAACGTATGGACATTGTGTTATTATGATAATTAGCCTTCAAAACTATTGAAGAATTATCAGCACCATCATATGAAGAAATATAAATACGGTTTTGGGGATCAATTATTGCATTGAGTTTGCAGTTTAAGTCGTAAAAAGTTAAATCAACACTTTTGCCTATAAGTTTATAAAGTCCGCCTAAATATGAATACTTCCCCGACACAATAAAAGATGCACGGTCTTTAACAATAGGCCCTTCAACACTTAAGTCTGAACAAAGAATACCTAAACCTCCTGCTACGTCAAACTTCTGCATGTTTCCATCCTTGAGTCTTATGTCAACTAACGAGGACAAACGTCCACCATAATTCGCTGGAATGTCGCCCTTGTAAATTTTTATATCTTTTACAGCATCATTGTTAAACACAGAGAAGATACCCATCAGATGCGATATTTGAAAAACAGGTGCATCATCTAGTAAAAAAAGGTTTTGGTCAATACTGCCTCCCCGGACACTTATTCCTGTACTTCTTTCACTTGCTGATTGAATGCCGGGCAATATTTGTAATGCACGCATAACATCCGCTTCGCCAAGCAATACAGGTAATTTTTTAACATCCTTATTTGTCATTGTCATTTGTCCCATTTGAGGCCTTGATAGTTTGGCTTCGGAATTTGAACTGACAATTGTCATTTCATCAAGGTTAATTGGCTGAGTGGATAATTTTATGACAATGGTTGTATCCTTATTGATATGAAGATTTGTTGTTTGGTCGGAATAACCAATGTGGTGTACAAGAATTGTGCTGGTTCCAGCTTCCAGCAGTATATTAAAATATCCAAAGGCATTTGTAAGGACACCTTTTTTGCTCGCAGAATCTAACACATAGCATCCGATTAATTTTTCACCACTTTCTTTGTCTTGTACATATCCATTTACAGAAAAAGTCTTTATGTTTTGCGAAAATACTGGCGAAAGAATAAAAAGATAAATCAGGATTAGATAGGTCTGTCTCATCAAAATAATTGGGTCTAAATTTAGTGGAGAAGTTTTCTTTTTAGTATCAATCAAGCTTTAAATTTCATCGAAGTTCGGCTGGCACTTATCTATTTCAAAACGCAACCTAACATTGATTAGATTGATCCGCCTATTATGTGGAACACTCGTTCGCGATCCGCATAAGATGCGGCGTCCTATGAACTAAGAAACCTCTTTCATTGCCTCTGCTCCATCTTAAGGTCAGGCACGGCGGAAGCAAGAATCGCGTAATCCAGAGGTTTCTCCTCCACAGCCGACATGATTTTCTAGAACGGTAGGCAGGAAATTCACGAACGCCAAGTTACCAAGTCACCAATCCATTGTCAACACGACGAAAGTTGAACAGGCAGCTGCGACAGTGCCAGTTGTTTTTTCTCGCTAATCACCGTATCTTTGAGCTACCGCAGGCCGCCAAAAGAGCTGTTGACC
>JAPLFP010000030.1 GCA_026390585.1 Ignavibacteriales bacterium | reverse complement strand
CACGCCTGTTTGAAATTGAAATGCGATTTGTAACCCTCAACAGTTCTTTGAGAGATACCTTGGGTGGCAGTTCCATTCTTCCCCCCGTCATAATCATGGTTCCCCAGAACGACGCCGAACGGTATGCCTGCAGCTTGAAGTTTCATCTGAGCGTCCACAGCTATCCCCCACATTTCCTTCTCGGAATTATCCGTGAGATCGCCCATGTTCGCAACGAATTTAATATTGTATTTACTACGGTTATTGACTATCCATTCAGTCTGCATGAGGTAGATATTAACTCCCTTCCATTCAGCGCATCTATCCGTGTTGGTGTAATATTGAGGATCGGGAATAATGACTACAGTGAAAGTGTCGGCAACAGCCTCTGAAGATTCAGAAGATGCTACCTGTGTCATGACCAGTGCAAGAAGAAAAATACTCGTTAACGCTTTCATGGTATCCTCCGCGGACAGAGACCCGATCCAAAATAGTAGAAGATTGTGGATTGATGTAGAGCCCCGCCGTCTTTGACGGTGGTAATGCATAATTGGCTACGCCGGTAACTCCGGCTTAGCGAGGTGAAGAGCCAAGATCCAGTTGAAAGGAGTTTTGCTGTATTCCCTTCCTCTCCGCTCCGCTTATCTCGCGGCAAGGCGGGTGAGACGAGCAGCAGTCAGGCGGCTCAAGCGCGGGGTGCGACCCCTTTTTGAGCCATTTCATCTGGAGGTGAACGTTTACGCGTGCTCCGCTCACGATAGAATCGTCACGAAAAACGCCGCCGCCATCGACCCCCGCAAAGAGATTTGTACCACTGACCACAAGTGACACGGGAGCTATGCCTATAAATCCGGTACTGACTTGAGTCCATTGAACTTGGTTTCGAACGGATGGAAGCAAACGACGAGCAGAGGATGGACAAAGGAAATCGTTTCACTGATCATCTTCCTTTCGAAAGACGCGATTCTCCAATTCTTTGCGTTATCACGAATCCTAGGGCCTTCAATTCTACACTACCAGATCACAGGAGATCTATGAGTTGTTGGCCACGGTGTGAAATGATTGTAATGGAGTATCGGCTCAATGTCAACGTGAGGAAGGTACACACGCGACTCTGTCCGGACCTCTAGAGGCAGCAGTGTGATGCCAATATTCAGTTTCGAGAATGTTCATAGAACCCCGAGAGAGCGGAAGGAATCCATGATCAAGTGAACATTTCGTCCCCTGATCAGTTTGTTACGACCTCCAATTGAATTCATATCAAATGAGCCCTCACATCCTGCATATCCGAGGGACGGCTCGGAGGAACCCGGTTCTTGGATCGAACCTGAGCAGCTGCCGGTTGTTTCCTTGATCCTTTCTCCTTCAGCGTCGGAAGCTTCTGCAGCAATCCCGCCGATCTATTGCACGATTTTCGCCAGCGATGCCGTAACGACTTCCTCGACATCCTTTCCCCATATCTCTTTTTGGAGGGCCTCGAAAGCAAAGAAGTCGCTCTCCTTTTGAAAAGGGCGTATCGAGATTTCCTGTTCAGATTTCATTCAGCGGCTCGATCTGTTGAGGTGGCTAGAAGTATCTCAAAAACTGAAGAGAAAACTCACCCTATGTGCTGCTTCGATAATTACGCAGAGTTCCACGGGGAATCACAGAGTGCCACAGAGATTATCTCTCGGTGTAACTCCGTGCTCGATCTGTGTCTCTCTGTGAAACGCTTCACATCTGTCGCATTTGCTCGAACTCATTGTTCGGTGAGATTTTTGAGATGGGCGCTAGTGAGATTCAGGAGTCTTCTTCATGGATCGATTCGCTCATAAAAAAGTAGATGAACCACGTTTCAAAGTCAAGCTCCCCCGCGAGCTTGGTGATCTTACACAGATTGCTCGAATCAAAAAATCCTTGCATTTCCTCATTTTTTCAGATAAATTTATGACGTTAGAGTCATGGGGTCGTAGCTCAGTCCTTCGGCTCGTCCGCCAAAACAAGGCGGCCTCGCTCAGGACTTGATGGTACCGGCTCAGTTAGTTCACGGGGTCGTACCTCAGTCCCGCCTAACAGCGGCGGGATTTCGGACCGCCAAAAAACGCGGTCCTCAACTTGGTTAGTTTCTTCAATCGGGGTCGTAGCTCAGCTTGGTTAGAGCGCCTGCCTGTCACGCAGGAGGTCGAGGGTTCGAGTCCCTTCGGCCCCGCCTACGCAAACAACGCTTCCGCCTACGCTACACTTCGGCGGACAGGTCGGCGGGCAAGCCCGCAGAAAAAGATGCCCCCCGCTTCGGGGGCATTCTTTTTCTGTATCGTTCTGAAGTGGCTATGTCTCGCTTGCCAAGCCAGAAGCACACGCTTCACGATTCATTGACCTCAACAGCTTCACGCCACAAACCCAGAAGGATGCTTCGATGATGAGAAAAATGACAACAGCAATCGTGATGATCCTACTTGCAGGAGTCGCGGTGGGACAGGTCAAGCTGAAACTTCCCGATACAACCGCTGTTTCAGGCTCTTCTTTGGTCCTCCCGATCATGGTCGAAGATTTCAAGCACATTGGGTCATTCAGCCTGATCATCTCGTTTGATAAGAACGTGCTGACGTACACAGAAGTCACAGGTTTTCCAAAATACGGAGTCTTCAATGCCACTCCGGCGACAGTCGCAAACAACAACGGTGCTGTGGCTCTCTCCTGGTTCAATGTCAGCCCATCGATCAATATACAGAATGGAAAGCTCCTCGATCTCCACTTCACGTGCAAGAAGGGCACAAGCCCACTGACATTCGCGAAAATGGTTCCTAGTTCTGTGACTGATTCTCTGGCCAACAATCTGCCGACAACGGTCAAGAACGGAAAAGTGTCAGTAAGGACTGCGCAACTCGACAAGAAGAGAGTGAAACCCACTGCTGTAGTGAAATAGATCCTACGTCCGCCCTGCTCGCTTCCGATTCGGGATCGACCCGAATCCCATAGCTTTGTACGCATTAGACTGCAGCGGGCAAATCTGCATTTACTCTTCACGCTTCACCTTTCGCTCCCTCCCAATTCCGACTTGCACCAGAAACAGAATAGCTCTATAATTCAAGGCACGCCTGCGCCGAAGTTTAGCTCTCACTCCACAGAAAACCAAGGTTCCGCACATGAAGAGAGATTTCATTCTGCTTCTTCTGTTTCTACTTTTCCCGGGTGCCCACGTGCTCTTCGCCGAAGGGCAGCAGACGACAAAAACCATTCCGGGATTCTCCATTAGCCCGTATTTCGGCGAACAGG
Organism: Ignavibacteriales bacterium; assembly: GCA_026390585.1. Classification (GTDB taxonomy): domain Bacteria; phylum Bacteroidota; class Ignavibacteria; order UBA10030; family UBA10030; genus UBA9647. Next base: position 218 of record JAPLFP010000030.1, on the reverse strand, counting down.
TAATGACCTTCATCTACTACCCCGAAGTGCGAATCCACATCAATGCACCGCCGATTAATTCGTTCGATGCCTCCAAACCCACAGCGCTCGTGTTTTTCGCGCTTCCGAACGGCAACACCATTGAGCAGACCGTCGGAAAACAACTCGGCCCCAATGATGACTGGCATTTCGACATTCAGCACATCGGCGCTCAGACACGGTTTCTCCGCAGCAAGGTG
>JAPLFP010000048.1 GCA_026390585.1 Ignavibacteriales bacterium | reverse complement strand
CCTGAGGTTCTCTCGTCGCAGCTCTCCCGCTCATGATGGATTCAAGATAGACTGCAATTCCTCGCTCAACTCCTTTGCTTCCCAATTCGCAAAAAGAAGAACCACAACGAAGAACGGGCCTGCAATGCTCTTAACACGGTGAAATTCCGGTCCTTGCAGCTCCTTGCACACTGCAGAACCTTTTCCTATTTTTCCTCTGCAATTCTGAGGACTTCACTACGTCCTCATAAGTGGTTTGAAGGGAGGTGCATCATGACGAGGATAGCTTTGGTGTTTTCAAGTGCGTTGCTCCTATTGACTGGTTTTGCATGCAAGGATCTCGGCACGATTTCTCAGGATCAACGTGTCCCTCTAAGACCGCTGACGTCAGCGGAGAAATCAATCGTCTCAGCCGACAATTCCTTCGGATTTAAGCTGTTCGCCGCAGTGAACAAGACGGAGGCGGCCAAAAGCCTGTTCATCTCCCCGGTAAGCGTCTCCATGGCGCTTGGGATGACGCTGAACGGTGCAAACGGCACCACGAGAAATGCGATGATTCAGACCCTCGAATTCAGCGGGATATCACAGACAGACATCAACGCTTCCTACAAAAGCCTGATTGCCCTCCTGAGCGGCATCGATCCGAAGGTCAGCCTACAGATCGCAAATTCGATCTGGCATCGACCGGAGCTGAATGTAGAGCAGACGTTCAAAGACGTCAATCGGTTAAACTTCAATGCCGAAATCAACAGCCTCAACTTCAGTGACCCCAACGCTTCCAACATCATCAACGCATGGGTGAATCGATGCACCAACGGAAAAATCAGCAAAATCATCTCCGACCAGATTCCTTCTGAGATCGTCATGTATCTCATCAACGCCATTTACTTCAAAGGGACATGGACAAAAACCTTCGATGCTTCCGTGACGCGAGATGATGTTTTCACCAAACCCGACGGGTCGCATGCATCATGTAAGATGATGTACCAGAAAGAGAGCATGAAGTACTACGCCGACAACCAAGTGCAGGTTGTCGACCTTCCCTACGGCGACGCCGGATTCAGCATGACGCGAAATGGAACTCTATTTCCCAAAATTCAAATTCGAGTACGAAAAAGCTCTCAATGACATGCTCAAGTCTATGGGCATGTCTGTCGCCTTCTCGCCAATGGAAGCAGATTTCACATACATCGACAAGCGCGGCCAGCTCTTTATTAGCGAAGTGAAGCACAAGACATTTGTCCAGGTTGACGAGGAAGGGACTGAAGCGGCTGCCGTCACGTCCGTCGGCGTTGGCGCCACGAGCGTCGGCCCGAATACCGTGATGCGCGTCGATCGGCCGTTCATTTTCGCAATTCGGGAAAACAATTCGGGGACAATTCTGTTCATTGGAAAGATTGTAGAACCAAAATTCTGAACACCCGTTGCACCCCTTGAAAAGGAGCCGCCTCTGCCCGACAATATGCTTCTCATGGTTTTCGGAACTCTTTCCGCCGTCGGCGTCGTGATTGCAGCGATCTGTCTTGTGTTCGCTGTGAAGAACGCCAAAAAGCCCGAAGGCGAACTCAAGATGGCGTTCTGGTCGTTCGGAGCATTGGCTGGACTGGTTTTCGCAGGAATGTCCTTCGCGTACTTCGTTATCCCCATTCTCATCAATCACTGGTTCAACAAAGCGAACTGATTCCTCCCGAGAGAGATCACTATGAAAATGCTGTCTCTGCTGATCGCCGCGATCGTTGTGGCGCTGACATTTCTCTCATGCGTTCCTGACATGGCTCTTCGCGCCGAAAAGGCGCAAATGGCCGAAGAAGTCCGTCAGGAGTTCCTCCACTCATGGAACGCTTATAAGAAGTATGCCTGGGGTC
>JAPLFP010000263.1 GCA_026390585.1 Ignavibacteriales bacterium | reverse complement strand
TGAGACATAGGTGAACATTGCATCTTGCTGTCGTTTGTTGCCGCGCATGTTTTGTTTCTCCGATGGTGACTGATCTCTCATACTAACGTACCATCGGACAAAAGGTTCCTTGAATCTTAGTTTTTCAACAGACTGCTAGTGGGTCTTCTTGATCACTGAACGGAATATCCCATCTCCCATCGTGCCTGCCAGTATCCGCCCATCAGCGAGCTTCACCAAAGCAGTGGTTCGGTCAGATGGAAGACCGGAATTCGCGCGTTTCCAGGTCCGGCCTCCATCCCTCGAGCTGAAGATTCCATCAGTATACGTCATGGCGTAGATCGTACCGCGGGTATCATCCATGAAGGACAGAACCGTAAGAGCCGGGAAATCCGACTTCTCCCAAGAAAGGCCGTTGCCGGACAAAAGGTAGACTCCATCACCGTTGGTTCCTGCAAGAAGCTTGCCGCGGTCTTGCTCCAGGATGGAGATCACCGGAATATCCTGGTTGTAAATCAGTTCCCATGTGTTGCCTCTGTCGAAAGATCGATACACTCCTCGATGCGTGGAGGCGAAAATGAATTGAGTCCTCGACGGGAGAATGCACGTAACCCTCTTTTCAGACAGGCCGGTATTTCTCTCTTGCCATGTCTCTCCGCGATTGTCCGAGGAATAGATCCCCGATCCGTTCGTTCCAAGGAGAAGGCGACCATCGTGACCGATCGACAGAGTGGTAAGAGAACCCTCTTTGGGCAATCCGGACTGGAACGACGACCAGGTTTTTCCCTTGTCATCGGAGCGAAAGAACTGTTGCTTCCGGTTCCGGTCGATTCCGACAATCGCAAACATGAAACCCTTAGAATCCAGCTTCACGGAGGTGACAGTTCCCCATTCAGGCGTGGCCTGAGACCAGCTGCTTCCATTATCCGTGGAAGAGTAAAGTGCTCCTCCCCATGTTCCCGCGAGAACGAGCTTCGCACCGCATTCAAGAACCGTGACATAGGGATAAATCAACCCGGTGTTGGACAGTCTCCAATACTGAGCCCCATCAGTCGAACGATAGATGCCGTCAGAGTATTCCCCCATGAGCAAGATGCCTTCCCGTAACGCGAGCAGAGAGGTCGGTTGAATTTGCCTGAAACCCTCAGCTTCTACGACGTTCCAATTCTTGCCGTGATCGTCCGATCGGAGAACCCGGCCATTCTGAGTAATCACATACACATTGGGACCGATCGTTGCGACAATGCGGGCTGCCAGCCCTCCGGTCCTTTTCACGGGGGGAAACCAATTCCTTCCGCCATCGAGCGAATTGAAAACGCGACCAGTTCTCGTCACTGTCCAGAGCTGGTTGTCAGAACCGACCGTGAGCACCGTGACTTGCATATCGCTGAGTCCTTTCGACGCAGACGTCCAGTGATCTCCGTTGTCTGAAGATCGGAACACCCCCTTCTCGATTGTACCCGTGAACAGAACCCCGGCAGAATCTAGGGCAAGGGTCGACGGATGGAGACCCTTGATACCTTGATCAACGGTCATCCATGTCTTGCAGGAATCGCCCGAGCGATAGATGCATGTATCATCGGCGCAGATGAAGACGTGGCCCAGCGTGTTCACAACGACGGAAAGGACACGTCCTCCATATGACGCGACGAGGGCAGTCTTCCAGGATTTCCCATCCTTCGTGACGGAATACAGTGAGCCACGATCAGTGCCCGCAAAGACCTTGCCATCTTTCCCAATGGCAAGCGAGATGACATTCTCCTTTTGTCTTGTTTTTCGCTCTTCTTTTGCATCAACGAGTTTCACTCGCTGCCAGGTGACGCCCTGGTCACCAGACCAGAACAAGTCCCGTTCGCTCGCCCCGGCAAATACTTCCCCAGCCGCGTTTTGTGTGAGACAGGAGATTGAGCGCCCGTCAAGTCCCCGGTTGCAACCCTCCCAACTTCTCGATTGCATCTGTGCAATACTTGAGATGGGGAGTAGGATGAGAGAGATGGCGGAAAGAATCGCTACGGCTTTTCGATGGGAGAGAGATGAGGAGGTTGTCATGGTGGCTGTCAGGAGATGAGGGGTACGATGCCCTCTGTTCTTGATTTCAGCCGCCTCCGTCCTCAACCGTCATAGACAAACGGCAATCGACGGGAATCAATGGGCCAGAGAGGGATGATGAGAGAACGCTTCACTGCCTGAGCGAGGATCAGAATCGAATACTACGGCTTGACAAACTCTTTCTCCGCAAGCCGGACGACGAGAACCGGACACGGCGCGTGACGTACCACTTTTTCTGCCGTGCTGCCGAAGAGAACGTGCTCCATGCCCGAGTGTCCGTGCGTGGCGATGATAATCAGGTCGATCGATTCCTCCCTCGCGTACTGCTCGATCTCGTAAGCCGCTTTGCCGGTTCTGACGCTGCTTCGCGCATTGACACGTGCGCCAGTCTCACGCTTGATCAACCCCTCCAACTCTTCGGCACCTCGTTGTCTGAGCTCGTCCTCGACAGCCGGAAACCCTACTTGTCCGAAGCTGAAATCGGCAGGATAGATCGCAGGCTCCACGACATAGAGCAAGTCGATCGATGCTTTGAATTGTTCTGCGAAAGGGATTGCGTACTGCAGTGCCTTCTTGGAATGATCGGAAAAATCGATCGGAACAAGAATGCGTCGGAGGTCAATTTGTGAATGCGTACGTTGACTACTATGCGCTGGTCGCTTTCTTATTTTTGCCGGTTGGCGTCGATTTGTCTTTGCCATCGTAGTCCTCCAGTGAAGCTGATTCTTTTTCACTCTGGGAAACGAGACGGTCGAGCTGACTTTGGACTTTGGAAAGCTCTTTGTCGGTCTTTCGAAGGCGCGTTGCGAGAATTTCGGCAAACTTCATGACAATCTTCATGCCGAGATCGGGGTTCTCCTTTATGAGTTCCATGAGATCTGTTCTGAAGAATCCGATGACGGAACAATCGGTCTTACAGAACGCCGTTGCAGAACGAGGGGATTCATCAAGAAGAGCAAGCTCACCAAAAAAGTCACCATCAGTAAGTACTGCTAATTCTTTCTCCTCTCCTTCCCGCTCTGAGATCCGGATGGAGACTTCACCCTCCTGGATGATGAACATCCCCAGGCCCGGGTCCCCCTGGTAGAACACCGGTTCGCCTGCTTTGTATTCTCTCTTGTGAACGATCGCGGCAACCCGACGCAGGTCGCGGGCAGAAAGGTCTGCAAAGGCGGGGACCTTGCTCAGTACAGATTCTGTGGTCCCGTCAAGAATACTCTTGCCGGAGAAGAGGTTTCTCCAGACCGCGCTTCCATTCGATGAGTTCGACACGTGGGATCTCCTGCAGTTACACGAAATCTAACCAACGATATTTGTCATTGCCATTGCGCACAACGTCAAAAAACATCTCTTGCAGCTTCTTGGTTACCGGCCCGGGCTTTCCTTCGCCGACAGCGATCTTATCCACCGATCGAACAGGTGTGATCTCGGCTGCTGTGCCTGTGAGAAACACCTCATCTGCAACGTACAGCATTTCTCTGGGGATCGGACCTTCAATGAGTCGTATGCCAGCATCTTCAGCGAGCTTCATGATGCAGACACGTGTGATGCCGGGCAGTATTGACGCAATCAGAGGAGGAGTATAGAGAACATGATCTCGCACGACGAAGATGTTTTCGCCGCTGCCTTCGCTGATGTATCCCTGCACATCCAAAGCAATGCCCTCAGCGTAGCCATCGAGGAGCGCCTCCATCTTGATCAACTGGGAGCCAAGGTAGTTGCCGCCGGCCTTCGACATCGTGGGGAGAGTATTCGGAGCCGGCCGGTGCCAGGACGACACACAGGCGTCGATACCATTGTCCAGAGCCTCACCTCCGAGATACGCACCCCATTCCCACACGGCGATCATGACATCAACGGGGGAACCGAACGGATTCACCCCCGGCTCACCGTAGCCACGATACGCGAGCGGCCGAATGTAGCAAGCCTTCATCTTGTTCACGCGAATCGTCTCTTTGACGGCATCAATCAGTTGCTGCCGCGTAAATGGTATTTCCGCGCGGTACATCTTGGCAGAATCAATGAGTCTCCGGATATGTGCATCGAGACACAGAACCGCCGAACCACGTTTTGTTTCGTAGCATCGAATCCCTTCGAACCAGCTTGAACCATAGTGCATTGCGTGAGTCAGAACGTGAACTTTGGCATCGTCCCAGTTCACGAGCGTCCCATTCATCCATATTTTTTCAACTTTGTTTATCGGCATAAGATATCCCGGTTCCGTTCGATGGGCGAGGTACTGGTTGATCAGATAGGCATCTCGTAGATTCGGTGACGCTTGGTAATCTTCCCGTTCATCGCTTCCGCAGATTTGTTCATTCTGACGTTGTCTTCAAGTACCCAGCTCGCTTCGCCGTATTCATAGCCGAGCCTCCGTGCCCGAACGGCGGTCTCATAGAACAGCACACCCCCTGCACCGGTGTTGAGATACTCTGGAAGAACACCAAGCACAATAATACGCACCAAGTTAATTTCTTTCTTGCGCAAATACAACTGCATCAGTCCGGGCAGCAGTCGACCTTTCCTGTTGTACCAGAGTGCCATGTTGATGTCCGGCAGAGAGAGTGCAAATCCGACCGTCTTGCCTTTGCTTTCAGCAAAGAGAACAAGGTCCGGTACAATGACCGGTTTCAAGTCTTCCGCCAACGCATCCATCTCACCATCGGTCATCGGCACTGCACCCCAGTTCTTCGCCCACGCAGCGTTGTAAATCTTCTTCACGACCTCCACATCCTGATGAAACTTCTTCATGTCGACGGCGCGTATGGTGAGGTTGTTCCTCTCTTTCACGAGTGTGTTTGCCCTGTTGAACCGCTCAGAATAGACCGTCTCTTGAGAGAGTTTGTATGAATAAAGATCTTTGGCCTTCTTGAATCCGTATCCTTCGACAAGCTTCACATAGTACTCCGGGTTATACGGCATGAGGACAGTCGGGCGTTCATCAAATCCTTCCACCAGCAATCCGTACTCGTCATTGACAGAAGGATTCGCGGGCCCGCGGAACGAAGTCATTCCTTCCGACTTCACGTAGGACTTTGCCGTATCAAAAAGAGCATTCGCCACGTGTTGATCATTCATACACTCGAAGAATCCAAAAAAACCAGTCTTTTCGTTGTGTTCCTTATTATGATTGTGATTGACGATCGCGGCGATGCGCCCGACCATGACCCCGTCTCGCTTCGCAATATAGAACTCAGCGTCCGAGTGCTCGTAGAACGGGTTCTTTTTCTTGTCCATGAGCTTCTTACGATCCATCAGAAGTGGCGGAACCCAGTAGGGATTCCCTTCATAGACTTTCCACAGAAACTTGATGAACTGATCGCGGTCAGCGTTAGTGACAACCGGCTGGATGATGATATCACTCATAGAGACACCCGACGAAATATGGTTGGTTGTTGTAGTCACGATTGGAACAAAAAAGCCGCCACGCATCGCGCGGCGGCTTCTGAACTCCTATGGTACAGTCCAAAGAACCATGAGTAGGACTCAGCTGATGACGCCAAACTTCTTGCCGACATCAGAGAAAACGCTCAGAATCTTGTCGAGATGTACATCTTCGTGGGTCGCCATGTAGCTCGTTCGGAGCATTTCCAGACCAGGAGGGACGCCGGGGCGGATAAAGGCGTTGACGAACACCCCCGCCTCGAACAGCGATTTCCACATCATTAGGACTTTTTCAGTGTCGCCGATGATCACAGGCACCACAGCGGAATCATGCTCGCCGACTTTGTAGCCCATCCCTTTCAAACCCTGACGCATCTTGCGGGCATTTCGCATCAGTTTCTCGATGCGCCACGGTTCTGTTTCCAGAACGTCCAAAGCGGCCAACGCAGCAGCCACTGAAGAGGGAGTCGGGCTAGCGCTGAAAATCAAGGCCGGAGCGTGATGCTTCAAGTAGTTGATCACTGACCGATCGCCAACGACAAATCCACCGAGAGACGCAAAAGTCTTGCTGAAGGTCCCCATGGTCAAATCGACCTGGTCTTCCAGGTTATAGTGGCTGGCGGTTCCCCTTCCCCCTTTGCCAATGACGCCAATAGCATGAGCGTCATCAATCAGGATTCGGGCGTTGTACTTCTTCGCGGCGGTTACCATATTCGGTAGATCAACGATTTCGCCGGAGGTGCTGAAGACACCGTCCGAGACGATGAGCTTGGGAGTATCCATCGGCAACTTCGAAATCATCATCTCCAGATGCTTCATATCGTTGTGTTTGTACCGGACCACGGTCTGAGCTTCCTTGTCGGCAAACGCACCCGCACCATTGGCAATGAGGTTGCCCGCCACAATGCATGCGTGATTGTCTTTGTCGGAGACGACGAAGGATCCCGGCTCCACCAGAGTTGGAATAATTCCCTGTGCCGTCTGGAATCCAGTGCTGTAGAGAAGGCAGTCTTCCTTCCCCATGAACTTTGCCAGGCGCGCCTCGAGCTCCACATGAAGATCGAGTGTGCCAGTCAGGTATCGTGAGCCGGAACATCCAGTGCCATACTTATGCACGGCTTTGATCGCTGCTTCTTTTACCTTGGGATGAGCAGTAAGGCCGAGATAGTTGTTGGATCCAGCCATCACGACTTTTCTGCCCTCAATCTGAACGACAGGTCCTTCACTTTCCTGGATTGCATGAAAGTACGGATAGAGTCCTAAAGCCTTCGTGTCGTCAGCGCGTGTAAAGCTCTTGCATTTATCAAATAGATCCACACTTACCTCAGGTTAAATGAGAGTCAAAGGAGAGAAAGAGTGCAAATTTGCTAATCCAAACTTTTTTGAATATACTTCAATAAGCGACGAAAGTCAATGAAACCATTCACTTGAGGGGGATACCTCGATTCCAACTGCACTTGTCACAGGCGGAACGGGTTTTGTCGGAAGCCATACCATTGAGCTCCTGCTTCAGCGCGGATTTCAGGTGCGCTGTCTCGTCCGGCGCAGCCGTGCGAACCTCGGCTGGGCCCAA
>JAPLFP010000089.1 GCA_026390585.1 Ignavibacteriales bacterium | reverse complement strand
AACCTGAGAGCTACGAGGAGCTTGTGGCCCTCCGAGGCATCGGCCCCAAAGCCATTCGAGCCCTAGCGCTTGTCTCAGAACTCATCTACGGAACGGCACCCTCATGGAAAGACCCTGCCAGGTACAGCTTTGCGCACGGAGGCAAAGACGGCATCCCATACCCAGTTGACAGGAGAACATATCACAAGACGATCGAGATCATCGAAAACGCAACCCAGAAAGCGAAGGTCGGCGAGAACGAGAAGACCAAGGCCATCAAGAGGTTACAGGCTCTCCTTAGCGCGAAACCTGTTCGGGACTCGAAATGAATTGTCGAACGCCCGAAATCAACTGGCCGACAATCTCTCGATTTCACTGCGGATCGATGGAACGCCTCTCATCGCCCCAATAGCCTCCATCCGCACATTTCCCAAACATATAGACATATAATGCCGATTTGCTCGCATTAGCTGGAATGGCGTCGAGCGGAATTCTTTGGGTTTTGAATGCCCTTCTACTTCTCGATTCTTGTCACATTATTTTCGATTTCTCAACTGTACGCTGAATAATCCTCCAAGACATATATCGACTTCTCAACTCTGATTCTGAGGATAGGAAGCGCTTTGGCAGACTATGTCATGCTGAGAGATGTGGAAGAAACTGACCTACCCATATTTTTCGAGTATGAGTCAGACCCAACCGCCAACTACATGGCCGCTTTCGCAGCCAAGAATCCTGCGGATAGAGGTGCCTTCGACGCGCACTGGAGAAGGATTCTGAGTGACGAGGCTATAATGAAAAGAACCATACTTTTCGAGGGGTATGTGGTCGGTTCGGTCGCGAGCTTCATCGACCAAGAGTTTGGCAAACAAGAAGTAACCTATTGGATTGGAAGAGAATACTGGGGAAAGGGCATTGCCACCAAAGCGCTTTCAAAGTTCTTGGGCGAACTGAAAGTCCGCCCAATTTATGCGCGTGCTTCAAAAGACAATACTGCTTCCATCCGCGTCCTAGAAAAATGCGGGTTCAAGATTACTGGTCATGGGAAGGGTTTTGCAAATGCACGCGGCAAAGGGATCGAAGAAGTTGTCCTTGAACTAGCAGCCAACTTATGACAGTTGAAGCTTAGTTTGTTTTTCGTGTGTGTGGGTAGGCTGGTGCGCACACACACAAAAATCAACCCCAACCGACGGACGACGGTTCAAATTCAGGCGCTCGCACAATCGTACCCGCGCACACACAGGTCTCTCTTGCCAAAGTCGTGAATCGCGAGCTGTCGGCCATTGACATTCTTTGGGAATTGCAGTCCCGACTGGATGTGGCTCATCTGACCACGAGATCTAAACGCCTACTGGGCAGGCATCTTGATAGCACTGCTGCGCGAGGACAGTTTAGGGACGGCACGGTGTAGTTTGGTCCAGATTATGGGGAATGCGCCCCTGGCCTTTCATCTGATGGCAAAGCCGGTGGGGGGCCTGTGTAACCTCAACTGCAAGTACTGCTTCTACCTTCCCAAAACAAGGTTGTATCCAGGCAGCAGACTGCGCATGAACGACGAATTGTTGGAGACCTACTTACGCCAGTATATCGATGCCCAGCAGGTCCCGGACATCACCGTTGCCTGGCAGGGAGGTGAGCCGACCCTCATTGGACTGGATTTCTTCAAACGCTCCATAGAGTACACGAGAAGACTCGCGCGCCCTGGCATGCGCATCCAATACACCTTGCAGACAAACGGTACTCTACTGAACGATGAGTGGTGCCGATTCTTCCGCGAGAACCATTTTCTCATCGGGCTATCGCTCGATGGACCGCGTGAGCTGCACAACCACTTTCGCGTAGACAAAGAAGGAGCGCCTACGTTCGACAGAGTCATTCAGGGCGCCCGTCTGCTGCAGAATAGCAAAGTCGACTTCAACGTCCTCTGCACTGTCCACGCAGCCAACGGCGACCATCCACTTCGGGTGTATCGCTTTTTCCGAGATGAACTCGCTGCGCGATGGGTACAATTCATTCCAATCGTGGAGCGCGTGAACGCGGACGGGAGTACCTTGCGTCAAGAAGGCAACACGGTTACCGATCGCTCGGTCAAGCCGCAGCAGTGGGGTATGTTCCTCACAAGTGTCTTTGATGAGTGGGTGCGGCGCGACGTCGGCGAAATGCATGTTAACGTGTTCGAGGCAGCGCTGGCTTCATGGCTCGGCTTGCCCGCAACAATATGTATCTTCGACGAGACATGCGGTAAGGCGCTGGCCTTGGAGCACAACGGGGACATCTACTCGTGTGACCATTTTGTCGAGCCAAGATATCTGCTTGGTAATATCAAAGATCAGAACTTGGAGGAACTAGTTGCGTCAGACAAGCAGTGCAAATTCGGAAATGACAAATATGCCCTGCTTCCACGCCAATGCCGTGAGTGCGACGTACGTTTTGCATGCAATGGCGAATGCCCAAAGAACCGTTTCATTCTAACCCCCGACGGCGAGCCGGGGCTGAACTATCTGTGCGCAGGGTACAAAGCGTTCTTCAACCATATCGCTCGTCCAATGCGAACCATGGCTCAATTGTATACGCGAGGGCGACCGCCTGCCGAGATCATGAGCATCCTCGCATTTGAAGACGCACGCGCTAGTCTTGTCCGCTCTTAGGCACGAAGTCGATTGGTGCATTCGGAGGAATGAGTTGTTCCTTCTCGACACTCTTGTAGAACTCTGCTA
>JAPLFP010000293.1 GCA_026390585.1 Ignavibacteriales bacterium | reverse complement strand
AGATCAAGAGCCTCACGTTCTCTTACACTGTGGACGGCGAAACTCAGACACGCCCGGCAACGGAAGCTGACTTCAAAAAGGCCATGAGCTTGCCGATCGAGGATCAGGATGAGTTCATCCACAACTCGTTTGGTCGATCTGCTCATCGCGTCATCTCTCGCATCAACGAGATCGGTCGCATTCGCGCAGCGTCTGAGCTTGCGGTAGCAGAACACGCCGAGAACGTTGACAAGAACAAGCTCGAGAAAGAAACACTCAGCAAACGCGAGAAGGATGAGTTTGATTCTCATTTCCGAGCGTCTGACGAATCCCTCCGCAATCACCCTGTCGGGTCTAAATACTTTGCCCCATCGGACGCAGATCCGGAAGGCTCAAAGATCCTTACGGAGGGTTATGACAAGTTTGATTCGTTGCAGACTACGCTTGGCTCCATGAAGCCAGACGAACGAGCTGCTGTTGCGGCAGTTATTCGCGCTCGATTTGCGGCGATGCCCCGTGTGGCGGCAGCGCTTGCCAAGGCAAACACTGAGATCGAATCCCTCAAGGCTCAACTCGGCAAATTCAAGAAGTCTGATCCGGGCAGCGCTACTGCGTCTATATCTTCAGGGTCGTCGCAAACATCCACCAAGGACATCGGATCAATGGCCGCAGAATTCGACAAGATATGACCCATCAAGAACAATACATAGCCATCAAGGATATTCCGGACGGGGTCAAATTATCCGTATCAGAAATGATTCCGGTTAAGTCCAAGATAAAGATTGGATCGTTCTTGTTCGAGGCCGCTTCCGTCAATGATTCAAAGCAGACGGTTGTGTTCAAGCTGGCCGGGTTCTTTCCGCCAGATCAACCCCCAGAGCCGTCGCTCAACTAGACTTGCATGTCCACATGGGTTCAAACATCTAAGTATGGAGACATGCTTAGTGCGCTCCCAATGATCCACCACGACTACGTTAAGTCTGGTGTGAAACCGGAGGTCGTAGCGGTGCGCCCATACAGCGAGCTTCTTAGCGCCGTTGACTACGTTCAGGTAAAGAAGTTCGAGGGCTCTATGCAGGACCTGTCTGGAGCTATCAAGCTTGCAAAGGAAGACAGCCGAGATGTTAAGGTGACTCAGCTGCACGGCAAGGGGTTCACGTTCGAGCATCGCCACCCATCGTTCCAATACGATCAATGGGATCGCGGCGGTATGTTGGACAAGTGGGACAAGTTGCCGCTGGTGATACCAAGGAGCAAATCATTAACCCCAAAGGTTAATGAAAAGCCAACCATCATCTTTGCCGATCACTCTCAAAGCTCTCCGTTCCCGCACAAGGAGGAATTGGCGAAGCTCCTGATTGAAAACTTTCCGTCGCATCAGGTCGTGCGACTCTCGTCAATACAGGCCCCTCACTTGTTTGACTTGCTGGCGCTGATGGATGCGGCGGATCTCGTCGTCACCGTGGAGACGGCTCACCTCCACATGTCCAAGGCTTGCTCGAAACCAGTCATCGCGCTCGTGACCGACAAGCCCTCGCGCTGGCATGGATCGGGATGGAGCAGCAGGTTCTCAATGCACTGTCGCTATTCGGACTTCCCGCGCAGAAAGGACGAGTTGATCCGAACAGCTAGGGGCTGCATCGAAAAGAAGCTTCCAATAAATGTGAGATCTTGCTCATCCACTTCAAACAGGTTCTGCTACAATCTCAGCATGATATTGCATGGTGATGTTATGATAACAACCCACAGGTATCATCCAGCTAAGGATTGGAAAACAGTTCTGGCAATTAACGATGGAGTACTGAATTCCGACATTAAGTTTCCATCATAGTTCGACGGCTACTCGTTCGATGACGCTCGCCTATTCAATCACAACGGAAATCTGATGATTACATATGTTCTCTCG
>JAPLFP010000151.1 GCA_026390585.1 Ignavibacteriales bacterium | reverse complement strand
GGTTCCTGCATGTTGAAATACACGACGAGGGCCAAACCCAACACCAGAAACGCCGCTGTTGCCACCGACGCCATCTTCCAGTCCCTGCGCCAATGATAGAAAGCCCCCAGGATGCCGAGAAACAGCGGAATTCCGTACAGCTGTTTCCAGTCGACACCCGCCTCCTTGAAGTCCCCCGCGCTTCCGACGAAATTCCAGCCAAAATATCGGAGATACATGTGATCAAGTTGGTACTTGAGGAAATAATCCATATCGCTGGCGTACTTCTGATGTGCAGCCTTCTGTTCCGGCTCGGTGTTCCATCGCCGGTTGATCAACGGAGCTTCGCCGTACTGTTCACGGTTGATGTACGACACCAGGCGTGCCATCGTACTCGGATCATTCTCGTTCATCGGTGGTTTTGCGTTTGCACGGACATACACCAACGCATAGGTGGAATAGCCGAGGACAATGAAGAGGAAACTCAACAGTGCAACGTTGAGGATGCGGTTCTGCCTCTTGATCGACTCATAGACGCCGTAGGCGGCCGCGCCCAGAAGGATGAACGGCAGATACGCGAAGATCTCGCTCTTCGATCCGCCAAACTCCCCGTCGAGCAACGACGGCAGGGCTTTTACAACTCCAAGGTAGACGACTGCGAAAATGACAAGAGAGATGCCTCCAAAGACGAGAAACGTCCGGATGGAGAATTCATAGTGCCGATGATAGTACAAGAGCATGACGGGAAACAAAGCCAGGACTGCCAGCAAGTGAACGCCGACGGAGAGACCAACGATGTAAAAAATGAGGAGCAGGTATATGTCCCCGCGCTCTTTGTCGGCGCGATCGTACCATCGTAACCCAAGCCAGATGATTCCGCTCACGAAGAACATGCTCATGCCATAGACTTCGGCCTCGACAGCATTGAACCAAAACGTGGGACTAAATGCCAGAGACAGCGCGCCAATCACCGCTGATCCGTAGACAACAATCCGATCATAGAAAGTCTGGGGCACCTTTCTCCACTTCAGGATGAAACGCACGGCAAGAAGGTAGAGGATCATGCAGGCAATCGCGCTCGCGAATGCTGAGATGAAGTGCATCCTCACTGCCAGATCGGACGCGAATGGTATCATAGAAGCGACACGGGCGAGAAGAAGAAACAACGGAGCCCCCGGCGGGTGAGGCACCTGAACGGAAAACGCAGCAGCGCAAAACTCGCCGACATCCCAGAACACCACGGTAGGAGAGAGCGTAACGACGTAGGTGGCTAGAGAAACCAAGAAAACGCCCAGCGCTACAATCCGATTGACCTTCTTATGTTCCATGCACTCCTCTTGTAAAAGTGATAATCCCAAAAAACAGAAGTCTGAAAAATCTATTATGAAATGCTTTGAACTGCAATACTGATTTCACGAGAGAAGGGAAGCACAAATCTCATCACACAGCGGATACCCTTTTGCCGTAAGGCGGAGCTTGCCGTCCTCAACGACCGCCAGACTGGTCTCCAGTAGATCCCTCACCTTCAATTCGTTCTCCGTCATCAGATCTTTGCCGAACAGCTTTCGAAAGCGAGCGAGGTCGATTCCCTCACTTCGGAGACCGAGGAAGATCTCCTCTTCGACGAGTTGGTTAATCGCCAGATGTTCCATCCCGATGACGGGGAGTTGACCGAGCTCGAGTTTCGAACAGTAGTCGGAAAGGTTGGCAACGTTCCAAGACCGTTCGGGACCATCGGAGTGCTGGCCTCTGGCCATGAACGAGTGCGCGGATGGTCCGAAACCCCAATAGTCCATGTGATCCCAGTAGCTCTTGTTATGCCTGGATTTGAATCCGGGTTTCGCGAAGTTCGAAACCTCATACTGCTCATAGCCGCGCCCGGTGAGATAGGCAATCGTCATCTCGTACAACTCCGCATCAGTCTCGGCACTCAGGAGCGAAACCTGTTTGCTTTCGATCATTCGAAAGA
>JAPLFP010000221.1 GCA_026390585.1 Ignavibacteriales bacterium | reverse complement strand
GGCACTCTTATGTTAAGAATCAAGCCTCAATCGCGGTAGCGAAAAAGCCGGTTATACTCTTATCAGCAGACAATCTTGTGTTGGAGATGCTGCATTACCTTTGTCAGGGCATTCAATGTGGGCACGCAGTCTAGATAAGAGCAGATGCCGACTTGGTCGGACTGCAAGTGCCGCTGTGCGTTCACCCACGAACAAAATCGGTCTTCGCTAGTTGTTGTTCCAATTGTCAGGCAGCTTCTGTTGCCACAACAGAGGATTGATAATACTGCTGATGTAACAAGACGTAGCGAATCCGGTTCAAGAGTTTGTGTGCAATGCGAATGATCGCATCGTTCTTTGGCATCCGCTTGCTGAGCTTTGTAAAAGCAAGCAGCAGAGCCGGGTCCTTCCGGGCAGCTACCCAAGCGCACTCAATGAGCACTCCGCGTAAGAATGGGTTGCGGCGACGAGAGATCCCGGTTGTGATCTCCTGTTCACCGCTGGAATGCTCGCCGGGCACAAGGCCCACATAGCTGGCAAGCTGGTCCAGGCTGCGGAACCGATGGATGTCGACAAGCTCAGTTAATAGGATCATGGCGCCGACCGTGCTGATGCCCGGGATGCTCACCAGATATTTCACTGAAGCTTCATACCGTTGCTGCGATGAAAGCAATCGAATACTTTTGGTCACTCGTGCAATAGTTGTCCGCAGGTAGCACAGTTCGTCAAGCAGTATCTTCAGGGCCTGAGTTCCACTGTCTTGTTGGAACGTCAAATGCTCCAGATAGGCCACGTAGCGACGAGACCAATGAACACTGATGACTTCTGGCGGGATGACTATTCCGTAGAAGCTCAACAATGCCTTGATCTGGTTCTTACACCGGGTTTGCTTCTTGATGAATATAAATCGTGTTCGAACTAAAGAACGATCTTCTTGGCTTGCCCGAGAGGGAACATAGATGGCATCGAGATCGCCAGAGCGAAACCCGCGTCCCAGTTTGCGGGTATCGACACCATCGCTCTTGAAGGCGCGTTCTCGGTCTTTTGTCGGTACATCAGCAGGGTTCACGACGATACAGTCCACTTGGCGCTGTGTTAACTGTTCATGGATCCAAAAACCACAATAGCCGGCCTCATACACGCAATGGTAACGCGCTCCAGGAAAATTTCTGTGCAGATAGTCTACCAAAGTATCCACGTCCGGCGGCTGCGTGAACGTCTTATGTTCATACGTCTCGGTCATAATACACACCTTCCAGCTCTTGAGTCCCACATCAAGGGCTGTGTAGATATCTTGACCCGTGAAGTCTGCCTTTGTAACTTTCAGCGTCTTCATAAGCCTCTCCTTGTTGTTGTTCTTTGGTCCTCGACACTCCAAAGATACAACTCATTGTTGAGGCTTATGAGTTCTTAAACATAAGGTCTAGTTACTTGATCACCAAAAATTTTCCCCGTTGAATATCACCCGTGTCTTTATTCTTGACGGTGTACAGATACAAACCCGTCGCGACTGCCTGATCCTTCTGTGTGATCAGGTCCCACGCATGTTCTCCTCCGGCAAAGATCTGCGACCCGTCAGAAAAAGTCTGGAACCACCGGATGTCACTTCCGTTGTATGATGCAGCATCATGTTCAAACTGGTCGATGAGATCACCGACGAGAGTATAGATACGGACTTCCGCATGAGTCGGAAGGTTGTAGAAATACAGTTTCCGTGACCTCTCGGCCCCTCCATCCCAGATGGCGCGTGCATAGTACGGATTTGGATACACACCCACGGGGTTATCGGCACTCTGCGATGACGGTGTTCCGGGGAGCACACGCCGAAGGGTTTGAAGCTTGCTGCTTTCAAGACTTTCGAGATTAATCGTTGCGTCCCCCGAATCATAAGCAGTAACAGCAAATCCGTACTGCCATCCGTTCAGAAGCTGCGGGACAGTGAACTTGTAGTAGTAGTGCGTTGTGTCAGGGGCAAACTGGACAGGCGATGGCAATCTGACATGGCCAAATCCGGTGTTGTAGCCGATGTTGTCGTCTGACTTGTCATAGTCGCCGAGAAGAATCAGGCTGGCGAGAATATTCTGCGAAACAGTTAGGTCGAAACCGGCTCGAGTCCCGTAGATTCTGTATCCCTCAAAATCCTTCTGATTGGAAATCGGGTCGACGGAAGCCTCTGAGACTTTATCCCAATAGAGGTCAACCGATTTGTCTTTGGGAATGACCTTCACGTGCGGTGCGTCAGGGGGTGCCGGCAAGAAGTATCTCCGTGGCTGCCCATTGTTGGTCCAGTGCTCGTCCGGGTCCTGAATCCCGTTCCCGTTCCGATCTTCACCGTTGTACGTTCTCCTCGCCCATTGCGCAGCCCTGTAAAGATTGACTTTTTGTTCGGGCGTGTCCTCTGTCGTCGGCGCTGGGGTTTTCTTTTTGGCGGCGATGACTGCGAAGACGACGTTGATCGAATCTCCGGCAGCAATATGGCTATATGACCCCGCGCTGATTAAGGTGATGCCATTGACCGGTTTCGGAATCAAGGTAACCTGGATTGGAGACAGGCCGGTCGCCATCTTCGCATAACGGTCGGGGTCGGTCGCAGGAGAGAAATATGTCGGATCCGTCGTGTTGTGGAACTGATATGCATTATAGTACGTCTGTGTCTTGAACGGCGTCGAACCGAGAAACTGCATCGCAGCATAGCTGTCCGCAAGACCGCCATCGCCATCGTAGTCGTACTGGTATGCCATGTGCAGGGAATCGACATAGCCCATTGCACCATGGCTGTAGAAAGGACTCCCCACCGTCGGAGGCGTCACGTTCGTGTTTCGAACGACGAGGTCGGCCCAAAGACCGACATAGACGCTGTCAAGGGAAAACGGATTGATGTTCTTTATCGTATAGTTGAAGATGACGAAATTGTCAGCGAAGGCAAAGTTGAACGCATACGATTCCACGTGAACATTGATTCCGACCGGGACATGATTCGGAATCAATTCATTGTTCTGGTTTGGATTCGTTGTGTTGACGTCGGTGAAATCGGCAATGAAATCCTGATGACTTAGTGCATTGGGATCGTAGAAAGGATTGTCAGGAAGAGAAGATCGTTCGAGGACATGCGAATCGGTCCCCGTGGTAAACTCAAATCCCTCTGTGACGCCGGTGCGAAGAGAGGAGACGTCAATTGCCCCCGTCGTCACACGCATCCCTCCGCCCCCACCATCCGACGCAACGCCGACCCAAAGTCCTCCGACAAACATGTGCTCGACACCGGACCCTTTGGGATACTGCATGGAAGGTTGTTGCGGCCAAAGCCGGAATCCGTGTCCGATGACTCCATAGTTGGTCACCGTTACGCCAATGTTGCCGACCGTCGTAAATTTGGAGTTCTCATCACCCGCCTGCTTTCTGAGTTTGGAAGGCGCGCCCTCCTGGGCAAGGCACATGCTGACGCCAAGCATCAGGAGGAAGATCCAATGAAGACGATAGCAGTGCATTCGATGTGACGTAGAGTCTTCTGCTTTCTATCGTAGGGTGAACGATGCGGCTCAGGGAGTTGACCGGGAACGTTTCCGTCCCCACGCGGATCAGGGCCAAAAATCTCTACCTACTGTTCTCGTACCAGAAGCGGACAGGCGAAATTGGTCGCCAGAATATGGATGGAAATGCTTCAAAAGTCAATTAAGAAATTGTTAACGAACCGTAATGGTATACCTTCGCGCTCCTGAGAATAGCATGACCGGCAGTACGTACATCTCAGAACGAGGCGTGCTTTTTCTCGAATCTTGCCGATGATCTCTCCGGCCCATTGCCTCAGTCTGCAGAATGCTTTTTCCCTTGGCCTAGATTTCAGAATCTCTGAACATGAAGTCGGATCATTTCTTGTGGGAGTAAGTCATTCATGCGAAAAGTGCTGATTCTGGTAATCCTCGAGAGTATCGATGTCTATGGCAGCCTGTGGAAAGAGGTGGGCTGCCACGCGGGTCCTATCCCGTGCGATCACTCGTTTCGCCCCAGCATCTCCTTGAAGTAGGAGAACCTCCGGAAAAATTGAACGGTTAAGACAGGCCGGCACACCAAGGGTCTGGTTGTACTCAGTCGCAGCGATGGGCTTCTCGGGCGAGCATAAGGAAATGAGCTGACTCAAGAGCTCCGATGACACGGCGGGTTGGTCACACAGAGAGATCAGCGCCCCCTCGGCCTGAGGATGGACAGCGTCAATACCGGCTCTGATGGAAGAGGCGATGCCTTCCGTCCATTCACGATTCAGAATGATCCGAATGGGCAAGGTGTCAATTTCGCGCTGCATACGATCGGATGCAAAGCCGAGAACGGCGATGACTTCCAGAGGTCGCACCTCCAGAGCCTTCTCGGCGATGAGTCTGAGGAAGCTCTTGTTCTTGTATTGGAGAAGTTGCTTGGGGAGACCAAGGCGAGATGAATTCCCGGCTGCAAGGATTATGATCGCTGTCGCGGAGCTCTTCATATGCGTGTATGTGGAAGCACGAGAGATAGGCAAGCAGTCAACACTTCGGGAGCGGCATGGAACATTGGCTCGCTCGTGACACGCGGAAATTCGAAACTCCAAATCCGAATTCCCGAATCCAAATTCTAAATCCGAAAACCGAAACTCCAGGTCATGAGACACAGAGTCTTACCGATGAATCGGTCCCGAAAGATCTCGTAGAAATCCGCCGCTTCGCCCGTTGAGAAAGGCCTGAATCTCTGACAAGATCGAGAGGGCGATTTCTTCTGGAGATTCGGCGCCGATGTTGAGCCCGATGGGTGAATGGAACCGCGACAGTTGCTCGGGCGTCGGTGTGAATCCTGTCTCTTTCAGTTTTTCGAGCAGCTGCTCTGCTCGCTTTGAGGGACCAAGAAGGCCTACGTACAAAGCCTCAGACGGGAGGAGCGTGCGCAGAAGCTCCAGGTCGTGAGAAATGTCATGAGTGAGAACCACAGCGACCGCGTCCGCCTTGAGAGTAATCTTCTCGGCAACTTCTTCAGGCCTCGCGAGCGTGAACTGATCGGCTGTTGCGAACCTCGCCTTGCTCGCGAACGCCGGGCGATGGTCGACGACGGTGACGCTCCAACCAAGATCTTTCGCCATCCGCGCCAGTGGAATCGCTTCTGCCCCCGCCCCGAAGATGAACAAAGGGAGAGGCGGCCTGATGAACTCGATCAAAGCCTCGACGACGCCTTCGGTGAACCGATACTCTTTGTTGGACGACGACTTTGATCGAAACGCCTGAATGCAGTCTTCCGTCAGAGCTGCTGAAAGGGTTGGATTTTTGATATCTTCCTTGATCTTTCCGTCCTCTGCGAGAAAGAGATGGGACCCAACAGCCGCCTTCAGCTCACCGTCAACTCTGTAGACACTCGCAATGACTCCGGGTTTGGCTGAGGAAATACACTCTGAGAGAAATGTCAGGTGCGGCGAACGGGCACTCAGCGGGAGTGACTCGACGAGAATCTGGATGATCCCATTGCATCCGCCTTGCCCTCGGCTTGCTTAACAGCCTCGTACGCTTTGAGAATTTCTTGAAGGTCTTTCACAGCCGGATCACTCCATCATGAACTCGTTTTGTGTTCTCCTCCAATATTAGCTATTCTGTATCACAACTTCCAGAATCATCCATCGCACCCGAACAGCACCATGGCAATTGAGTCATCGGGTGATCGGATCATCGGTGTATGGAACTCGCGGTCGATTGCCCACCCCCGCGAGTTGCAATTACACCATCCCTTTTGTACCATCTATTATTGTTGTTATGCGCTTCTTCGCTCTTGCGAGATGCCCTCCGCTCCTCCGCACCGTTGTTCATCAAGAATGATAGAAGGACTTGAGCGATTGGGTCATTGCCCGCCGCGAGGCATCGACGGTCCGGGACAGGAAGTGCATATGAATTAATATCTCTCTATGGATTCCTCATGGTTCTTGTTGCTGTCACCGGACCCGTTGGTTCTGGCAAAACGACCGTTCTCTCTTCGCTTGTTCTGTGGGGGAAGGAACATCTCAAATCGGTTGACGGCTTTCTGGCCATCCCGCAGGCCCGCCGGGTTCCACGGAAGGGCGCACAACAGTACTTCCTTCAGATGATCGCATCGGGGAAGACGATCCCCTTTGCACGTCGTGATGAATCCCTTTCTCCACCCTATCAGATTGATCCCCTGGCACTTACTGAGGTCTCAGCCTGGGCAACCTCCCTTTCAGACCTGCATCCTCTTTCACTGCTCGTCCTCGATGAATTCGGACCGATGGAAGCCCGCGGCCAGGGTCACATGGGGCATTGGGAAATTCTTCGGAGATCGAATCCGGAAGTTGTTGTCGTTGCTGTTCGGGATAACTCTCTCCGTGATATCGAACAGCGACTGGGAATTCTCTTCGATCTCGTGATCGATGCGACTACCCCTGACGCGCTGTCCAAGTTGCAGGCTCTCGTGCTTCATCACTCCGATTGGACAAGAGTAGGTCAGTTTGGAGCGGCTGCCGGAGGATTCGAAGCAACGGTGGGGGCCGCCCTCCACGAAACACGCCTGCCTTTCACAGGCCTCTTCCTCTCCATCGTCCAGTCATTGGTGATGATGTATGCGGGCGATCGACTCACCGACCGCAGCAGACTCATGTGGGTTCCGTTCATTTCGGCCGGATTGAAGGCCCTTTCTCCCTACGGCGGACGCCTCCGCCCGATGCTTGCGATTACTGTCCAGGGATTTCTTTTCACTATCGCAACGACCATTCTCGGCTGGAACGTTTTCGGGATACTCGTCGGTGGCTGGTTTGTCGGCGCCTGGGCTGCCCTGCAGGGAGTAGTGCTTCAGTACATCTTCATCGGCGATAACCTCTTTCCGGCTGTCGATATCGTGATACGATGGGCAGCAAGCCAGCTTCACTTGAACATGCCGGGCGTCATCACGTTGATTTTCCTCTGGATGTTATTGTGCGGCTCATTGTCCGCATTCGTTACAATGATTGCCTGGCTGCGTCGGCACAAAGTTCCTGCAAGGCTTACCGCGATGCTATCGAAGGGGACAAGAGGTGTGGCAGGGAATTTCGCTGCTCCTACGTGGGGCGTCGCGGTCCGTAGGGGCTTGCATGACCTTCTGCGTCCACTGTTTTGGGCACCGGTGATTGTCGTGGCGGCTGTCGTCGTGATGACAGGATCAAGCTGGGAGCAGGCGATGTGGATTGTCGTGCGCGCAGTGACCGTGGGGTGGGTCTTGTTCTCAGTTGCGCGCCTGTTCGATCCTCGCAAACTGCTCTCTTGGTTACAAAGAAAAGGACACTGGGGACCCGCTATGGCTCTCAGCAGAGCGCTTCATTCGCAACCCGAGAAGACCGACGATTCATCGAATAGCAAACCAGGGACATAGCGCCAAAAGTGTCAGGACCAAAGTCCTGACACCGCGGAAGCGGTTCAAATTCGATGGGATTTTTGACCGGGGGCTTACTCTCCGAAGATGATCACGCCTCAGGGTGATCGAACCACGAGATCATTTGCGAAGACAACGGGGCAGATACATCCCGAAAACCCCGCCGCGCGCGGATGAGCTCAGCAAGAATGCTTACCGCAATCTCTTCCGCCGTCACCGCGCCGATATCCAAACCAATGGGAGCATGAGCACGTTGCAGTGCTGAGAGAGGCACTCCGTCTTTCACAAGCTGTGCAAACGTTGCAGCGACCTTTTTCCTGCTGCCGATCATCCCAACATAGCGGGCTCGTGTCGTTACGGCATGGCGCAGGACTTCAGCGTCAGATTTGTGACCGCTGGTTACTATGACGATTGATGTCGAGGGTGTTATCTCCACTTCTTCAAACGCTGCGCTCCAGTTTTTCAAGATCGTCTTCGCTGCCTCTGGGAAACGGCCGCTCCTTGCATACTCTTCCCGCTCATCAACGACTGTGATGGAAAATCCTGAGAGAGAGGCAAGACTCGAAAGTGACCGCCCGACGTGTCCGCCGCCAAAAATGATCAAGGGTTGTGAGCCAACGATCGGCTGAATGATGATCTCCCCCTTTGGTCCTGACACGCGTTCCACTGATTCTTGACGATGTGATCGCTGTAAGAGCGGGAGTAACATATTCGCCGAAACTCCACGCGCCTCTAGGAGATTCTTAACCTCTTCTTGCTGAAGCGCATCTGGCGTTGTTCCTGTGACCACCACACGCCCCACAGATGTCGTTGTTGGGTCAACTCCACGGAGGAGGATGCAATCAGCTCCTTCGTTCCGGAGGCCAATCAATTGAGAAAAGAGCGGAAGATCCTCTGGACGCATCCGTTCGATCAAGACTTCGACGGTGCCTCCACAGATCATGCCTTGTTCAGAATCACCCTCGCTGAGTTCAAACTGTCGGATGGTCGAGCTTGAGCTCCCCACAAATAAGTCTATCGATTCCCTGATCACGTTTGCCTCCACCGCACCGCCGCCGACAGTACCGAGCACAGCTTTCCCCGCCTGCTTGACAAGCAACGTTGATCCAGGTGGCAACGGAGTCGAACCGGACGAGGCTACGATCGTCGCGAGGACAACACTCTCTCGATTTCTCAGAGCGGCGACTATTTCAGCGAAGATGTCTGTCATTGCCATAGTTATTTGACGCGTGCGGAACCGATATAGACCAGAGGAAACATCGCATACCACGCCATCGCCTTGACAAGCTGCTCGATGGCAATTTGTTCTGTTGCCATATGCGCATAGATCTCGTTTCCCGGACCGAAACCTATGCATGGGATCTGCTGCATGCCCATGACGGCAACGCCGTTCGTGCTGAATTGCCATCGATTGACCACCGGCTTTTGGGCGAACAATTTCTGAAACGCTTCAACACCGCTTGCTAGAGCGGGGTGGTTCTCGGGCAGGAGCCAGGTTGGATAGTACTTTTTGGTTGGATACGTCAGGCCACGCCAGCTTGGGACCGCATAGTCGATAACAACGACCTCTGCCCGGGCATTTTTCACGCTCGCGAGATCCTGGATCTCTTGCGTGGCAGACGTGAGCGTATCGGTCGCAGCCAGACGGCGATCGAGGTGGATTGTCGCTGAGTCGGCGACAGCACAGAACGAAGGAGATGTTGAACGAATATCTGAGATCGTGACTGTTCCCTTTCCGAGGAACGGCTCGCCGGTCAGGCGCTCATTCAATTTCTCGATGTCCTGAATGATGGGAGCCATCTTGTAGATTGCGTTGACGCCCCGTTCGGGAGCGGAGCCATGACAGGAGATGCCTTTTGTGTGGACCTGGATTTCCATCCGGCCGCGATGCCCTCGATAGATACCAAGGTTCGTTGGTTCCGCAATAACGACGATTTCCGGGCGAAGCTTATCTTCGTTGATGATGTACTGCCAGCATAGGCCATCGCAGTCTTCTTCCTGGACGCTTCCTACAACGTAGAGCGCGTAATCATCCTCGAGGCCGAGGTCCTTGATGATCTTGCCGCCATAAACTATCGATGCAAGTGCACCTTTCATGTCGCATGCACCCCGCCCGTAGATGACACCATCTTTTTCCGCCCCTTTGAATGGATCGACCGTCCAGTTCGCTGGATTCCCGACGTCAACAGTGTCCACGTGCGCATCAAGCGCGAGGATATGTTTTCCCTTTCCAACGCGTCCGAGGATATTGCCCATCGGATCGATCGTCACCTCATCGTAGCCGCATGATTCCATCTCTTTCTTTATGCGGTTGATGACCTCTTCTTCCTGAGAACTCAAAGACTTGATAGCGATCAGGTCGCGCAAGAACTTCACGATGTTCCGTTCATTCTTCTGCGCCGCTGCGAGAATCTCTTTTTGCATTGCTCTTATTCCTCAACTTGCCAGCGTGTTGAAATCGGCAATCAGTTTGTCAAAGTACCCTACTTCGTCTTCGAACAGGCTGCGCCAGTACTCGGGATCCCATTGAGCGTTCAACTCTTCGGAGGTTCTTCCCTGCTGTTCCACCCACGTGAAGTACTTCAGATTGTGGATCGCTTTCCGTTCGTAGTAGCTCAACTCCTTGAAGAAATCGATCGATTGATGCGCCAGTGGACCGGCATGGTCCTTCGCTGCTTCGATGGTGGAATAAGCACCGCGTTCCTTGCGCAGTTCTTCGATCCGTGAACGATAGAGATCAACCGAGTCGGTGAAGATCGTGAACACGACATCGTCTTCGGTCAGTTCAAAGTACTTCGCAGTCTTCATTGCGGCGAGTAAGTTACCGACACCGGAAATACCCAACAACGATAGTCGCTCGACCTCTGCCGGTGGAATACCAAGCGAAGCGAGATAGCTCTTCCCATCAGCTTCGTTGAAGAGGCGAAGCACGCGCATGCAATCTTCATCGTCGATCGCGGCGACCGCATCAGTGTTGCGGGCATCGTGAACCCAGGGGACATGTTTGTCACCAATGCCCTCGATGCGATGTCCGCCGAAACCGTTCATCCAGAGGGTCGGACACTGAAGAGCTTCGCTTGCAATGATCTTCAAATGGGGATACTGCTTCTTGAGATAGTCTCCTGCCGCTATCGTGCCGGCAGATCCTGTGGCGGAGACATATGCAGCAGCGCGAGCGTTCTTTGAAGCGAGACGCGTGAAGACTTCTTCAATGGCAGGTCCCGTCACATTGTAGTGCCAGATGGGATTCCCGAATTCCTCGAACTGATTGAAAATGATATTGACGGGATCCTTCTTGAGTTCCCAGCATTTATCGTAGATTTCCTTCACGTTCGACTCGCAGCCGGGCGTGGCGATCACCTCAGCGCCAATTTCCCGAAGCCATTCGAACCGTTCTTTCGACATGTCCTCCGGCAGGATCGCGACCGGGGTGCACCCGAGAAGTGCGCAATCGAAGGCTCCTCCACGGCAAAAATTGCCCGTCGAAGGCCAGACTGCTTTGTGACGCGATGGATCGAACTCTCCGCTGACAAGCCTCGGCACTAAGCAGCCGAATGCCGCACCCACTTTGTGCGCTCCCGTGGGGAAGTACTTGCCGATGAGTCCGACGATTCGTGCTTTGACGCCCGTCACCCGGGAAGGGATCTCGAGATAATTCACCCCACCGAACAATCCGGTCGTTGTGTCGTTCTTCCAGGTGATACGAAAGAGATTCAGAGGATTCACATCCCAAAGTCCGATGTTTTTGAGTTTGGACTTCACGGAAGCCGGGACGAGGTTCGGATCCTTCATCTGCGCAAATGTCGGTATGATGACACCGCGCTCTTTGCACCGCTGTGCGGTTCTCTTGATGACGTCCGGAGAGAGTTGTTTGATCAGCTTTGACATGTTACTTCCTGGTGGATTAACCACGGATTACACGGAAAAAGCACGGATTGTCACGGATTCATCATCCGTCACATCCATGTCATCTGTGGCTCTTCTTTTTTAAGAGCTTTCCTAATTGATCAAGAGGCTTCTCGATCCGCGTGAGAAAGATAATTGCTGCGATGACAAACGGCTTAAAGCTAGCTTCGGCGTACGTTGCCAGCCTGTATTTCTCGAAAACATTTTTGGACACTTCTCCCTGCACGCAACTCACGCCGGAGATGTCAGCCGGCAGACAGTGCATGTAGAGGGCGCTTCCCTTCTTCGTAAGCTTCATCTTTCGTTCATCACATTCCCAGTCCTTGTACCGTGCATTATTGGCGAGGCACTCCTTCTCGAGCTCCACAAGTCCAGGTTTGTCGCTCTTCATGAGTAATTCCGTCCGACGCTGCATGACCTGAAATGGCGCCCAGGATTTGGGATACACAACATCCGCGTTCTCAAACGCCTCCTCCATGCTCTCAACGATCTTGAATGATCCTCTCTGTTGGCTGGCATTGTCCTTCGCCACCTTGATCACGTCGGGAATCAAATCGTAACCTTTTGGAGAGGCGAGTGACACATGCATGCCAAATCGCGTCATCAAGCCGATAATCCCTTGCGGCACCGACAACGGTTTTCCATAACTGGGAGAATAGGCCCACGTCATCGCGATCTTCTTGCCGCGCAATTCCTTGAGCGAGCCGAAGTAGGATCTCAATTGCATCAGATCAGCAAGTGATTGAGTCGGATGATCGATGTCGCATTGAAGATTCACCACGCTCGGCCGGCGGTGGAGCACCCCCTTCTCGAATCCTTCCTGCACCGCAGCTCCCACCTCCCGCATGTACTTGTTTCCTTCTCCAAGGAACATATCATCGCGAATTCCAATTGTTTCCGCAAGAAAGGAGATCATGTTGGCAGTTTCACGAACCGTTTCGCCATGGGCAATCTGTGACTTCTCCTCGTCGAGTTCCGACAATCCCAATCCCAATGCGTTCACTGCGGAAGCAAAGCTGAAGCGGGTTCGTGTCGACTTGTCGCGGAAGATCGATATGGCGAGCCCCGTGTCGAATGTCCGAAATGAAATACCAGCTTTGTGCATTTCCTTGAAAAGCTCAGCGACAAGGAGCACTCCCTTGAGTTCGTCGTCGCTGCGTTCCCACGTGAGGAGGAAATCCTTGTTGAACATGCCGAGCTTGAGCTTCTTCAGCTCCTTGATTTTCGATTGAAGTTGTTTTTGTGTCATCTTTTTCCCGTAGTCAGATCTTTCTGGAGGGATTCTTTAGGCCATGATATGCATTTCGACACAATTCTCGACCGGGCACACGTGCTGACAGAGACCACAGCCAACACAGCGTTCCCATTCAACGTGCGGCACCCGACTCGACTGCTGATCGATCGCGCTATGTCCGCCGTCTCTGCAGGCGACATAACACAGGTCGCAACCGATACAGAGCTTCTCGTTGATATGGCTCCGCATTTTCTTCCGGGGCAGATCATCATGCATCACGATATTGGGAAGCGCTTTGCCCACCAGAACTGCAGGCGAGGGAAAGCCCATCTCGTCGAGATAGTGCGACATTCCGCTCTTCAAGTCGTCGATCACACGGAAGCCATAGTGCATGACGACCGTGCAAAATTCAACGACACCCGCTCCAACCGCCATGAACTCAACGGCATCGCTCCACGTCGATGCTCCGCCCGTGCCAAGAATCGGGATATCTACATTGCGGGCAATTTCTGCTATCGTCCGAAGGGTGATCGGCTTGATCGCCGGACCGGTCATGCCGCTGTATGTAGACTTCCCGCCCAGGCTTGGATACGGTGAGAAGGAACGAATATCGATGCCCATCAAAGCCTGGATTGAGTTCGATGCCGTGAGTGCATCGCACCCGCTCCTCTTCACAGCTCTCGCCACCTCGACGATATCGGTGACATGAGGAGTGATCTTGATGGAGACCGGAATCTTCTTCGTGGCCTCTTTGACCCATCGCGCTGTGAGTTCGGTGGCAGTCAGGCTTTGCGCAAGCATTTTTCCCGGATCTTCGCCGATATTTCCCTGAGGACAGGAGAAGCTGCATTCAATCAGATCTGCACCAGCCTTTTCAAGCCGTTCGACGAGGGACTGCCAATCTTCTTTCCGCCCGGCCATGATGCTGGCAGCAACCATTTTTTCCGGAAACTCTCTTTTAAGAGCCTTGACGTCATGCTCAACCTTGTCGATGTGACGCTCGGAGATCAGATCGATGTTCCCCATGCCGAACAGTTTTCGCCCTTCGTGGTCGAACGTCGACATCATCGGATACGCCAGATCCACGCGGTTCCCTTCCACAGACGTCGTTTTCAAGATCGCTCCGGCCCAACCCATCTCGAATGCCCGGCGCACCATGTCAAGATTGTCCGTCGAAGGCGCTGCTGCAAGGATGAAGGGATTCTCGAAATGGATTCCCAGAAAGTCGTACGACAAATCGCGCAGCGGATAGATTTCTATTTCCTTGAGCTTCTGATATTCCATAAGACACCCTTCACTTCGCTGACAAGTATTCGTGGATGGCTCGTGCGGCATACTTACCCTGCGACACGGACTGCACAATCGTGCCTTCTCCGGCAATCATATCCCCTCCGGCAAAAACTCCAGGGACAGAAGTCTGAAAGTCCTCGCGCACTTTTACATACCCTCCGCCCTTTCGGTCGAGGTCTCCCAGCCAGTTTGCTTCAATCGTTTGGCCGATGGCGATAACGACGGTATCTGCGTCGAGTATGAAGTCAGAGCCCTTTATTTCAACAGGGATCAGTCGTCCGGTCTTGTCTTTCTGTTTGCTTAATCGCGTTCGCCTGCACTTAATCCCAGCAACCTTGCTTTTTCCTATGACGCTGACCGGATTGATGAGGAACCGAATCTCCACCCCCTGCCTTCTCGCTTCGGCAAGTTCCCCTTTCCACACGCGCATCTCTTTTTCACTCCGGCGATAAATGAGCACCACGCTTTCGGCGCCGAGTCGCTTTGCCGTCGCCGCCGCATCCAGCGAGACGTTGCCGCCACCCACGATAACAACCTTCTTGCCTACCTTCATCTTCGATGGAGCAATCTTGGCCTTCTCGAGAAATTGTAGAACAGGAAGTACGCCCTTCAACTTCTCACCAGCGACTCCGAGCATTCGATCCCGGCCAAGACCAACTGCCAGAAATGTAGCGTCATGCTCACGTTGGATTCGTTGAAATGTTCTTGAGTCGACGACCTGTTTCTTCACTTTAAAGAACGTGGAGAGGAATTTTGTATCCGACTCCAACTCACGACCTGCGAGCCGAAATGACGGAATGCTCTTTCGGGGCACTCCTCCCGGCTTGTGAGCATCATAGACGTCGACTTGATGTCCGAGTTTCGTCAGCTCGAATGCACAACCAAGCCCGGCCGGACCAGAACCGATAACCGCGATTTTCTTGTCCGACGCAGGAAATCTCCTTGTCGCCGAAAAACCTCTCTTCACTTCCCGCTGTGTTGCGAAGAAATGCAATTCGCGAATCTGAATCGGTGAGTCTTGTTTGCCTCGGGTGCACACCGATTGACAAAAGACCTCTTCGGGGCAAATCTTGCCGCACGTGTTCGCCAACGCATTGGAGACCTTGACCACTTCTGCGGCCCCGATGACGTTGTTCGTTCTGATCATCGAGATGAATTTCGGGACATCGATATGCGTCGGGCATGCCGTCATGCAGGGAGCGTCGAAACACTGCAGACAACGCTCTGATTCAATCTTGGCTTGTCGGGAATTCATGAGGGGAGTGTGATTGTCAATTTGCAATTGGCGATTGGCGATTTTTGATTTCCGATTTGGGATTTGCGGTCGTCGTCCTACGTTTTCCTTTTTCATTTTTCATTTTGACTTTTGACTTCTCACGTCTTCCGTCTCCCGAATCGCATCAACGATCTGCTGATAGCCGCTGCATCGACAGAGGTTGCCGGAAATTGCTGCACGGGTTTCCTCCTCTGAAGGACTTGGGGTATGATCGAGTAAGTCTTTTGCGCTCATCAACATGCCGGGAGTGCAAAAACCACAGTGAACAGCATCATGGTCCAGAAACGACTCCTGAAGCG
This sequence comes from Ignavibacteriales bacterium, assembly GCA_026390585.1. Taxonomy (GTDB): domain Bacteria; phylum Bacteroidota; class Ignavibacteria; order UBA10030; family UBA10030; genus UBA9647. The sequence continues at coordinate 34,344 of JAPLFP010000221.1, read as the reverse complement.
GATGAAGCTTCTCCCCTTCTGCGAGCCCCTCGACGGTGAGGATCTCCTGGCCATCAATCTGGGGGACAAGGATGAGGCAGGAATTCACGGCTTGTCCATTCATCAAAACAGTGCATGCTCCACATTCGCCCACTTCACATCCTCGCTTCGTGCCGGTCAATCCCAGCTCGTCTCGCAAGAAGTCCAGGAGCGTCATGTTCGGACGAACATCAAGCTCGTACGTTTTGCCGTTGATCGTTGTCCTGATGAAAACACTTTTCATGAATTGCATCCCGTTTTCTACTTACATGCTTCAAGTGCCCGGCGTACTAGCACAGCAATGACTGGCTCCTTGTATTCTGTTGACCAGCGCCTGCCTGTGAATGATATTAAGGCCTCCGAGACTTTATTTCCTGCTTCATCAAACAATGTGCGCGATGGTTTTTGTCCAAGGAGAACATGTTCCGCTTCGGGGACTCTCTGCCACTTTGGAAATGCGGCACCGGTCACGATGCGCGCATCATTGACCACTCCGGCTTCTGTTTTTACCATGATTGCCGCTACGCTCAGCCGGGCGATCGACAGCGCATTTCGCCGTCCGAGCTTTATGAACGAGCTTCGTGCGCTGCTGGGGAGTTTCGGAAACCGAATCTCAACGAGGATCTCATCCCGTTGTGCAACGGTCGCATATGGCTTGAGGAAGAATTCGGACAACTCCACTGTTCGATCGCCTCTTGATGAAAGGAGCTTAATCTTCGCATTCAGAGCGATGAGAGGAGGGACAGTATCCGCGCACGCTGCCGCATTCATGATATTTCCACCGACGGTACCTCGATTGCGAATCTGGGGCGACCCAATACCCGCAACAGCAGACTTCAGCAACGGGGCATACTGTTCCACAATCTTCGAACGGAGAATTTCTGCATGAGTCGTGAGCGGTCGAATGACGATCTCATCCCCAGATTCTTCTATGCCTTTGAGTGATGAGATCCGGGTGATGTCGACGACGGCTTTCGAGGAGGATGAACCTGGCTTACGCATCTCCACAAGCACATCAGTTCCCCCGGCCAGAATCCTGGCATCAGCGCCGATTTCCGCGAGTAACGCGCATGCCTCCGGCAGGGAACGCGGGGAATGATATTCGAACGGCTTCATCCTTTCTCCCCCCGGTTTTTGCACGACTCCACCATCATCGAATCGAGCGAATTCTTTTGTTCCGAACCGCGTTTCCCGGACCGCGAAAGCTTATGTCCAAGCAACACACGCTCAAGGGTCGCGGGGATCTCGTAGATCCGTTTTCCCGTTGCATTGAAAATGGCGTTGACAATTGCCGGCGCTGCGAGTTCATTCGTAGGTTCACCGACCGACTTCGCCCCGAACGGTCCTGCAGGATCTTCGTTCTCAACGATGATCGTCTTAATGCGAGGAACATCCATCGAAGTGGGAATCAGGTACTCGTCGAAGTTCAATTGTTTCGGAATGGCATCTTCGATTTCAAAATCCTCCAGCAGCCCATAGCCGAGCCCCATCGCCACACCTCCGCACATCTGGCCAATGACCATTCCACGATTGATGGCTTTGCCAACATCATGGACGGAGACAAAGTCGACCACATCCACTTTGCCAGTGCCGGTATCCACCTCGACTTCGGCTGCGTTTGCACCATAGACAAATGTGAAATACGCTTCCCCTGTACCTTCTTCTTCATGCCATGAAGTCGGTGGCGACTTGTGCCACCCAAGACCGATCATCGGCTTGCCTTTGTTGAAGCACGCGGTTGTGAGCTCACCGAACGAGGCGAGCCGCTCCATGGAATTCTTCCTAATCAGATAGTTGTCTGCCAGATCGAGAGCGATTATTTCAACGCCTGTCATCTCAGCACCAACTTCGAGCAACGTTGCCCGCACTTTCTCTGCAGCATTCTTGGCGGCGGATCCTCCCATGATTGTTCCGCGTGAGGCAACCGTCGGTCCGGAGTCGGCGACACGGCTCGTGTTGGTATTCAGGAACTGGATCCGATCCATAGAAATGCCCAGCACTTCGGCCGCGATCTGTGACATTTGCGTTTGCGCTCCCTGCCCCATATCCGTCACACCGGAGGAGACAATGACGCTTCCATCAGTTTGAACCGAGACGATGGTCTCGGCAGCATCAGTGCCTTCCGCACCGAGAGAGACTCCCCGATAACTGCAGGCGATGCCAACACCTCGCTTCTTCTCCCCTTCTTTCACGCCACGGTACTCTCTCCACTTCCTGTCAAAGTCAATCGCCTGTGCTGCCTCCCTCAATACTTGTTTCAGGCTCACCGTATGATTCAGCTTTTGCCCTGTTGCAGTGACGGCGTAGTTCTCGAAGCCGTTCTTCAGACGGATTTCCAGCGGCGTCATACCGACGTGTTCCGCAAGTTCGTCCATCATCGATTCGATGGCAAAGTTGACTTGCGGAGAACCGAATCCCCTCATCGCGCCGGTATAGTTGTTGTTCGTATAGGCCGCATAGACATCGGTCTTGACGTTTTCACAATAGTAGGGACCGGTCGCCTGGACCACCGACCGCCATGTTACGAAGGGACTCATTGAGGAATATGCGCCGCCGTCAGCAATACAGCGGATTTCCATCGCTGTGATTGTGCCGTCCTTCCTGGCTCCCCATTTGTAGTACATCACGTAGGGATGTCGTTTGTAGCTCTCCAGCATTGATTCTTCGCGCGTGTTCACCATCTTGACAGGCTTGCCGGTTTTCATCGCGAGAAGAGCAGCCCGGCAGCACATCGATGTCATCACTTCATCTTTGCCGCCGAACGAGCCACCGAGTGTCGCCTGTATGATTTGCACACGATTCAAAGAGATCTTCAACGCATCTGCGACCGATCGGCGGCTGGAGAAAAGGTTCTGCACCGAGCCTGTGATCTTCACGCCCCCTTGCTCTGCCAGCTCAGCAACCACACATTCAGGCTCGATGTAGGAATGCTCGATGAACTGCGTCTTGAATCTCCGTTCAATGACGAAGTCCGCTTCCGCGAATCCTTTCTCAATATCTCCTTTGCGGACCTTGTGGTGGACAAATTCATTCTTTTCGTCATGAATGACCAGTGCCCCGGGCTTCATCGCCTCTTCCGGATCGGATACCACCGGGAGCGGTTCGTACTCAACAACGATGAGGGAGATTGCCCGTTCAGCGATTTCCTTCGATGCTGCTGCAACAAGCGCGACACCATCACCGAGATAGCGAACGCGATCTTCAGCCAGGATCGCCTGGTTTTTTAACACGATTCCGAATGTCTTGCTGCCAGGGATATCCTTCGCTGTCAGAACAGCCTCCACACCGGGAAGGCTTGCGGCCTGCGAGATATCAACGGAGAGGATTTTGGCATGCGGAAACTTCGCGCGAAGCACCATTCCCCACAATTGATGTCCAACGGTATAGTCCTCAGCGAACTTCGCCCTCCCGGTTACCTTTCCCCAGGCATCAACGCGGCGTTCGGACTTGCCGATGATTTTGTGCTTATCTGCCATGCATCCGACTCCAGAGCTTTTTCGAGACTTTTGCCGCTTTCTGCATTACATCGTTTTCGTCTATGCCGATCAATTGTTTGTTCCAAACAATCCTGTTCCCATTCACGATCACGTGCTCAACCATCGACGAATTCATGCCAAACAGGAAGTGACCGAGGAGATTACGGGACGTCAGGGGCGTTGGGGGACAATACCCGAGCACCACAAGATCGGCGGGACATCCTTTTTGCAGTGTTCCGAACGGATGGCCAAAGAACTCGGAAACCAGACGCTGACCGTTGTGCAACATTTCGGGAATTCTGGAGAATCCAACGGGCGATTCTGACTCAGCGTTTCGGAAATACCCGAATTTCGATTCTTCGAACATATCGGCGGGAAACCCATCCGTTCCTAATGCCGCGTGTTCACCGAACCAATTCAATGGGGCGTGACCAACCGCGTTGTTCATATTTGATCTGGGATTATGAACCATCCACGCGCCGGATTTCTCAATGGTTGCCAGTTGTTTCTTCGAGAGGTGAACGCCATGCACGATGAGAGATTTTTTCCTGAGGATCCCGAATTTCGCGAGCCGCTCAATGATATCCTGCTTGTGTTCCTTCTGCGCGTTCAGCACATCGGCTTTGTCTTCTGCCACGTGAATGTGCACCCCGCAGTCGTACATAGCTGCCAACTCGCCAAGCCAGACAAGAGAATCATCGCCCAGCGTAAACTGCGCATGCGCACCGATCGTGCCACGGAAATGGGCGTTGCTGGCATTCTCCATCACAAACCGCTCATTCTCTTCGAGACCAAGGTTGCGTCGCTTCTTCCCGCCGCGGTCGGTCGTTTCATAGCAGAGTATCCCTCGCGTCCCAACCTGACAGAGCGCGTGTTTGATCAAATCAAGTGAGCCTGTGATGAAATTCGGAGACGCATGATGATCAATCAATGTGGTTGTGCCAAACTTCACCGATTCAATCGCACCCACGAGAGCACTATAATAGATCGCCTCTTCGTCCAAGGCTTTGTCCAGTTTCCACCAGACTTTTTGCAGTATTTCAACGAAGTTTCTTGGTGGAGACGACGGTGCGGGCATGCCGCGTGACAAGGCTGAATACAGATGCGTGTGCGAACACACAAAGCCCGGCATGACAATCTTGTACTGCAGATCAACAATCTCCTCATCCCGCCTCGGTCTCAGGTGCGGGGCGCGATCGACAATTCCGCCATCATCAATGCGGATATCACATTCCTCGATTGCCGGCGGAGCCAGCGTCATCGCTTTAGTGTTTTTGAGGAGAAGACTCACGTGTGTTGAATTCAAATGAGTGAAAGTTCCAACAAATGTTTTTCAAGAACCTGAAAATCGGGTTCAATATCAAGCGCTTGCCCCACAGCCTGCTTTGCGGACTGCACATCCTTCAGTCCATTTCCGGTGATGACAACAACAGCTGATTCACCGGATTTCACTACCCCCTGAGCGATCGCCTTCTTCAGACCGGCAACACCAGCCACACCTGCGGGTTCGCCGAAGACTCCACCGAGACGCGCTGTCAGACGCATCGCTTCCAGTATCTCACCATCCGTCACAGCAATCATCTCTCCACGCGAAGCTTTGATCTGCTGAATGGCCCGTCGCCAGTTGCGGGGAGTACCGACAGCGATGCTGTCAGCAATGGTGTTCGTGTCTGAAGGGATGAGATCCTTGCCGCTCAGAAAAGAATCGAGGATGGGTCGCGCACCTTCAGCCTGGACGCCGAGCAGTCTCGGCACGCGATCGATGAATCCCAGTTTCTTCATTTCCTGAAGCCCTTTGCCGATCCCTCCGATCGTGCATCCGTCGCCTACAGACACCACAACCCATTCCGGAATCGTCGCTCCAAATTGTTCAGCAATCTCGAGCCCCGCAGTTTTCTTTCCTTCAACGAGGAAGGGATTCGTACCGCTGTTTCGATCATACCAGCCGAACTTCCTGCACGCTTCCCGACAGAGCTCGAACGCGTTTTCGTAAGTCCCCTTCACACGAACAACCGTTGCGCCAAAAATCAGAAGCTGCGTCACTTTCGGTTCCGGCGCGCGCTGGGGCACGAAGATAACACTCCGCAGTCCAACAGCAGCCGACAGTCCGGCCAGGGACGATGCTGCATTTCCCGTCGATGCGCAAGCAATGGTATTGAAGCCGAACTCCTGTGCTTTCACGACACCAACAGAACTTGCCCGGTCCTTGAAAGAACTTGTGGGATTTCTCCCTTCGTCCTTTAAAAACAGCTTGTGAATTCCGACAGCTGCGGCAAGACGCGGAACGTCGTAGAGAGGAGTTCCTCCCACAGCTAGATGTGGGAGGACTGCTTCTGCAGAAATCGGAAGAAGCTCGCGGTAGCGCCAATGACTGAACGGACGATCTGCAAGGACGGCACGGGAGAGCTTCGCTCCGATCGCATCGTAGTCGTACTGAACGTCCAGAATACCCTGGACTCCACACTTCGGACAGGTGTGGAGATTCCCATTTTCATACTTCGAGTTGCAGACAAGACAGGTAAGTCCTGTAACTAATGATGCAATATCGGTGGCTGTTGGAATCTTGTAGGTATCAGGGGAATGCGTTAGCAGATTTCCGGCATCGTCCCATTTTATTTCTTCTGTGGTGCACCAGCCGACTCCCTGGATGTAGCCACCTTCGATCTGCCCAATGTCGATGGCAGGATTGATTGAATCTCCGGCGTCGTGGAGGATGTCTGTCCGAAGTAGCGTTGTGGCGCCAGTGAGAGTATCGACAAGCACTTCTGAGACAGCCATGCCAAACGCGTAATAGCGAAATGGTGTTCCCACTCCTTTGTCTCTGTCCCATCCAATGCCAGGCGTACGATAGTATCCAGTCGAGCTCAGACTCACCCGGCGCAAAACCATCTGCGGCATTGCTTCCGCGAAACCAATGGATCGCTCCGGGTGCTTGCCATCGAAGATCGTGTCGCGCTCAAAGCGAATATCATCCTTTGATGTCTGCACCGAAGAATCTTTTTCATTGAACATGCCAGCGATGCAATCGGCAATTCGACCTTTCAGCGTGTCGATCGCATTTTTCACCGCCGCACCATTCATGTCCGTTCCAGATGAGGCAGCAGTAGCCGATGTATTGGGAACTTTGGAAGTGTTTGTTGCATTCACGCGTACGCGATCAATACTGATGCCGAGTTCCGCAGCCGCTATCTGCTGCATCTTCGTGTGAAGCCCCTGCCCCATTTCAATCCCGCCGTGGTTGACGAGAACAGTGCCGTCATTGTAGATGTTGACGAGAGCACCGGCCTGGTTCAGAAATGTCGTCGTGAACGAAATCCCAAACTTGACAGGCGTCAGGGCAAGGCCTTTCTTGGTGAATTCATTCGCAGCGTTGTACTCCCGGACAGCTTTGCGTCGTGAGGCGTACTCCGATGACTGCATCAATTCATCGAACATTCGATGCAGCCGGTTGTTCTCCACGACCTGGCCATAGTGCGTCGTATTGTTCGAGTCAAGGCCATAGAAATTCTTGAGCCGGATTTCTGCTGCATCCTTATGGAGGATGCGTGCCATACGGTCGATGATCGCTTCCATCGCCGCCATTCCCTGAGGGCCGCCGAATCCGCGGAAAGCAGTATTCGATGGGAGGTTGGTTTTCCAAACGCGAGCAAGGACATGCATGTGTGGTACAAAGTAGGCATTGTCGCAATGGAACATCGCCCGCTCCATGATCGCAAAGGAGAGATCTGTCGCTGCACCGGCATCGCTGTTCAATTCGATCTTGACGGCCCGTAGTATTCCCTCATCATCAAACCCGGCTTTGTATCGCGTCAGAAAGCGGTGTCGTTTCCCAGTCATGATCATGTCGTCGTCGCGGAAGAGCCTGACTTTGACGGGGCAACCGGTCGCACGGGCGAGGAGCGCACTCCAGCATGCAACATGATTTCCCTGAGTCTCTTTGCCTCCAAAGGCACCACCGATTCGGCGAACTTCTACAACCACGTCCTTTTTCTTCACACCGAGGACTTCGGCAACCAGAGTTTGTGTCTCTGAGGGGTGCTGCGAGCCACAATACAACGTCATTTCGGTGCCTTCTCCCGGGACAGACAACGAAGCCTGCGATTCAAGATACCAGTGTTCCGCTGCACCCGTTCTCAGCTCTCCCTCTATTCTGTGCCCAGCCGAGCGAAGGGCTGAGTCCGCATCTCCACGCTGCATTGTTCGTGCCGGCCCAAGGAGACTGTTCGCTGCAATCGCGTCATCGATGGTGAGAATCGGTCTGAGTGCTTGATACGTTACGTCAATCAGCTTTTCAGCGGCGCGGCACTGAGTGTCCGTCTTCGCCGCGATCAGAAACACCGCTTGACCAACAAATGTTACTTCCTCAGAGGCAAGGCAGGGCTCATCCTTGACGACCGGCCCCATCTGGTTGTGGCCCGGGATATTCTTTGCGCATAGCACTGCAGCGACTCCAGGAGCCTGCATCGCCTTCGTCAGGTCATACGACACGATGCGGGCATGAGCGTGAGGGCTGTAGACGACTCGCCCTATCAAAAGACTCGGGCTGGACGGGAGATCGTCAATATAGAGCGCTTCACCAGTGACGTGGAGCGCTGCGCTTTCGTGTGGTATCTGTTGGTGCATAGTGCACTTCCTTAACAGCTCAGACCAACCTCAATGGAAATTCGAAATGCGAAACACGAAACAAATACGAACCTCTAACACCGAAATCCGAAGAGAAGTGCAAATGCAGTTTTGAGTTTCGAATTTATTCCGTTGTTTCACTCCAGAATTTCAGAAGCAAATTCCTCGCTGCGATTTTCCGAAACTCTGCACTTCCGCGCACATCAGAAATCGGACTGAAATCCATGTCGATCAGGAGTTGCGCTCCTTCAACGCTCTGACGATTCCATGCTTTTCCTTTGAGGAAGGCTTCGGCAGAGATCGACCGTTTTGTGCATTCTGCCATCCCTCCATACGCGAGAGTAATGTCGCTCACAATTCCTTTTTCATCCAGGTCCACTCTGAATGCAGCACTCACAGTCGCGATATCAAGATCGCGACGCTTGGACACCTTGTACGTCCGGATGCGTGACACCGCCGAGGGTCGCGGCAGTGCGACGGCCATGATCAACTCATCCGGTTGACGATCCGTCGTTCTGTACCCTTTCACGAACGAGGCTGCCTTGACACGCCTCATCCCACGACGACTCTGAAGAATAATCTCTGCGCCATATGCCATAAGAACCGGAAGCGTGTCACCGATCGGAGAAGCAGTTCCGATATTCCCGCCGAGCGTTGCCACATTCCGTATCTGTTGGGCGGCGAACACCGTCAACATTTGGTAAAGCCCGGGGAAATCATTCTTTACAAGCTTCATTACCTCGCTGATGCGGACACCCGCCCCGATCGTCAGAGCGTGACTGTCGCTCGAAACCGTCCTGAGCTCTGCGATTCGTGAACAGTCAATGATGTGCCGGAGAATCTCAAACTTCTTCGTGACCCTGAGCGCCACATCTGTTGCACCGTTGATGATAAGTGCGTCAGGAAACTTCTCCACGAGAACAAGACATTCATCCAACGTCGCAGGTTGATCATAGCGCTGGAGATCTGTCGAAAGCGAGATCCCGTCGGGAGAGATGGATTTCAGCAATCCTACGATGCGCGCCTCATCAACTGAAAACTGATCCCGTCCTCCCCCATTACATGCGGCAACAGCCGCCTTCAAAATCGGCTCATAGCCCGTACATCGGCAGAGGTTGCCTGCAAGGGCTTCAGCGATCTCGTCTTGCGATGGCTTGGTGCCTCCTTTATAGAGGGCAAACAGAGTCATCACAATTCCGGGCGTGCAAAAGCCACACTGACTGCCGTGAAAGTCCACCATTGCTTGCTGGACAGGATGAAGATTTCCCGATGAGCCCTTCAGGTTTTCAACAGTGATCAACTGTTTTCCGTGAATCATTGGGAGAAAGAGCAAGCAGGAATCGACCGCTCTGTAATTGATGGACTTGTCTGCTCGCAATTCACCGACAACAACAGTGCAGGCTCCGCAATCACCTTCCGCACAACCTTCCTTCACTCCCCGGTGTTGCGGCAAACCGCGCAAATAATTCAGCACGGTAGTCGTCGGCGCCAGTCGAGATGAACGATCGAATCCGATCTCGACAGCGTTTCCATCAAGGACGAATGCAATGGAGTTGCTCATGATGAGTTCTGTTCAGCGTACAGTTGACAAAGTGCCGTTGAACGGAGACCGCTTGAGATATTTGCCGCGCCCCGGCTTCGCAGACCACGTATTTTGATTCACAATGATCTCGCCCCGGGAAATGACCGTCTCCGCATTTCCTTGAACAGTGATGCCTTCGTACATCGAGTAGTCGACGTTCATATGATGCGACGCCGCAGAAATCGTGTGCTTCTGGTTGGGGTTCCAGATGACTATGTCGGCATCACTTCCGACCTGAAGCGCTCCCTTTTTTGGATAGAGACCAAAGAGTCTCGCTGGATTCGCGGCGACCAGTTCCACCCATCTGCGCACGGAAATCCTTTCCTGATTCACTCCAAAATGATACAGGAGTTGCAGCCGATGTTCAATACCGGGACCGCCATTGGGAATCTTGGTGAAATCGTCGAGGCCGGCGCGCTTTTGGGTCTTGAAGAAAAACGGGCAGTGATCAGTTGAAACGACTTGCAGGTCGCCATCCCGGAGGCCTTTCCAGAGAGCTTCCTGATCAGCAAGGTCGCGCAACGGAGGAGTCAATACGAACTTCGCCCCTTCAAAATTCGGTCGCCGCAGCTCTGCCATGGTGAGGAACAGGTACTGCGGGCAGGTTTCACCGAAGATCGGAATTCCCTTTTTGCGTGCACGAGTAATCTCTTCGAGTGCCTCTGCCGACGTGACGTGGACAATGTAGAGGGGAATATCCGCTATGCGCGCAAGCGCAATCACCCGATGCACCGCTTCAGCTTCTGCAATTGCAGGACGAGTCAATGCATGTTCGATCGGTGCAGTGCGCCCCTCGGTCCGGGCTTTCTGAACGAGGTATTCAATCGCCCCACCGTTTTCTGCATGCACCGCTATGAGCGCTCCCTTATTCCGGGCACGAACCATAATCTGCAGAATCGCGGCATCATCCACCATGAGAACACCGGGATACGCCGTAAAGAGCTTTAGACTTGTGATCCCTTCGCTGACGAGGTCATCAAGTTCCTCTATCCGCCCTTCCGCAACATCGACAACAATCATGTGAAGTCCATAATCGATTGTTGCTTTGGCAGCCTTCTGTCGCCAGACCCGGTATGCTTCCAGGAGCGATTGTCCCCTCGACTGGGTGGCAAAATCAATGATACAGGTGGTTCCTCCAAACGCCGCGGCGCGAGTTCCCGTTTCAAAGTCGTCGCTGGACGTTGTGCCCCCCACCGGAGCTTCCAGATGTGTGTGGACATCGATGCCGCCGGGAATAACGTAGTTCCCCGACGCATCGATGGTCGTCTCCGATTGTTGCGTCAGACTTTCCCCGATCGCAGTGATGATATCGTTCTCGACGTAGACGTCTGCAATCGCGATCTTGTCCGGAGTTACAACGGTCCCATTTTTGACCAGGAGAGACATTCGTTTCGATAGAGGATGTGTGCCGTTCAGACTTCCCTCAGAAAGATGGGGCCAAGAATCAGGCTTACGTACGCCAATGCGTAGGATCAAGCCAGAGAGTCCGCAGTCGAAAACTACTACAGAGTAGCTAGTGCCTTTCTGAATATACCGAAGGCATGGCAATACTACAAGATCTCTTACTAGAAGTGGCACTAGAAAGGCAACAGGAGGGGGGAACAAATGCGCCCAAGACAAGAATCCTCGCCCAGAAGAAGGCGAGGATCCGAGTTTGAACAATCAGAATGCAGTAGCTAGTACCGGGTCTATAAATTAATGTTGTGTTTTCTTTTTTGCCTTGTTACGCTGGCGCTTGTTGCGATAACGGATGAACCTACGTACAGCGCGTTGAAGCTGACGATGCGTTTTGTGAAAAGTGTTGTCGATGCTGAACTTCCTGATTTCAGTGAACTGGCATTCGATCCGATTGAGCCAAGAAGCATTGGTCGGCGTCCAAACCAGGCAAACATTGTTTTCTCGTGCCCAGCGTCGTATTTCTGGACGCTTGTGCGGTGAAAAGTTGTCCAGGATGAGATAGATTCGTATTCGTCGGGGATAACGTTTTCGTAAGCGCTTGAACGCACGAAGAGTCTCTTGCCAGCGCTTGCGCTGAAAGAAGTATCCCCAGAACTGGTCACGGTAGACGTCAAAGAACGCCAGTAAATGCCTAACCCCGTGATATCGGGTGTAGGTTGCAGGCAAACGCTGTGGATGTCTGCGCCCTGCCCAGTGCATTCCATACTGCGGACGCAGTTCGAACGGGCCAAATTCGTCAAAGCAAACGACACGCGATCCCTTGGGACGGTGCCGGTAAAGCCGGGTCAGTCGTTTTTTTTACCTTCAAAGTCCGGATCATTTGACTCTTTCCACGTCTTGGTCCGCTGGTGGCTGACGCGTTGTTCTTTGAGGATTGTTCGTAACGTCTCAATGCTGATCTTTGAGACAATCTTTGTCTTGATCAGATAGACCTGAAGTTTGTCCAAAGACCAACGGCTATACGGTTGACGCAACAACGACGGGGGGCACTGAGCTATTTCAGCGATCTCAGCCTTGATCTCGTCGGAGAACTCGCCGGGACGACCGCGGCCAGGGCGTTCTTCAAACAACCGGAGCCCTTCGATGTCGAACCGTCGTATGAGTCGGCGCACATATTCAGGATGCAAAAGGGTCTGCAGAGCTATTTCCCTCACCCGCATCTCTTGCGCAGACATTAGGATTACCTGAGCGCGGCGTATTGCCGTGCGATTCTTTCCACGGCGTAGGATGGCTTGGATCTTTCGGCCTTCCTTCAGTTTCAAAGAACGAACATACAAGCACATTGTCGAGCCTCCTGTTTTGTGGCTCCCCTAATGTGCTAAACGCGTTAACCAAGTACAACCTTATTTTTTAGAACTGGCACTAGCGAAAGATATTAGCAGCCGGCGCCCTTGGTACGGACATCATCAGAAGCGAATGCCGGCAAAAATCTGGATCATGTTCATTGGCTGCTCAACCGTCTGCGTTGTCTGCTGGCTGCCCGCAGACACTGTCATTTCAAATTTCGGTTTGCAGATGATATAGCTGGCCCCGACGATGAGTGTGTTGCCTATGTCGATACCTGCTGATCCACCGTACGCAAGCCCTTTTCCTGACACGGCGTCGACCTTTTCATTCACGCCAAGCCCTGTCACCGTCACCTCAGGCGATTTGGCAAACATATAGCCGGCCTGACCGTCCACGAAGAGACCGATCGGACCTGTTGTATAGAGCCTGATTCCCCCCATCGGGAGGATGCCCGTGTAGGAACCCACGGTGTAGGAGATGCCAGGATAACTTCCGACCAACGCTGCAATCTGAGAGTCGTCATACTTGTTGATGATGTACCTTCCATCCAATACGATACCGATGCTCGGGGCCACGGAGAACATGATCTCTGCACCGCCGAAAAATCCCTTCTTCGCAAAACCCGCATTGTCCCCATCGGTCTTGCCGAATTCTCCGGCCGGCAATGCGAGTCCGCCGAAGAGCATCACTCCCCCTCGTGTAGTACCTGACGATTGTGTTGCGACCGACTGCGCTGTGAGTACTGATGTCAATCCAACGAGAAGAGCCAAAACAAGAACGAAGAAGTGTCTGTATCTCATGGAATTATTTTCCTTTCATAAGTGGTTGTTTTTTATCCTAGAGAAAAATGCCTTGGAAACAAGTGAGGGAAATCACACGTTCGACCCCGACTATGGAAGCGCCGCGATGCCTTCTTTCTATTACTTCAGCGGCTTACGCGGTATCCGCTGGTCGCTCATAGCAGCATGATACGCAAATGATGCCATAATAACCGCATTCTTTTTCAGATCATCCGGTATGAGTGTATCAAAAACATCCATATTCGAATGACCACCGAGCCATACCCCATCCTGAAGAAACTGGAACGCCGGGAGCCCAGCGTTGTCGAATGGCACATGATCCGTGCTTCCCACGCTCTGGAGAGCAATGGTTGTCATTCCCATGTCCCGAAACGGTTCCATCCACGCGGTGAAAATCCGGCGAACACGTTCGTTCCCCTGGAGATTGATTCCACGATACGCTCCTGCTCCATAGTCCTGATTGAAGTACACCGAGAACTTCTCGTAGTCCGGCTTCGTCCCCTTCTGTGGATCGCCGAAATGCGCAAGAACGTATTGCGTCGATCCGTGGAGTCCCTGTTCTTCTCCGCTCCAGAGAGCGATGCGGATGGTGCGTCGAGGCTGAACACCGATCGCTTTCAGAATCCTCGCCGCTTCGAGGGCCACAGCACACCCCGAAGCATTGTCGGCTGCACCCGGACTTTCATGCCAGCAGTCCAAATGCGCTCCGATCATGACGATTTCGTTCTTCAGATCTGTCCCTGGAATTTCTCCGATGACGTTGCACGCCTTTTCAACCGATTCACCGATCCGGTTCCGCACTTCAACTTCTATCTTGACAGGGATATCGCGCTTCAATATCCGATACATGCGGTTGTAGTGTTCTGGTGTAACTGCGACGATCGGCAAAGACGCAAGGTCCTTTTCGCGCGACCATTTGTCGTTGTTCGCCCCCGGCCTGCTGAACCCTCTGACATACCCAAATGATCCTCCCTCACACTGAAGAACGACAGCCACACCTTCCGATTTCAGGAATTCGATTCTCTCTTCCGGTTTGAGCAGATCCGGGTTCGGTACTGAAGGAGTCACTACTCGTGGTCCGGGCAAGATGACGGTCTCTGCCAGAGTCTTCAATTCCTCGTCTGTGCGGCGCGTGATACCGCGCGGCAGATTTGAGAGATCCACAACTGCAGGAGCCGAGACAAGCACGGCAGCATTCTTCAACTTTCCCCGATATTTTTCGCAATCCGCTTTCGTTTGGAGCTCAACAATGAAGGCCGAACAAGAGATCTTTCCTTGTGTGCCTGGAGTGTAAGCGAGCGGAAATCCCATCATCGGAACATACGTAGGCTCCAACATCTGAATCGAAAAGTACTCGTTGTCCCACGCATTGCCGTAGTCCATGAACGGTTCGATCTGCACATTGGTCAAGCCGATCGTTCCCATCTTGTCCTTCGCCCAGGTCTGCGCTTTCTTTATGTGTTCTGAGAGGGAGAGTCTTGAACTCAGCACATCTGTCAAGTATCCTACGATATCTACAACTTGAGAGCGCTGGAGCCCTTCTTCCCGAATCCTGGCGACAACATCCCAATCGACCTTTGGCTGTTCCTTTTGTGAGAACACCAATGTTGGAAAAAGGAACACGATCATTACGACACTTCTGCGTATTCGATTCATAGGAACCCTTTTCGTATTTGTTGAGTATGCGTCCCTCCAGGACTAGAGCTCCGACCACTCCCTAAGATAAGACGAGGAGGGTGATCTTTCACGAGGCTTGGTTTCGAATGGCTCGGCCACATCGCACAACGTCAGTCATCGACTGAAGTCGACGACTTCGGGTCAACGAAACCCCGGAGGGGTTTGGATACACAAAGAGCCGTTCGTTTCAACGAATGGTGATGATGCCCTGCCATTCCCACATAGAACCTGGGAACGAGACAATGTTGTCTTCGGAGCCATCTCTATGAGAAGCGCCCCCATCGCGGGAGCGCTCCTGGCTTTCCTGCTGTTACCTCGGGTGTCAGGGTCCACACCCTGACACTTTTCCGGTTCAACTGTCACTTGCCTCTACTGAACCACAATCTTCACCGTTTCGCGAATCTTTTTCGCTTCCACAGTCACGATAACGACAGACTTGTCTTTGTCCCAGGTCCAACCTTCGCCGGACTTCGCTCCCAGATCAGCCTTGCGACCGTTCACCGTTACCGAAGCCGGTTTTCCGACGCCATGGAATCGAAGCTCATACACCCTTGCCTGCGGCTGGCCGTTGAATTCCCCTTTGGTCGGGCCGACGGTTAGTTCATTTCTCCCCGACTTACTGAACACGATCGGCGTCCAGGCATATTTGCCCGACTTGTAGTCAAGCGACACGCCATCGTCTTCGTACAAGTTGAACGATCCAGCCTGAGAGCCATAGACGTCCACAATGAGTGTATCGAGCGGCCTTTGGTCGGAGTACTGCATGTTCGTTTGCATCGGTATGACGGCACCACCTTTCACGAACACCGGCATCCGGTCAAGCGGATATTTCTCCTTGATCGACTTGTCGCCGGAATACTTCTGTCCTGTGAAGTAGTCGAACCACTCGCCGGGTGGGAGGAATACCTCTTTCACGCTCGCGGAATCGACGACGGGCGCAACAAGCAATTCCTTGCCAAACATGTATTGGTAAGGAGTTGAGTACGATTTTGAAAGTGAAGGATACTCAAGATACATCGGCCGTACAATCGGCAATGCCTGTTCTGTGGCGATCCTGCCGTATGTGTAGGTGTAGGGAATGAGGCTGTATCGGAGACGGAAGAACTTCTTCGCAAGATTCATCCCCTTGTCGCCGTACGTCCATGGCATCCGCAAGTTCCCCTCTTCCGGGTTCTCGTGAGCAGAATGCATCCTGAGGAAAGGGCTGAAGACGCCAAACTGTAGCCAGCGCGCGTACAGATCAAAGCTCACATTTGCCCCGATGAATCCGCCGATGTCGTGCGTAATGTAAGGCATCAGAACATTTCCACCCTGCGCGGTGAACGGCACTTGATAGGCAAGTACATCCCACTGGGCGTAGGTATCACCTGTGAAGAATGCCGGATAGCGATGGCTTCCCCATCCGCCGTAGCGGCTGAAAATGAAACCGCGTTTCTTCGTGTGCTCTTGCGTGTAGTCGTAGAAGATCTTGTTCGTCCAGAGCTGAGCATTCAATCCGTCCATCTCCGCTGAACCCCGACCGCCATCGACCCACCAGAAATCAACTCCCTGATCCACCAGAGGATTATGAAGAATGTCCATGAACGCCGAGGCTTGCTGCGGTTTTGCCAGATTGAAACGGATGCCCGTAGCAGGCGGTTTGTTCGCGATCATCGTTGGACCGAACTGGAGTCCACCGGGGCCTCCAAAATCATTGACACGCAGCGCAATCAGGTTGACTTCGCCGCGCCTCAGCGCTGTTCCGACTTCTGTAGCTGTAACAGTATTGAAGACGCTATTGTCCGGCGACCCGTGATGCTTAACGAGGGCACCATTGACGTACAGGTCATATTCGTCATCGACGCCGCCGAAGATAAGATAGAGGGGACCGAATGGGACATTCACCGGGAGCTCAAGTGATTGCCGATACCACGCCACTCCATCATATCCGGGAAATCCCTGCTCCTCCCAGGCCTTCCCCGATTGTATTGAACCCCATGCATCATCTTTCACTGTAGCATCGAACCATTTCTCCTTCACTCCGATGTTCGACGGATCCGTCTTGAATTTCCATGCCGGAGTAAGATTGACAGTGTACGTTGGCTTCTCTGGCGCGGGTGTTCTGAGCTCTGCCCGCAAGGCTTGTGCGTGACTATCATCATCCGTCAGGACGCTTTCTTTCCCGTATCCCGGATGATCGTTCAGAGAAACTTTGAGACCGTCCTTATGTGCCCAGTCGAGAAACTCTTTCGGCTGCGGGAAGATGGGACTCCAATCATAACTTCCTTTCCATCCATACTTGTGCCATGCATAGTCGAGCACAAGCACATCGAGCGGGATTCCCTCACCGCGAAAACGATCGACGATCTTCTTCACATCCTTTTCCGTGTACTGAAACTTGTCGACCATCGCCGACCCTGGCAAGTATTCATAGTTCAGATCTGTGATCCAGGACCCGAGCGTATAGCGTGGGATCATCGGGATCGGACCGCAGAGTTCTGCGTACCACTTCAGCATCTGATTGTAGTCTTTGGCATAGTAGAAGAAGTAAAGATCCTGACTCGTCCCTTTCCTCCGTGGAGTGATCGTTCCAGTTGCAGGATCCATTTCAGGAGTGCGACTGTCATCGAGAAGGGTCCAGCCGTTGCGGCTCAGAAGTCCGGGCTCCGGTTTCGGCATTTTGTCCTTCCGCAGGCCGTCGAGAGAGGAGCGAATGCCGCCGAGGTTAACCCTGTCAGAATCGCCGTACGTCCAGACAATCCTCTTCTCCCCTTCCTTCCATGTAATATTGAGATTGTCTTTTGTGAAGCGACCCGAGTTGACTTTGTAGCGAAGGAACATCTTTGATGTTTTCGCAACCATCCATTGTTTGTCTGCCCAGATTTCAAGCGGGATTTGTTTGTAGTCGCGCTTGAGCACGGCGATAGTTGGGGAGTCGGTGAAATCGCTCGCCGGAGCGTATTCCATTCTGACGACAGTAGGACTGAGGAATTGGAACCGGGCGTCCCGGCAGATCACCCAACTACCTTCTTGCTTACACTGGGCGGTGAGATCCGATCCAGGAAGAAGTGTCAGAGCGGTGATGAAGAGAACGAGCACAACAAAAGTATAGGTATGTCGCATGTGTACCTCAACGATTAGACAGGATAACAGTATGTGGTTACGGTGACGGAAATCTGCAATTGGTTTCTAAAACTACGGCAGGAAAGATTGAAAGGCAACAGGAAGAAGGAACAGAATGAAATGGCGTTCAGCTGCATAACGGCAGGGAACAAGCAGCAACGGCAGTGCGGTTCAGATTGAACTGCAACACGCTGGGCACCTTGTGACTACTTGGCGTTGCTCATTAAGACCACATCTGAAGAAAATGAATAGCGGGTGACCGCGAGGAACTTGCCGTCCGGTGACCAGTCAAATGATGACAGATAGTCCGACTTGAAATCCGTTACCTGCTTCGGCGGACCACCGCTCAGCGGTTGACTCCATATGTTTGAAGCTCCTTGGCGCCTATCAACGTACTCCAGTGCAGAGCCGTTGCGGCTCCACCTCATCACTCCCCTATCCTGGAGAGTAGGGATCACTTCAAACTTCTTAAC
The DNA here is from genome assembly GCA_026390585.1 of Ignavibacteriales bacterium. Classification (GTDB taxonomy): domain Bacteria; phylum Bacteroidota; class Ignavibacteria; order UBA10030; family UBA10030; genus UBA9647. The sequence continues at coordinate 15,848 of JAPLFP010000221.1, read as the reverse complement.
TGGCTTCCCTCCCTTGGCATCCATCACTTCAATTTGGCTGTTCCTCGTTTGCTCGTCAACGTGAAGATAGGCTATGAGCTTTCCGTCCGGCGATATCGCAGGACAGTAGCCATTCGTCTCCGACAATTGAACCTGTTCGCCGCCTTCAGTTGACATCTTCATAATGAACAAGGGTCCTTTGACCCAGGAGCAAAAGGCAAACCACTTGCCATCAGGAGAGATGCTGGGGCTGTAGTTCTCTGCCCCACCGGTCAGTTGGCGCGGTCTTGATCCATCAAGTTCCATCCTCCAGATGTTGGGTATGCCAGAACGTTCTGTTCCGAACAGGATGAATTTGCCATCCGGCGAAACGGCTGGTGCGGAATCAAATGCAGTGTCAGCAGTCAACTGCTTCTGATTCTTTCCATCGCGATCCATGAGCCACAGATCGGGGCTTCCACTCACCGACGAACTATAGACGATTTTCCCGTCCGGCGTCCATGCAAGACCTATGAACCCCTCGTCCTTGCCGTTGGTAATTTGTTGAGCACGTGCAACACTCCCCTGTGGAAGAATCCAAATGCTTGAGCGATAATCCCCCTGAACCACGCACAGCGTTTGAGCGTCGTTCGTGAGACTCGGGCTTTCGTAGTCGAGTAGATCATTCGTGGTTCGGATTGCTGCGCCATCGGGGTACGAAAGCTGCCAAATCTGGGTTACGAATGAACCTCTGTCCCCTGCATTCAGCACAATGCCGCTGACATCAGGAAGCCATTGAAGCTCAGAAACTACGTACCAACGCTGCCGGGTGAATCGTCGCTCTGCTCCCCCTTCAACTTGCACTGTGACTACAGAGTGGTGAAATCCTCCTTCCCATGACCCAAGCGCGCACGCAATCACTTTGCCGTCGGGTGACCAGGCCGGCCTGCCAGCGAACCATTGATCGGCCTTGTGGGATGCAAGTTCCTTTGGTTCCGACCCATCTGTTTTCGCCACCATCAAGGCAAATGTGCCTGTAGCCGCGGTGTATCGTACAAATGTCAGCATCTTGTTGTCGGGAGAAAGGGCAATAGGGTTGTCCACATCATCCAGGATTTTTCTTGGCGTCCCCCCGAGCACTGGGACTTGATAAACGGCCGACTTGCCCGTGGTTCGCTGATACGCGACATAGAACACGTAGTTTCCATCCTGCGAAATCGTCAGACCGTAATAGGTCACATCGAGAGGTGGGATGATCTGAATATTGCTGTTCGTCGCCACCTGTCGAACCCAGAGACTTCGTTTTCCAGACTCCTCGGTGGAAAACACCACGTATCTCCCGTCGGGAGAAACTGCAGCCTGCCGCGCCTTGCCATTCGAAGTGAGCCGCGTAACCTTCATCGACTGAACGGAAAATGTCCGCGGGCTGGTGGATTCTTTCTTCAAGACGAATTCGTACAAGGCCCCAACAACGATGATAACCGCAACAATTGCAGCTCCAATGATCACGAGCTTGTTCCGAAATATCGAAGAAGACTTCCCAGAGCCAGACTCCGCAGGTGAGACCGCTTCACCAGTTGTCGGAGTACCCTCCAGCTCACCAACGCGATGGGTCACCTGAGACGCACTTCGAACAACCTTCGACGTCTTCTTCAGCAAGCGTTTCAGCTCAATAACCATGTCAGACATCGACTGATACCTGTCGCCAGGATTCTTTTCGAGGGCACGCTGTATCAGATTCACAAGGACCGGAGAGAGGTCAGTTCTGTATTTTTCGATCGGCTCAGGTTCCTCGTTCACGATCGAGTACACCATCGCCGCCTCATGCTCGCCACGGAAAGGCAAATGTCCTGTCAGCATCTCGTACAAGACGACCCCGAATGAGAAAATGTCGGACCGTGCATCGACCTCTCCTCCTTCGATTTGTTCAGGAGCCATATATGCCAGCGTCCCCACGGTGCTCGATGTTTTTGTCAGCTTCAACGAGCCCTTAAGCTTAGCCAGCCCGAAGTCCATCACCTTCACCTGGTCCTTCGCGTTGACCATGATATTGTCCATTTTCACGTCTCGATGGACTATCCCCTTGCTGTGCGCTTCCTGCAATGCCTCGCCAATCTGGACCGCATAGCCCACGCAGCCTGCAATCTGCAGCTTGCCTCCTTCGGTCTTCTCGCGCAACGTCACGCCATCCACGAATTCCATTTCGATGAACTGCATCTCTCCTTCTTCACCGATGGAATAGATGGCGCAGATGTTTGGATGATTGAGAGCCGACGCTGCCCGGGCTTCTTGAAGAAACCGGGCTTGTTCTGCTTCGTTAGAGGTCAGGTGATGCGGGAGAAATTTCAATGCGACGATGCGATCGAGTTTGAGGTCGTGGGCTTTGTAGACAACGCCCATGCCCCCCTCACCGAGCTTTTCAAGGATCTTGTAGTGGGAAATTTTCTGGCCGATCATAGGTCGCCTCCTGTCTGATAGCTCCCGCCAAAAAACGGCGGGATCCTCAAAATGGCAATCACTCGCTGAGAAACGCTCGTGAGCCATTTTGGGACTTCGCCAAGCTTCTCAATAATCTTATAGTGGGAAATTGTCTGACCGATCATTGCGTGCCCTCCTGAATGGGACGTTTGCCTGTTGAAGACAACCAACGTTCAAATTCATCATTCGCTTCGGAGTCGGGATTCTGTTTGTCCGATGCCCATCGTTGAGGGTTGTGGGCAATGTATTCACGGATCCGCGTCAGCGAACGGTCGTCGCGGATTATATGATCGTAATACCCGCGTTGCCAAACAGGCGTGCTGGGCGTACCGTTGATTTCGTTGATGCGTTTTGCGGATTGGTATTTGAAATACGCCACCACATTTCCCAGGTAGGGGCGGGGAGACCCCGCCCCGGTATTTGGGCGACGGGACGTCGCCGCTACCGCGGGTTGATCCAATGGTTTGGCACCATCCCCTACGGTGGGATCCCCCACCGTGACGGGTTTGTCCAAAATCACAATAATCCCATGCACGTGGTTGGGCATGATGACAAATTCATCCAATTCAACATTTGGGTAATGATTCGGCAAATCGTTCCAACGCGATTGCACGACCGCTGCCATACCATTCGCCCACATTTCGCCTTCTACGATTTCTCCAAAACGGTGTTCCCGATCCTTCGTGCAGATCGTCACGAAATACGCTCCCGGCTGAGAATAATCATACTGCTTCAGCCGAAGACGCTTCCTTTGTTTTCCAGTCCCCCCAATCATTTCTTTCCTGGGCCCTTGAGTCTGGCAAGCCGCGCCCTTGCATCCTTCGGCTCGACGCGGTCCGCGTCTGCGTTCTTCCACAGCGAAAGGAACTTCTCGTACTGTCCAATCGCCTTGTCTTTCAATCCCTTCCTCTCGTACAGCTTCGCCAATTCATAGCGATGGAGGGGATCGATCAACCTTCTGTCCCGGCTTCCCGGATCAAATGTTGTGATGCGTTCGTACTCTTTGATCGCCGCATCAATGTCCCCTTTTTGCACGTAGGCTCGTGCCAGAACATCGCGAGGGAGTGCGAAGGTGGCATTTTGGACAACACCACCGGAAATCTGTTGCGAGGGTAATTCAACCTGACCTGTCAGATGACGGATCGCTTCATCAGTCTTCCCCTGCGCCAGCAACAGTTCGCCATGGACCTGGAACTGAAGATACCCCAACCAGGGTTGATAGAAACTACTCAGCCTTGGGATCGCGGACTCGGCAGCACGGACCGCCGCCTCCGCGGGCTTGGTCTGACCTTCCTTCAATAAGAGTCTCGCCTGCGTGAGGCCATTGAACGCGTGAACATAGTCGGCCGGATACGCCTGCACGAACAAGGTGTCCCAATCGTCAAGCGTCCTTCTTGCTTCCTCGAGATGCCCTCGATCGGCGAGAATGCGAGCGTGCATCCATACCGCGAACGCCTCCCATCCCGGACTCTTCGCCGCGCGAGCCGCTTCGACCAACGACGCAAGGCTGCGCTGGCACTGCGATATTCTTCCGATCCAGTATTCGTACCCCGCACGACAGAAAGGCACTTGAAACCTGGGAGCCTCATTCTGCCCCTTAGGAGGGACCTTGTTGATCCAACTGATGGCATCATCATACTCTTCTTTCAGAGCATAAACATAAGAGATCCCGATGGCGGAACCGAAATCAGGTCGGATGTCCAACGCTTCCTTAAACTTCGCAATCGCGTCATCAAGCCTCCCCATGAAATAGAACATCTCACCCATCGAATCGTACGGATTTGCATCTGCAGGATAGGCCGCTGCATATCGTTCGAAGGCTTCGAGGGCTTGCTGATATTCACCTCTTTGCGCGTATGCGTATCCGAGCTGGTTCAACGCTGGACCATATGAGGGATCAAGCGCCAGCGCCTGCTTCAATCTGGCAATGGTGTCCTCGCTGGCATAGAACGAGAGCAAGAAGTACACCCCTTTTTCTTTTGGGAACTCGGATTCGATTTGCTTCAGCAAACGGTACCCTTTGTCCTGGTCTCGCTCAACCCTCACGACATATTCGCGCTCTATGAACAAGGCTTCTTTTCTTGTCACCCTCTCGCGAAGTCTATAAGCGCGTTCACACGCGCCCTGCCTCAGTGGCCGCTCGCCGAGACTACCGTACGTCGACGCGAGCCAGTAACAGGCCATGGCAAAGGTGGAATCGAGAGCAACCGCTCTTTCAAGAGATCGGCGTGCATCGACGAAATAAAAGTTCTCATAATCCTGAACGCCTCTCAGATAGAGGTTATATGCCTGCAATGAAGATGTGGTAACTTCTGCGATCATCTTCTGTTCTGTTGCGACTTTCGTTTCCGGGAGCCCAATTCCTGTGGCAATCTGCTTGCCGAGCTCGTCAATCTGCACCTTCAAGATGCTGCCGACACCCTCGCCTTTTGAGCCTGCGCTCTTCAGGAGCTGTTTGCTTTCCACATCCAGCACCTTCACGTCCGTGGCAAACATCTCCCCCATTTTGACGAAGCTTCCCGTAACCAGTGCTTTGACACTGTCCCGCCGGCACAACTCAAAGCCAAGATCTGTATTTATGACCTGAGCGTCCGCTTTCCCCATCTGCTTGAGCAGATCCCGCATCCGCTCCCACGTCGTGACCCTCAGTGCAGAGGATTGCTCAAGGCTGGTGATGAGAAGGTTCGGAATAGCAGTGCGGAGATAATCGAATTGAGGATCGCCTGTTTGGTTTTCAAATGAAATCACTGCGATCTGGATGCGTTTCGTGCTAAAGAAAAGACCATGAAGAGAAGGCCACACCAGGACGTAGAGCAGCACCAGCGCGATCACCGCCCCTGCACTGATTGCAGAAGGGCGAAACCATTTCTTGCGCGAAAGGATTCTCAATGACTTCTTGGTTTCAGCGGCCAGGCTCTCGGAGGTTCGTTGAGGTACAGATCCTTCATACGACCTCACGACTTTCGATGTCTGCTTCTTCAGTCTGCGCAGATCAATCACCATCTCATGAACAAACTGGTAGCGATCCTCGGGATCTTTCTCGAGCGCACGATTCAGCACATGTACAAGTTCTGAGGGGATGTCTGGGAGGTATTTCTCTACCGGGGTCGGTTCCTCATTCACGATCGAATACACCATCGCAGCTTCGTGCTCTCCTCGGAAAGGGGTGTGACCCGTGAGCATTTCATAGAGGACTACTCCGAAGGAGAAGATATCAGAACGCGCATCAACTTCTCCACCCTCTATCTGCTCAGGTGCCATGTACGCAAGCGTCCCGACCGTGCTTGAGGTCCTCGTGAGCTTCAACGACCCCTTCAACTTGGCCAACCCGAAGTCCATCACCTTGATCTGGTTCTTCGAATTGACCATGATGTTGTCCGTCTTGATATCACGGTGGACGACCCCTTTTCCGTGCGCTTCCTGAAGCGCTTCTCCAATCTGGATGGCGTAGTCAATGGCCGTCTGGATCTTCTGAAGAGGGACCATCTGTCTCAACGTCTTACCGTCGACAATTTCCATGACGATGAACTGCTGCCTACCCGCCGAAGCGCCAGCGTAGGCGGGCCCATCGTGTTCGGCAATATCATAGATCGTGCAAACGTTGGGGTGGTTCAATGCGGAGGCAGCACGAGCTTCTTGGAGAAACCGCGCTTGCTCATCCGCCGTAGCGGTGAGGTGATGGGGGAGGAACTTGAGTGCAACATCGCGATCGAGTTTGGTGTCATGGCCCTTATAGACAACTCCCATGCCCCCTTCACCCAGTTTCTCGAGAATCCGATAGTGTGATATCGTTTGTCCAATCATGTTTTCCCTACTTAAATAGATTCTCAATCATCACCAATTTGCCGACGTTGCGCTCGACGGCGTAGACGATTTCTTTGCCATCCTGTCTGACAGAGAAGCCATTATTGATGCCGGAAATAGTTATTGGCAGTCTCTCTCGCTTTCCATCCGGCAGCGAGATTCTCCAAAACTCACCCGAAATCCTTGCCCACAGTAAAAATTTTCCGTTCGGCGCTGCTCGAAATTCAGTCAACTTCCCGTCCAGGAGACGTCGGGCCTCTTTCTTCTTGTCCATCGACGAAAGCCAAGCGCCTTCTTTGCCCGGAGTCTCTGAAAACCGCAAAACATACTGATTTCCCGGGAGGGGGAATGTCCGAAAGGCATCATCGAGAAGCTCTTTTTTTCCGGAACTATCGAGAGAGTATCGCCAGGTCCCCGTACTGTCAAACACTAACAGTTCATTTTGATCCTGCCAGCGCATCGCAACCCCACGTCCAACTTCGACCGGCTTGCCAGGGTTTGCCATATCAAAGACGAACGCCTTGGTGTTCACAGCGCTGCCACCGGAAATTTGCGAGACAGTGAAAGCGAGGCGTTTTCCATCCGGCGACCAGCGGGGGTATACTGCAAGCGAGTTTGACCTCGTCAGTTGTTGTCGCGAACTCCCGTCGCGATTCATGACGTACAGCTCAAAAACACTAAAATCTAAAGGGTTCCCTGTCGAAAGACTCACTGCAATGGAATTCCCATCAGGCGAGATGGCTGGCTCGATTGCCATGCGGCCTTCGATGCTCAACTGTTTCGGATTTCGGCCTTCAAGGTCGGAAATCCAAATGTCCCCCATCTGCTGACTTTGGAAATACAGCAACTTTTTCCCGTCCGACGATATTTTCATTCCATTGTCTGGTCCAATCCCTTTCGTGATCTGAACGGGTGCACCTCCCTCAGCCGGGACCATCCAGAGATTGAGACGGCCGCTCTTGTTCGAAGAATAAATTATCTGATCGTTCCGCGTCCAGCAGACTTCGTCGATGTTCTTCTTGTCAAAGGTGACCTGCCGTTCTTTGCCTGTGGCAAGGTTGTGTACGACTGCCTCTTGATAGTTTCCTTCCGGGAAAGTACGCAGCCACACAACAGACTTCCCGTCAGGCGAGACAGAAAGTGAAACCGTACCTCTGACACTGATGCTATCGATGAATTCAAGTCGCTCATCAATTCCGTCCGGCTTGATGCTCCAAATCTCCAGCTTGCCTGACTTGCTCTGTATATTCGAACCCCTCATGAAGAAGACCCTCCTACCATCCGGCTGGTAACGAGCTACGTAAGCAGAGTCAGCAAGAAGCCTCCGCACACCTCCAAGGGTTGAGTTCGTGAACACTTTAGCAACCTTACCGCCGGGCGCGACATAATAGACAAACGCGCTCCCGTCAGGAGAGAGATCCACATTTCCTATATCTATTGACTCGCTCGAATCATAGGTGATTCTTCGATGCTCTCCACTACTTGTGTTCATGAGGTAGATATCCCATTTCCCCCGGGCATCGGCCGCGGGAAAAACAGCCCAAATCCCATCTGCAGAAAGTCCAGGGTAACCTACGTTGGTAAACGGGACTTCGAGTACGCGTTGGGTCATGCTGGGATTGAGTTCGACGCCTCCATGTGAAGAGAGCATCGTGATCACACCGACGACTACTGCGAGAACGACCGCGATCGATGCGATGGACAAGATTGTTTTCTTGCGAGGAGAGAACGCACGCTGCCGAGCCTCTTGCGTCTCTACGTCACCAGACGGCTGTTGCGGAATCTGATAGCCCGTCGTCGATCTGACAACGCGGGAGGTTTGTTTTGTGAGCCGTCGCAAGTCACGCACAACATCAGAGATCTGCTGATATCTGTCTTCCGGGCTTTTCTCAAGTGTTGTCTTGATGACATACTGGAGCTCCGGTGAAGCACTCGGAACGTATTTCTGGATGTTCTCCGGATCTTCATTTACAATCGAATACACCATCGCCGCCTCATGCTCGCCACGGAAGGGGAGGTGGCCCGTCAAGATTTCAAACAGAAGAACGCCAAACGAAAAGATGTCACTTCGTGCATCCACTTCTCCGCCCTGAATCTGCTCAGGAGCCATGTACGCCAACGTGCCCACCGTGCTCGACGTTCTCGTGAGCTTGAGCGAACCCTTCAACTTTGCCAGTCCAAAATCCATTACTTTCGCCTGACCCTTGGAGGTCAGCATGATATTGTCGGCTTTGATGTCCCTGTGGACGATCCCCTTGGCGTGAGCTTCCTGGAGTGCTTCACCGATCTGAAGCGCGACATTCAGCGCATCATCGATCTTGGCGTAGGGAAGTTTCTCCCGGAGGGTACCCCCTTCGATGTATTCCATGACGATGAACTGTTGGCCGCTTTCTTCTTCAATTGCATGGATCGTGCAGATGCTGGGATGGTTGAGTGCCGAGGCCGCGCGGGCTTCTTGAAGGAATCGCGCTTGTTCATCTGTGGTGGCAGAGAGGTGGTGCGGGAGGAATTTGAGAGCAACGTCGCGATCTAGCTTGGTGTCATGGGCTTTGTACACCACGCCCATCCCACCCTCACCTAGTTTTTCTAATATTCTGAAATGCGAAATCGTTTGACCTATCATTGGGAGCATCCGTTGCAGCTCCCGCTAGAAAACAGCGGGATCCTCAAAGTTGCATCGACTCGTCGAAGAGGACTCGTTGGCAACTTTGGGACTTCACCAAGCTTCTCAAGGATGTGGAAGTGTGAGATTGACTGCCCGATCATAGGAACCTCCGACGTGGTGGGAATCGGGTCTGAGAAAAGAACGTCTACGGTGTTGGTGGGTCTTTGGAGTACTACAAAGCTACTGCAGTTCAAAGTGAAACGCAATAAGGGGACCGCCATACAAGATCGAGCCCGCATAAAAGCAGAAACGCCCCGCAAAGGGGCGTTTCTGCTGTACTGTAAGCGTGCGACGTTGTGGCTACTTCTTTACTGGCTTCGCATCCTTGTCCAGAAGAATCGGCTCGCCCAGGCCCAGTTCTTTCAGTTTGTCGAACTGCGTCTCCTTGTCACCGACAATGACAAAGACCAGCTTGCCGGGCTGCAAGTACTTCTTGGCAAGCGCCTTCTGCTGGTCGAGCGTCAGCTTCTGTACAAACGTCTCTCGCTGCTTGATGTAGTTGGAGGGTAGACCGAACGTCACGATCGGGCTCAGCATACCTCCGAGCTGCTGCAGCGTCTCAAACCTGCCGGCGTTGCTCTTCAGCAACGTACTCTTGACCAGATTCAGGTCATCCGCCGAGATTCCCTGGCGGTACTTGGTGATCTCGTCCCGGAGAATCTGAGCGGTTTCGAACGTCGCATTCGTCTGCACGTCGACGGTAGCCTTGAATGAGCCAGGATGCGAATTGCCGCTGAATCCCGAACGAGCACCATAGGTAAACGATTTTGCCTCGCGCAGGATCATGTTCAGAATGCTCGAGAAGTCGCCGCCAAGCTTGTAGTTCATGACCGTGACCTTGTAGAAATTGGGATCTGAGGCTGCCGGACCGATGTGCCCGACATTGAACACCGACTGTTTCGCCTTCGGCACGTCAATGAAATATACTCCCGGCTTTGCAGGCTCACTAATCTTGATCTTGGGGAGTTTCACCTCTTTTGCTTTCCACTCTTTCAGTCCATCGAAGAGCTTGATCGCGTCTTCTTTGGAGATATCTCCAAGCACCATGATCTTCGCCATCGAAGGCGAGAGGTTCTTATTATAGTATGCTTTCAGGTCATCGAGCGAGATTGCTTCGACGGTCTTTTGCGTCCCCGTTGCCGGCTTGGCCAATAGATTGTCAGAACCGTAGATGAGTTTGTCGAAGACGCTCGATGCCATCGCTGATGGAGTGTTTTCGGATCTCTTCAAGGATTCTATTACCTGGGTCTTGCTCAGTCCAAATTCTTTCTCATCCCACCGAGGCTCAAACAGCATTTCTTTGGCGAGCGCGAAGACTTCTTTCAACTTGCTCGACAAACAGCTTCCGCTCAGTGTGATCGACTCCTCGCTGCCACTCATGTTGACGTTTGCCCCGAGGTCTTCGATTGCTTCGCGCAGTTCAATCGGAGTCTTCGACTTCGTCCCCTCATTCAGCAAGCGTGCCATCAGGGATCCCGTACCAGTCTTTCCCGGAGGATCGAGCAGCATGCCGCCTTTGATGATAATAGAGAACTCAGCAAGCGGCAGGTCGCTCTTCTTGATTCCAAACATCTGGATTCCGTTCGAGGTCTTGCCGGTCCAAATTGCCGGGACTTTGACCGACGGATCGGGTCCTTTCACCGGTTCTTTCGTCCTGTCGATCTTGGAAGGAATGGGCGCAGGATTGTACGTTCCAACATCCTTCTTCGAGCCTGCCTTATCGAGCGATTCTTCCGGGAGGACGAACGCGGCCGAAGAAGGTGCAGCAAGGTCAGTCTTGCCACTCGGCACCGTGCTGACGAGCACGTAGTTCTGGCCTTTGATGTATTTGTTGTAGACTCTCCACACATCATCCTTCGTTACGCTCATCGCGTTCTTCAGATCGGTAGCCATAAAATCAGGAGATCCCGCGTCCATATTGAAGTCACCAAGCGTCCTGGCCTTTCCCGAAATGCTGCCGATGGTATTGTAGAATCGGAATTCCTGACCGGCTTTTTGTCGTTCAACGTCCTTGTCCGAGAATCCCTCCTTCTCGAATCGTGCAAACGACTCTTTGATGGCGTCCTCAACATCTCCCAACTTGACGGTGGGGAATGCCCGAACAGTGATTTGGAACGCCCCCGCAACTTCGCGACTGCGTTGGGACGCCGACACAGACGACCCTCCACCGAAACCACCCCGCCCAAATCCTCCAAATCCACCTCCACCCCCGGCGGGAGCGAGCTTCTTCTCTTCAACGAGGATCTTGTAGAGGGCAGACTTTCTCACCGACATGATCCGCGCCAGGAACTGCAGCGCGTAGGCATCCTTGTTGTACTCTTCTACCGTCGGGAATGTCATAGTAAGCATCGGAGCATTGGCCAGGTTGTCTTCGTACAATGCGCGCTTCGTCTCAGTCAGCTTGACAGGCATCTTGTCGAGGAGTTTTGGTTTTGGAGAAGAAGGTATCTCAGCAAAGTACTTGTCGATCAATTTCTTGGTATGCGCGACGTCAATGTCCCCTGCCACCACCAAGGTCGCGTTACTGGGTCCATAGAATTTGTTGTGGAAGTCGACGGCGTCCTGAATCTTCGCATTCGACAGGTCGTCGAGCGATCCGATAACATCCCAGTTGTACGGATGGGTGTCCGGGTACATCATTTTGTCCACAACAACGCCGGATTGAGAAAACGGCCTATTGTCACTCCGGCGTTTTTCGTTCTGCACGACGTTCTGCTGCGTGGTGAAAGTCAGTGGTGTGAATTTGCTCAGAAGAAAGCCCATCCTGTCAGATTCCATCCAAAGCGCCATTTCAAGAGCGTTCTTCGGTATCGTCTCGAAGTAGTTCGTGCGATCGTTGCTCGTTGACCCGTTGATGAGCGTCGCACCGGCACCCTGCAACTTCTTGAACCACTCCCCCTGCGGGACATCCTGCGATTCGTTGAATCTTAGGTGCTCGAACAGGTGGGCAAATCCAGTCTTTCCTTTCTCTTCCCTCGCCGATCCGACATGATAGACGATGTAGACGGCAACAATCGGGTTCGAGTGATCGACGTGAAGAATCACGTCCATCCCGTTTGAGAGGGCGTACTTCTCATACGGGATCTTGAATTCCTTCTTTTCGCCTGAAAACGAAATGAGGGCAACCGACAGCAACATGCCCAGAAGGACAATGAGGTCTCGTTTCATGGGAGCCTACCTTGTTGTGAAAATGATGAGTGGGTTGTGGGTTTTGGTAGCGATGGTCGCGTAAAGATACAAATAAGAACGGATGATTGCCGAATTGGTTTCTCATCGACCTCGTCATCCAGAATCGAAGCCCCGCGTCTCCGATCTGATTCAGCCTTCAGGCTGACGTTCATCCAACCCGGGGTTTTCCAAATTCGTTGCATATCGTTGCAAATCAAGCTAAATTTGGCCCATCTTATTATTAGGAAAGCACATTGGACGGTGGTTCTTGAGCATCGTTCAGGTCAAACAGAAAGGAAAGATCATGGATCACCAGATGAAGCATCATACAACCCGCGAGGAATACTTGTCAGGGAAACGGGTTCTTCCCAAGCCCATTACCAAGAAAAGCACCATCGCTTCTGTGATCGATAATCTTGATGCGTACAATGGCGGCAGACTGAGAGCAGCGTGCCAACTCATGCGCGACAAGTACTCCCAGAAGGATGTCACGATCGGTCTGAGCATCGCTGGAGCGTTAACTCCTGCCGGCCTTGGACCCTCCACGATCATTCCGCTCATGAATCACGGTTTCGTTGACTGGCTGGTCGCAACCGGTGCCAACATGTACCATGATCTTCATTTTGCCTTCAACATGCCGATGTTCCGCGGCAGCCACAACGTCGACGATGCCGACTTGCGCGACAAAGGCGTCACCAGAATCTACGACATCCTTTTTGACTATCAGGATGTTTTGATGGCAACAGACCGCATCCTTCGCAAGATCATGTTGCGACCGGAATTTCAGAAAGAGATGGGTACGCGGGAGTATTACCATCACCTCGGGAAGGTGGTGAATGAATATGAGAAGAAGAACAAACTGGGCGAGGTGAGTGTTCTTGCAGCCGCATACCGAAACGGAATCCCGGTGTTCACATCATCGCCCGGCGATTCCACCATCGGCATGAACGTTGCCGGATTGGAGTTGCTTGCCGAAGCGAAAGGCCTCAAAGACTATTTCAAGCTGAAGATCAACCCGAGCATGGACGTCAATGATTCGACCGCCATTATCCTGAACGCGAAGCAGTACGAAAAGGGGAAAACCGGCGTCCTTTTGGTTGGCGGCGGAAGCCCAAAGAATTTCCTCCTGCAGACCGAGCCTCAGATCCAGGAAGTGCTGATGATCCCGGAAGCCGGCCAGGATTATGATATTAACATTACGGACGCTCGCCCCGACACCGGTGGACTTTCCGGCGCTCCTCCTAGTGAAGCAGTGAGCTGGGGCAAGATCGATCCAACCAAACTGGAAGAGACAGTCACCGCCTACATCGATGTGACGGTTGCATTCCCGCTCTTAGCGGCATATGTTATCCAGACCACGAAGCCAAAGAAGTTGAAACGCCTCTATGATCGCGGCGATGAACTGCGCCAGAAGCTCATCAAGTCGTATCTCGAGAACAACAAAGAGGTCGATGAGCTCAGTGGGATGATGAAGAAACTCAATCGCTGAAGAGGCAAATCCAAAATTCGAAGCACCAAATCTCAAACAAATACAAAACAGGCAAATTCGAAAATCTAGATCCGAAGCCCCAAATAGCTTCCAAACACAAAATTCGAATCTCGCATTGGACGGTTCATTTCGGATTTCGACATTATGATCTAGGATTTGTCTGGAGATTCGATACTCGGATTTAGAATTTGCCACAATCCTATTTCTAATCAGTGGAGAACCGCTTGAACTTTACAGATGAGCTTTTACGATTGGCAGAACAGCATAGCACGCCGCTCTGCATCATCGATCACAACGTTATCCGTGACAACTACAGGACGTTCAAGAAGCATCTTCCGCGAGTACAATGCTACTATGCGGTCAAGGCGAATTCCACGCAGCAGATCATCGAAACGCTTTTCAAGGAAGGATCCAGTTTCGACGTCGCTTCATACAACGAGTTTATGCAGGTCTATCAGTACATCAAGCATTTCGAGAAGCAACAAAAGAAGTACTTCGTCTGGGACAAGATCATTTTCTCAAACACCATCAAGGATCGTCACACACTTAGCAAGATCAGACAATATAAACCGCTGGTGACATACGACAACGTCGCTGAGGTAAAGAAGCTGAAGGAACACTGCAACACTGCCGGTCTGATTGTGCGAGTGAAGGTTCCTGACACCGGATCCCAGGTCGAGATGAGCACCAAGTTCGGTGTGGAGCCGGGCGAAGCAATGGCCTTGATCGATTACGCCTTCGAGATGGGTTTGAAGGTCGAGGGAATCAGTTTCCACGTTGGGAGTCAGTGCACCAACTTCGACAATTACACTCAGGCTCTCACGATCGCTTCAGACATTTTCCGCGAATCACGGAAGAAGGGATACGGCCTGAATCTTCTCGACATAGGCGGCGGATTTCCCGTTCCGTATGATCCGCAGGTGCCAGAGTTTGCGAAGCTCGCCGGCCTTCTCAACTCCGAATTCAAGAGGCTCTTTCCAGAGGACATTGAGATTCTCGCAGAACCGGGCAGATTTATTGCTGCCACTGCTGCCATTCTTGTGGCAGAAATCATCGGCAAAGCGCGCAGGGACGGGAAGATTTTCTACCACATCAACGATGGCGTTTATCATACTTATTCCGGTGTCGTGTACGATCACTGGATTCCAAATTTCCACGCGTTCAAGCAGGGGGACACAGAAATCTGCGCCGTGGTTGGACCGACATGCGACAGTTTCGACAAGATTACTCTTTCCGCAGAACTGCCGGCAAACCTGGAGGTTGGAGATTTCCTCTATACTATCAATATCGGCGCCTACGGCACGGCATCGACAACACGGTTCAACGGATTCGACCCGGCCAAGATCATCCACACGAACTTGTAACGCAGATCCTCTTCGTTTTCTCCAACACAACAAAGAAAGCCCCCGGCATTCGGGGGTTTTTATTTTCCTCGCTTCCAGGCAAATTCGCACAAAGCGATCATGAATGATCGATTGCTGCTTCGAGAATCGGATGCAGATATTGCGAAACGCTGTTGCATTAGTGAAACTCCCCTGTGTGGCAACAAAAACCGTTAAGCTCAGGACAGATAATGAGAGCACGCGGCTCTTTTCCCACAGTCAATAACTCGTGTTGTCCTCGTCGCAAATCCGTTCTTCCCCATGTTGACTTTTACGTCATACATTGACAGATTGGAAGCGGGCGAATTCAGCGTCATCATGTTGAATTGCCAGTCGTCCTCCCCGCACCGTAATGTCACCGCCTGTCTATGAATGCGAATGAACGATGCTCTTGTGTGAAAGGGACTGTTCCGGTTCCGCAAGAAGAACTCATCGATATCATAGTGAAGTCGATTCACGATGTTCTGCAGTCTGAACCGCAACAAGAGAGTTCAATCCGGGAATCGGGCTTGCAGTCACTGCGCATCCCGCTTGGCATCTCTAACCGTCACATACACCTGACTTCAAAGACTTTCCACCAACTCTTCGGCGACAAAGCTGAGTTTGAATCGATGCGCCCGCTCTATCAGCCGGGAGAGTTTGCCTCGATCCACACGTTGACAATTGTTGGGCCAAAGCTGCGGAGCATTCCGGGCGTTCGCATTCTTGGACCGCTCAGAAACTACGACCAGGTCGAGGTCTCTCTTACAGATGCGATATTCCTGGGTATCGATCCCCCCGTCACCAACTCTGGCAACCTCAACGATGCGGCTCCACTGACATTGGCGGGCCCGAACGGATCAGTATACCTGGAAAGATGCGCGATCGTCGCTAACCGTCATCTCCACATGACGACAGCCGATGC
>JAPLFP010000038.1 GCA_026390585.1 Ignavibacteriales bacterium | reverse complement strand
TGGGAACGCGTCGTGCGAGCCTTCGACACGGGCGAAGTGCTGAAGGGGAGATGTATGCGCAGAACGAAGGGGGGAATCGTCGTGGATCTTCTTGGGATCGATGCATTCTTGCCAGGATCGCAGATTGATGTGCGACCTGTTCGGGATTTTGACGCGTTCATCGGCAAGGAGATGGATTTCCGCGTCGTGAAGGTCAACCACCCCTCGGAAAACGTCGTCGTAAGCCACAAGGTGCTCGTTGAGGAAGAACTCGCTGGCCAGAGGAAGACTATTCTGGAAAGCCTGGAGAAGGGCCAGATCCTCGAGGGACACGTCAAAGCCATCACGGATTTCGGCGTATTTGTCGATCTCGGTGGCGTCGATGGACTTGTGCATATCACCGATTTGTCATGGGGACGCATCAGCCATCCTTCGGAGGTTGTGAAACTTGATCAGACTGTGAACATCGTCGTTCTGGACTTCGATCAGGAAAAGAAACGCATATCCCTTGGCATGAAGCAATTGCTGCCGCATCCATGGGAAAACATCGAATTGAAGTACCCTGTTGGTACAAAGGTCCAAGGCAAGGTAGTTTCGCTGACGGATTATGGAGCATTCGTAGAAATCGAAAAGGGGATTGAGGGCCTCATCCACATTTCTGAGATGAGCTGGACGCAGCATATCAAGCACCCATCGCAGATGGTTTCCATGGGGCAGATCGTGAATGCCGTCATACTGTCTCTTGACAAGGACGGAAAGAAGATCTCCCTTGGTATGAAGCAATTGGAACCCGATCCATGGCTCACGCTTCTCCAGAAATATCCCGTGGGTTCAAAGCACCTCGGCGTCGTGAGGAACCTCACCAATTTCGGCGTGTTCGTCGAATTGGAGGAAGGCGTGGATGGATTGGTACATATTTCGGATCTTTCTTGGACAAAGAAAATTCGGCATCCAGGTGAAGTTGTGAAAAAGGGGGACAAGATCGAAGTGGTTATCCTCGGCATTGATGTGGATCAGCGTCGCATTTCGTTGGGCCACAAGCAAATCCAGGACAATCCGTGGGAAGCGTTTGAAACGACCTACAAAGTCGGGACCCCTGTGGAAGGCAAGATTGTTCGCATCATCGAGAAGGGCGTGATTGTTGAGCTTCCCCTTGGTGTTGATGGTTTTGTGCCATTGTCGCAGCTTTCTCAAACACCTGTGAAGAATATCAGTGAATCATTCCACGTCGACAACACTCTTCCGCTGCAGGTGATCGAATTCGACAAAGACAACAAGAAGATTGTGTTGTCCGTCATCGAGTTCTTACGCGGTAAGGAGCAGAAGATCGTGGATGACTATGTTTCTTCTCACAAGCTGTCACCGATGACCTTGAAGGACATGATGACCGCTTCAGGTGTGATGTCGGAACATAGCGCAAACGAACCATCGAATGCGTAATAGCAGGATGAAAAACGGAAAGAGTTGCCCGCACCTTACGGGCAACTCTTTTTCATATCTATGAGGAGAGTCGCTCTCCATACCCTTGGATGCAAGCTGAACTTCGCCGAAACTTCCACGATTGCGGGGCAGTTTCGGGCGCAGGGGTATGAAGTGGTTGACATCGATGAAAAAGCTGACGTCTGTCTCATCAATACCTGCAGTGTCACGGAACGCGCGGATAGAGAGTGTCGCCAGATGGTGCGGCGTGCTCTTCGCCATTCGCCAGATGCCTTTGTTATTGTCGCCGGCTGTTATGCGCAACTGCGCCCAGACGAAATAGCTGACATCCCTGGGGTAGACCTGGTGCTGGGGACAAGAGAGAAGTTCCATGTCTTTGACCACTCCACTGGATTTCAAAAATCACCTCAAGCTCGAAAAATCGTTGGACCCATTGAGTCTCTAGAGTCGGCCGATATGGCTTCATCGATCGGGTTCTCCGACCGCACCAGGGCATTTCTCAAGGTGCAAGACGGTTGTGACTATTCTTGTGCATTTTGCACAATTCCGCTTGCGAGAGGAGCCAGCAGGAGCGTGGTCGTCCCTGATGTCATCCAGGAGGCTAGACGTGTGGTAGACGCGGGCTATCGGGAAATTGTGCTGACTGGTGTCAATGTCGGTGACTATGGCCGTAGGAGCGGGACGAGTCTGGTTACCTTGCTTAGTGAGCTTGTCGAGATTGATGGTCTCGATCGGATCCGAATAAGTTCTATTGAGCCCAATCTACTTACTAATGAATTGCTCGCGCTATGGAGCCATAACTCCAAACTGTGTAGGCACTTTCACATTCCGCTTCAAGGTGGAAATGATGATGTCTTGAGATCCATGCGCCGCCGATACTTGACTGATCTCTATGCGGACAGAATCTCGACGATAAGGGAACTCTTCCCGAATGCCGGTATCGGGGCTGACGTAATAGTTGGCTTTCCGGGAGAGACAGATGACCTGTTCTCAAG
>JAPLFP010000239.1 GCA_026390585.1 Ignavibacteriales bacterium | reverse complement strand
GGGGGTTTCCTGAGCCGGCACTAAGCGCCGAACCAGGCTTCCCTAATGGCACAGATTCTCAAGCAAAGGAGCGACGAGGCAACCCTTGGCTTACTCTCTCTGCTTCTTCAGGAGTTCCTTGACGAAATCCTTGTGGACCGTAAAACCGAGCATCTTCAGCTTAACGTAATCTTCAGAATAGAAGTAGTATCCCGGATGCGGATTATTGCGAGAGCCGGCTCCAGAGTCTTTTATGAGGTACCAATCTTTGCCATCCTTCTCGACGTAGCCCACCATGTGGATGCCATGATCATCCCCCGTCGTTCCATTGCTGAATCGGAACTGGCGGGCACTCTCATCAATGTACTCGGATGGGATGTCAAACGTTGGGACGATTGCTACTCCCGCATGTCCCTCATAACCCGGCTCAGAGACATCGCCACCGATGCAAACGGTTTCCCCCGAGCGAATCGTCTTCTTGATCGCACCCATGAAATCATCGAGCGGTATGTTGAAGTATTCCTTGCTATGCCACCAATTGTCGGGCACTTCATATTCCGCCATTTGATAGTACGGTTTTTCCATAAGCGACATGATCTCAACGTAGTCATTCACGTTCAGTCTGACAACACTTTCAAAGTATTCCTTCGGTGTCATCTCCTTTCCGCTCACAACGATTGTCTTCGGCGGTTCACCCAGATAGTGGTTCAAGATGGACTTGATGGTGTTGACGGCTGCATCCTCCTGCCATGCATTGCTCACCTTCAGTGATTGAAGATAGGCATTCATTTCTTCAAACAGCTTGCTGTGATCATGAAACTTCTGGCCCGGTTTCATTCCCGTATATGCATCCGCCGGTACGATACCATAAGTCCTCCAGATCCTCATCACAGCGTTGGCTTCGGATCCTTCGCCAAAAGCCGAATTTCCCCGTTCGGCAACAAAGTGTTTGGCTTTCTCGACGTATTCCCAGTACACGGTGTACAGTTCAGAGAGTTTGATCTCGCGTCTCGTCAGGCGATAAATCTCTGATTCGAAAAAGGAGGTGGCCGAAAAACACCAGCACATGCCCGAGATTGCCTGTGACACCGGTTTGTTATGCCAGTACTTCTT
Organism: Ignavibacteriales bacterium; assembly: GCA_026390585.1. Classification (GTDB taxonomy): domain Bacteria; phylum Bacteroidota; class Ignavibacteria; order UBA10030; family UBA10030; genus UBA9647. The sequence continues at coordinate 11,176 of JAPLFP010000239.1, read as the reverse complement.
GAAGTCGTCGATTGACGCCGGACGAGCAATTCCGGTGAAATCAAGTCGAAGTTCCTTTCTGGGATTCTCTGGTTTCGCAATGAACCTCGATGCCTCTTTGCGGACTGAATCCATGAATTCGTTTTTTGGTGCGACGAAAACCGCTTTGTCGTGACGCGACACCTGTCCCTGCATGCAAGCAGGCAGAGCGACCAACATGGCCACCAAAAGACAAAAGAGCTTTTTCACAGACACCTCCTGAGACACATTAGATGATGTAAGGAATGAACATTTTGGTTTGCAGCATGTAGAGCTCATATTCGCTCCCGAACGAACGGACCATTTCCTTTTCTTCCGTTTTCGCCGTGGCAATCATTGCTCCGAGATTCACCAGCGCAAGCACAACGCCGAGCGGCGAGACCTGTTTGAAAAAGACACCGAGGCCCACAAGAATCAACGACCCATAGAGTGGATGCCGTATGTATCTGTACAACCCGACCGTCACAAGCTTCGTTGTGTTCTCGAATTGACCTTGAGGCTTACCTACTATCCGGAGAAGACGGAATCCTTCCACTGCCAGCGGTATGGAGCTGACTAGCAGGATCCAGGAAACGATCTGGTTCCACGAGAACGGTTGGAAGAACCAGAGGCGCCGATTGAGCAGGATGAGAACGACAATCGACTCAAATGAGAAGAACCGATAGATGCCATGGAAACGACGCGCCTTGATGGAAAACTCCCAGTTGAACGCTGCCAGCGCGATCGTTGCGACAGCAAGAATCCCGAACTCTAGGACACCCATCCTCGTGTTGCCTTTCCTACTGTACTGAACGAACCTTCTCAATGGGTTGACGAATCACGGTCTTCAGTTTTTCGGGCTTGCTCTTTCGAGGATCACCCAGGTAGATTTCATGGTGTTTTCCACGAAGCTCACAACCGCGTTCTCTGGCCGCGGCGTGGAGATTCTGGATGGTAGGAGCCTCCTCTGCATAGGGGCCAACATGCATGATCTGGACCGAAAGACCTTCTGTGTATGGCTCAAGCCGGATCTTTGACAGCGCGGCGAACCCCTTCTTCTCCTTTGCCTGCTTCAGTGCTTTCACAAAGGCTGACTTCGTGACCACAGCAGGCTGAAGAATCATCAGCGTCCACCTCCACGCGCCTCTGTTCTCCATGCTGAACTGCGACATGTCATCCATCCACCACAATCCGTCAAGCGCCATTACGGGATAGTCCACGCTCTTCTCTTTCTTGATCATGAACTTCAGCGTGTATGCCACGGTATAGAGGGCCTGCACTGCCTCCTGAAACGACTGCGAGTTGTTGGGATCTCCTTCTCCGTCAATCATCAGATAGTTGAACTTCGGAACCCGCACGAGCTCGACCTCTGATGCTGATGGCTGATAAAGGTACTTGAGGTCTTTTTTCAGGTCGATCTTCTTCATCATGATAGACTCTCCGCGTCAATGTGATGAGGAATGATGAGACAAACCTGATGGATACTTGCCGATCAGCTTCCAAATCCACCGATGGAAGCTATGAAACGATCCGACGGGCTCGGCAAACATCATGATGCACTGGCCATGAACGGTCGTCATCTCGTGGTTCTCACAGAATCGCAGTGCCGCAGTGGATTCCGCTCCCTGCTGCAACCACACTCTCGTGATGCCGGCATCGAACGCCTGTTCTACGACTCGTTCGGCCTGTGCCGGAGGAACGCAGATGACAACCGCCCCGGGTTTTTCCGGCAACGACTTCAGACTCGAGTAGCAAGGATCATCTTCAATCTTCTCTGCCTGAGGGTGCACGGGAAAGACCCTGTATCCCTTCGCTTTGAGCTCCCGATAGATCGCATTCCCAAATTTCTTCCCTCCCCTTGAAACGCCTACAAGAGCCAGCGTGCGCTGAGCAATAACCTCCTGAATTGCCGACTGTGACGTCTTCATCGATTCGATTTCCTTCCGTCCATTGTTCAGACACCCTACTTCTCTTTGAACTCTAGATCCCGCAGCAGTTTCTCGGCTCTGAGCACCTCCTGGCAAGGGACTAGAACCTTCACCTCATTGATGATGTGCCCGTCGTATTCACCGGAAGCCCGAAAAGTCGTGTGCTCAGGTCCGCCGCCAGAAATCGGATTGGCCTTTCGTGAGTACAGAAATGGATGCAACCCTCCGTTCTTGAGGCACTCCTGGGCAAAGTGCGCCGTGACTTCGTCACTGACTCCGTACACCCTCGCCCTTCCTTCGTATATCTCGTAGTCTTCATGATCGCCGCACAAGAAGAGTTTATTGACCCTCCCGCCGCACTTTCTGCAAAATGGCAGGCAGCAGATGATGCAGACGCCTGAAGCCTCGACATCGTCGTGATTCGAACATTTCAGATTGTCGACGAAAACAAGTCCACAATTGGGACAGAACTCGTCGTCAGGTGCGACTTCGTTCCGGCAATCATCGCACGTCAGAACATCTTGTTTCGCATCCGACATGTGCTTCCTCCTTTTGAGCTTTCAAAGGGAATGATGTCGATCGCCCGCGGAAAGAAACGCTGGAGAGGTTTTCGTGAAACTCACCATTGGTTGTGAACAATGATAATTCTCTTTCTCAATGGACGCAATCAGAGAAGTCGCCAACGTTCCTCCGTCGACCTCGTCGACTGAAACATGACGCCCGCTTTTGCCATAAATGAGAATCGCCGCCTTCAATCCATTAAAGAAGCGGATCAGTGGCAGCGATTCTCGAACACCGTTTGTATAGAGAATGACCTCAACGCTCGGTCTAGTTTCTCTTTATCTCTTCCAGGATCTCTCCATTCGAGTCATGAATGCGTACAATCAGCGGCATCTGACCCGGCAATGCGTGCGTGGCACATCCGAAGCACGGATCGTATGCACGGAATGCCATTTCGATCATGTTCAGCGTTCCATCAGTGACTTCTACGCCCTTCTTGATCAGACCACGTGCCGCCTTGTTGATCGACATCGAGATAGGAGCATAGTTGTTTGTTGTGCCGACGATCAGGTTGACCTTTGTCACCATCCCTTTTTCATCGGTCGTATAATGATGGGTCAGTGTTCCCCGGGGTGCTTCCACGATACCAACACCTTCCGTCGGAATCTCTGTTGGAATCGTCCGTATATTCGTCCCGGTGATCTCGGGATCTCTCACCAGATCCAGTGCCATCTCTGCTGCGCTCAGGAGCTCGATGACGCGCGCCCAATGGGTTGCCAATGTCGCGTGCACTGGCTTCCCTCCAAGCGTTGAGTACATTTTTTCGTATTCAGCCTGCGCTAGCGGAGTCGGCATCCCATCTGAAGCGTTCAACCTCGAAAGCGGAGTGGCTCGATAGACACCGCTCTCCTTGCCATCGACGAGCCCTTTCCAACCGACCTTTTTCAGGAAGGGGAACTTGAGATAGGTCCAAGACTCGACATGTTCCGCAATGTTGTCGAGATACTCATTCGGGGAGTACTTAACGAATTCCTTTCCTTCAGGATCAACGACACGCACTTTTCCGTCGTAGAAGTTCACACGATTGTTTGCATCGACAAGCCCCATGTAGTACGTCCTATGAGCAAACGCATCAGAAAGAATGAGGTCGACGTACTCCTGGTTCTTGAGGACGATATCGTTGAACGCCTGTATCGTGAACTTCCCGAACTCAACAAACCACAAGCAGTGTTGCTCGATCTCTTTCGCTTCCTCCTGGGTGATTCCCTTGCTTACTCCTCCCGGCAAGGATGTCACCTGATGTGTTTGCTTCCCGCCAAGGACCTTCAGAACCGCCTGTGTCCGTTTCCTCATCTCGATGACTTTGCCGCCAACCTCAAGACCCACTTTTCTTACAACACCGAGGATGTTCCGTTCACTGGCAGGAGCGGTCGGTCCGACGATGAAGTCCGGTCCACCCAACGCGTAGAAATGCGTCGTGTGGTCTCCGGCAAAGAAAACATTGTAGAGGAGTTGCCGGAGTTTTTTTGCTGTTGGAGGCGGATCAACGTGAAACACCGCATCGCACGCCTTCGCCGACGCCATGTGGTGAGCCTCAGGGCACACACCGCAGATGCGAGTCGTAATGCGAGGCAGTTCCTCGACCGGTCTTCCAACGCAGAACTGCTCGAAACCGCGCAATTCGGGAATCTGGAAGTAGGTGTTCTCGACCTCGCCATCGTCATTCAGGAAAATATCGATCTTGCCGTGACCTTCGAGGCGCGTAATGGGATCTATTTTGATCTGCTTCATGCCTTTTCAACCCTCCGGAGAATCGAGTGAGCGAGAGAAAACCTGTAGAATGTTCCCATGGGATCTGCGATCTGATCGAGGATACGTTCAATCTCTTCCGGCTCCACAGCGTCGATCACAGAACTCAATGCGCTGACCATCTTTGCACCCTGGTCGACAACGTGCGGGGGTGGACCGTAGCATCCGCGGCAGGGGACATTGGCCTTCGTGCAGAGAGCGCCGCAACCGCTTCTCGTCGCCGGTCCCATGCAGACGATTCCCTGATCCAACAGGCATTCATTCGGATCCGTCTGAATTTCGAACGGGCGGAAGAATTGCTTGATCTTCTTTTCTTTTCGATCCCGTGGGCATTCATCGCAGCAAGTCTTGTCCGTGGCACCAAGGATTGAGCCCTTGGGTGGTAGGGGCTTTCCGCTGATGATATGTTCGATCACGGCCCAGATCTGCTCGGGCTGCGGTGGGCAGCCAGGCACGTAGTATTCAACATCGATGACCTGGTCAAGTGATTTGACCGTCTCCCAGAGTTCCGGGATCTCTATGGATCCCTCCTTCATTTTCGAATGCGTCTGGGGATAGACACCTCCGTTCTGCGTCACCGTCGACGGAGTATCTTTATACACTACTCTGCAGATGTCTTCTTTCGTTGTGAGATTGGCAAGTCCCGGAATGCCGCCTTCCAGTGCACACGACCCAAACGCTACAAGCACCTTCGATTTTGCCCGCAGCATATGGGCAATTTCGGCACCTTCGGAATTCCGTATCGACCCATTGAACAAACAGAGATCGATGCTCTTGTCTTCCATCGCACGGACGTCGTGATACTTGAAGTCCATAGCACAGGGCCAAAACACAATGTCAAAAGCGGCGGCGACGTCGAGAATCTTTTCATGAATATCCAGCACAGCGATCTCACATCCGCCGCAACTTGCTGCCCAGTACAACGCTAACTTCGGCTTCGCCATGATAATCTCCTTCTATCCTTGATCAAACCTTCTTCAACTTATTGATGTGCAATTGCCCGTTGAATCTCACGGTGCACGGAGAGTTTCAGCGGACCGAGCTGACGGATTTCTTCCGTCATCTCATTGACGACTTTTGCGAATCTATCACCTTCCGAGGCCGAGACCCACTCGAGCCTGAGTCGGCGAGGATCAATCCCGAAATCTTTGATAAGACGCTTCAGAAACGGCAGTCGCCGGACGGTCTTGTAGTTCCCCTCCTGATAGTGGCAATCCCCAAGATGACATCCCATGACGATGACACCGTCTGCCCCGAGCTGGAAGGCTTTCAGGATAAACGCCGGATCCACCCTACCGCTGCACATCGTGCGAAGGATTCGGACGTTTGGAGCCGACTTGATGCGGGATACCCCAGCCAGATCCGCGCCAGTGTAGGAGCACCAATTACACAGAAAGCCAATAATCTTTGGTTCGAATGCCATGTCGTAGTACCTTTCTAGGTTCCTTTGAACACGATCGCTTTAATTTGTCGTTTGATGGTCTCTCATATCAACAGGCCATCGAGCTCCGCGAGGATCTGCTCGTCCGTAAAGCCGTGCCCTGTCATTGCAGATGACGGGCATGCTGCCACACAAGTTCCGCATCCCTTGCAGAGTGCCTCATTGACGTGCGAGATCTTCTTTTCTTCTACAAACTCGATGGCGCCGTACGGACACATGTTGTTGCATATCTTGCATCCACTGCAGAACTCGTCCTGGACCATTGCGCGGACAGGCTCGATCTCCACCTCCCCCTTCGATATCAGCGAGAGAATGCGGGCAGAGGCAGAACTCGCCTGAGCAACGGTATCCGGAATATCCTTCGGGCCCTGAGAACAGCCAGCTATATATACCCCATCGGTCGCTGTGGAGGTCGGGTCAAGCTTCGGGTGCCTTTCAAGGAAGAATCCATCCGGGCTCTTGCTGATCGAGAACAGCCTGCGAATGGTATCACTGTCCTTCCGAGGTTCCATCGCGTTACAAAGCACGACCATATCAACCGGGATCTCACGGAACTTCCCAATGAGCGTATCTTCGCAACGGATCTTGAGGGAAGGATCACCGTTTTCATTCCATGCCCCTTCAACGATTTCCGCGGCCTTGCCGCGAATCATCGTCACGCCCTCATCCAGCAGACGAGTGTAGAATTCCTCGTACCCCTTGCCGAACGCACGCATATCGATGTAGAATTGGTAGATGGCAGCTTTGGTCCGATCTCGGACCAGATGTGCAAACTTCAGCGCGTACATACAACAAACACGTGAACAATACGCATGGTGGTTAATGTCCCGCGATCCAATGCAATGAATGATGCCGACTGCACGGGGTTCTTTCCCGTTCTTCATCACAATGTTGCCACCGGTCGGCCCCGTAGAGTTGAGAATAGACTCAAACTCCAGCGAGCTGTAGACATTGTCCAGCCGTCCGTATCCATACTGCGCCATTGCGCTCGCATCGAAGAGATCAAATCCCGTGGCAATCAGAATTTGTCCAACGTCGACCTCGACGATTTCGTCTTTCATGTCATAGTCGATTGCATTGGGCTCGCATACCTTTGCGCAATTCTCGCAGCCATCTGTCTTGAAATGAATGCAGGATTCTGCATCGATGACCGGCACTCGAGGAACTGCCTGCAATGTCGGAACATAGATGGGGGTTTTCGGCCCGAGCGTGAATTCCGGTTTCTTGCCTCGGTAGTCCTCGAACACCACTTTGATGTGACCGGTCGGGCAAACATGAGCACAGGCGCCGCAAACGATACATTGGTCAGACCGCTCATCGAACGGCAGCACCACCTCACGCTTGATGCCCGAATGGGCAAACCCGAGCACTCCCGCTTTAACCACATCGTTGCACATGTTCACACACATGCCGCACAGGATGCACGCATTCTCCGCCTCATCCCGTTCGAGGCTGGCGAACCGCGGCTTCTCAACGCCCAGACGCTCCGCTATTTCCTTCACCACTTTCACATTCGGCCACCTGGAGACCATCAACTCCATAATTATTTTGCGGAGCCATTTCACCTTTTCGGAGTTGGTATGCACCGTCATCCCGCCGCGCACGGGGTAATTGCAGGCCGTTACGATACGGCTCCGCTTCCCGCGTACCACCTCCACGCTGCAAAGGCGACAGACTCCATATGGCTCAAAGTACTCGCTGTGGCACATCGTCGGGATCCATACCCCCGCTTGCTCCGCCGCTTTGAGTATCGTGGTATCCTCGAGGACTTCTACCGTCTTTCCATCAATATTGATCGTTACCATAGTGGTCTCACTCTTTACTCGACAGAGATTGCATCGAATTTGCAGACGTCATAACAGATCCCGCATTTGCCACACTTCATGACGTCGACCGTATGAACTTGTTTACTCTCCCCGATAATTGCGCCATCCGGGCAATTCTTGGCGCAGACGTGGCAGCCGTGTCCTTTGTCTACACAGATCTGTGGGTCAATGGCATATGTAATGAGTTTTCGGCAGGAATGACCCGGGCACTTCTTGTTTCTCACGTGAGCTTCATATTCCTCGCGGAAGTATTTCAGCGTCGTCAGGACGGGATTCGGAGCCGATCCGCCGAGAGCACACAGCGAGGATTCAACAACCATGTTCGAGAGTTCTTCAAGAAGAACGAGGTCTTCCTCCGTCCCTTCTCCAACAGTTATCTTCTCCAGAATGTCCAGCATTCGTTTGGTACCTTCACGGCACGGCACGCACTTACCGCATGATTCGGTCTGGGTAAACGAGAGGAAGTACTTCGCCATATCGACCATGCAGTTATCCTCGTCGGCGACAACCATTCCACCCGAGCCCATCATCGAACCTACCTTGGTCAGTTCCTCGTAGTCAACGGGCAGGTCGAGCAGGCTCTCAGGGATGAATCCACCTGACGGTCCACCCGTTTGCACAGCTTTGAACTTCTTGCCGTCCCTGATCCCGCCGCCGATGTCAAAGATGATCTTCCTCAACGTAATTCCCATCGGTACCTCGATGAGACCAGTATTGTTCACTTTTCCGGCGAGGGAGAACACTTTTGTACCCTTGCTGCCCCCCCACGGGTCGGCAGTGACATCTCCGGTGCCGATGCTCGCGAACCACTGCGCACCGCGCAACATGATCTGCGGGACGTTTGCCCAGGTCTCGACATTGTTCAGACACGTCGGCTTGTCCCACAAGCCTCGCTCGACGGTGTGCACGTATTTGGCGCGCGGTTCCCCCGGCCTGCCCTCGATGGACGCCATGAGGGCTGTTGACTCCCCGCAGACAAACGCTCCAGCTCCGCGGACGACTTTGATATCAAAATCAAAGTCCTTGTTGAAGACCTTCTTGCCCAACAATCCGTACTCGCGGGCTTGCTTGATGGCCGTCTGCAGACGCTCCAGCGCGATGGGGTACTCATTGCGAATATAAACGTACCCTTCCGTTGAACCGATTGCGTACGCCCCAATCAACATCCCTTCGATCACTGCGTGAGGATCCGATTCGATCGTACTCCGGTCCATGAAGGCGCCGGGATCGCCCTCGTCCGCGTTGCAGATAACATAATGCACGTCACCCGGCATTTTCTTGCACGTTTCCCACTTGATGCCCGTTGGGAATCCTCCACCGCCACGACCACGCAAACCGGATGCCTTGATCTCTCGAATCACGTCATCCGGCGTCATCGATGTGAGAACTTTCGCGATCGCTTCGTACCCACCCCGAGCGATAGATTCATCGATGATCTCGGGGTTGATAAGTCCACGATTGCGGAGAACGATGAGCGTTTGGTCGGCAAAGAATGGAATGTCAGACATCTTCGGGATGGGGATCTTTTCCTTCGGCGGCGTGTAGAGCAGTTCCTTGACCGGCCGACCTTTGACGAAATGCTCCTCGACGAGGAACGCGATGTCAGTCTCTTTCAGCAGTTGGTAGAAGATCCCGTCTGGCTGAACGACCATGAGCGGCCCAACGGCACAGAATCCGTTGCACCCGGTGGTAACCACACTCACCTCGTCCTGCAAGCCTCTTTTCCGGATCTCACTTTCCAGTTTGTCCTTGATTTTCATTGATTGGTTGGCGACACACCCAGTGCCTGCGCACACCATCAAGTACGTTCTATACGCCATGTGAGCGTCTCCTTTGTTCCTGCAGAATTATTAACGAGTTCTCTCACTGCCGAGAGCGAGAGCGTACTCTCTCACAGCCTGGCCTTTCAGGACATGCAATTCAATGATCTTCTTTACCTTCTCCGACGTCAGAAGAACGTACTTCACTGGGGCCGGCTCGCCGAGGACTTCCACTGTCATCATCGGTTCCTGGCTGCATAAACCGGCGCACCCCGAATTCGTGACGATGACGTCGTGAAGGTTCCTGCTCTCGATTTCTTTCATCACTTCTGTCAGGATCCCTCTCGCACCGGCAGCAATGCCGCACGTACCCATGTGGACATTGAGCCTCACCCGACCTGCACCTTGCCTCAAGGCGATCTTGTATCGCGCCGCCTCCTGAATCTTTGCAAGGTCCTCTATTGCAATCTTACCCATCGACAATTTCCTCCTATTAGTATTGCTTGAGGATTTTGGATATTTTCGACATAGGGACTTTCCCGTGGAGATTCTTGCCAACCGTTACGACAGGTGCGAGGCCACAGCAACCGAGGCACCTCACGGTCTCCACGCTAAACTTCTTATCGGGCGTCGTCTCTCCCTCTTTGACTTTCAATTCACGCTCTATTTGCTCCAGGATCTTGACAGCCCCTTGGACGTGGCAAGCGGTTCCTGTGCAAACGGCGATCGGGTATTTCCCTTTGGGTTTCAGACTGAACGCCTTGTAGAACGTCGCAAGGCCGTAGGTCCTGCTCAGAGGGACATTCAAGTAGTCCGATACGTACTCCAGAACGTCTCGAGGGATGTAGTAAAGTTCATTCTGGATATCGAGCAAGACCTGAATGATCGAACTCTGATCTTTGGGATGTCTCTGAAGTATATTCTCGACAACCTGGGTTTCCATTGGTTCTCCTCTGACTTATTGCGCCAAACTCGATTCTTCCTGTTCCAAATAAGTACGCACAAGACTCAACGCTTCGATCGAGTTCAGCAGTATGTCTCCCAATTGATTCTCAACGTGTTTTGAATCAAACGTCACATTCTTTCCACCACGGGAATGTCGGTACAGAATATTGACCTGATGTTCAGTCGCCAGGAGCGCTGTAATCGTCTCTGCCATGTTACCAAGAGGCTTTCGGTCAATATTGCTCAGCTGGAACGTCGCTTTGATTGTCGTCCCGGAGTTTGGGACGGATCGAATTTCCAGCTTGCCATTCGCCATTTCGGCAGCTTCTTTCAAGAGAGGAAGCCCCATTCCGATCCGACGGGTCGTCCTCGTCGTGTAGAAGGGATCTGTAGCCCTTTGGGCAACCTCGGCACTCATTCCCTTTCCATCATCTCCGATTTCTATCGTCAGCCGATCGAGATGCACATCCTCCTGGATAACGATGCTGATATTTCGTGCACCCGCGTTGACGGAGTTTTCAGCGATATCGAGAATATGGAGTGACAAATCTTCCATCATCAGGTCTCGCAGACCATTCGCCCGTTCGCTCCCTTCAACGCCTTGCTGATCTCAGACAACGTCGGACTTTCGACCAAATACTCGCAGGTGTTGAGGCCGATGTCATCCAGAAAATGTGCATCCGAGTTCCTGACAAACGTCCACTTCCTTGATCCTGCAAACCGCTTCCTGGCATCCTCCGTTCTGACATGTCTCGAAAGCTCCAGCGCATCGAACCGTAAAGTCTCCGGGATGAAACCCAATTGACTTATGACACTGTAGCTCTCACGATCGATATGCGACGCAACCGCTACGCCCCCAAGCCTGTGAATTTCGCCAACGACGTGATCAACCGTGAGATCGGCCGCCCCGATCAGCAACCTGTCCTCAAAACCCATGACCTCATCCAGTTCGTTCGCGATGACCTGCAT
>JAPLFP010000341.1 GCA_026390585.1 Ignavibacteriales bacterium | reverse complement strand
TAGACGACATCTGTCAACCCCAGGTACTTCGCCAACCGCGTACCCGGTTTGGCCTTCGGATCCAGGACGAGAATTCCGTTTGCATCATCGCCAACACCGAGCTCGTACTCCGAGCAGATCATTCCATTTGACTGAACACCGCGGATGTGAACCTGGGAGAGAACAAACGGCTTGCCATCAGGATCATGTTGATCTCGGGGAACTGTTGCACCAACCAGTCCGACCGCAACTTTTTGCCCGGCCTCAACATTGGGCGCGCCGCAAACAATCTGCAGTTCTTCACGGCCGACGTTCACTTTGCAGACGGACAATCGATCTGCATGAGGGTGCTTTGCTCTCTCGAGTACATGTGCAACAACAAAGCCTTCATATTTCGCCGCAAGATCTTCGAACCCCTCAACCTCCAAACCGATCATAGAGAGTTCTTCGGCAAGTTGCGATGGTTTCAGTCGTATCGCAATGTATTCCTTCAACCAATTGTGTGAAATCTTCATATCAGCTCGCAAATAAGAGACGTGCCACAAGGACACAAAGACACCACTACTCCAAAAACAGAATTGTAATTCTCTCCCTCCGTGCCTTCGTGACTTGGTGGCGACAAATCAGTGTTCGACGGAATTTCTAGAACTGTCTCAAGAATCTGACATCATTTTCGTAATACAGTCGCAAGTCGTCAACGCCATAGCGAAGCGATGCCGTGCGTTCGATCCCCATACCAAAGGCAAATCCGGTGTATTTCTCCGTGTCATATCCAACGTTTTTGAGAACATGGGGATGGACCATGCCGGATCCAAGGATTTCAAGCCATCCGGCCTGTTTGCACATGCGGCATCCCTTTCCTTTGCAGAGGAAACATGAGATGTACATGTCTGCGCTTGGCTCCGTGAAAGGAAAGAATGTGGGACGAAACTTGAGTTTCACATCTTTACCGTAGAATTGACGCGCAAATGCAACCAGCGTCCCCTTCAAGTCACTGAAGGTCACGCCGTGATCGACATAGAGACCTTCAATCTGGTAGAAGCTCACCAGGCTTCTCGCACTCACCGCCTCGTTACGATAGACTCTTCCCGGCATGATTTCGCGCACAGGCGGCCGTTGCTTTTCCATCGTTCGGATCTGAACCGGAGAGGTGTGTGTCCGCAGCAGGATCTCCTTTGAAATGAAGAACGTATCCTGCATGTCACGTGCTGGATGATCATGGGGAAAATTCAAAGCGCCAAAATTGTAATAGTCCGTCTCAATTTCCGGTCCAGTAGCAACCGAAAACCCCATACTGACGAATATTCGCTTGATATCGTCGATGGTTTGCGTGAGCGGATGTTTCGTACCGACTGGCCTCGGCCTGCCCGGGAGCGATAGATCGATCGGACCCGATCCGCTCACTTCCGAAGCACTCAAGGCTCCCTTTTTCTCATCGAACGCGGCCTGCGCATCTGATTTGAGGATGTTCAACAGTTTCCCCATTTCCGGCTTTTCGGCGACAGGAATGGACCTCATCTCTTCGAAGAAGTTTGCGATCGCACCACTACGCGATAGGAATTGCACCCGGACCTGATCAAGGTCGGCCTCAGTTGTTGCTCTTCCGAGTGCCGCCAGGAATGCTGCCCGCACACTGTTGATTCTTTCATTCATGGGATTTGCGTCTATGATTGAATTGTCCGGAGAGCCCGGATCCGAAGGAGGGATCGGCTATCCGCGATTTGCGCTTGCTTCAGCGCCGGCCTTCTGGACCTCTCCTCCAACGGGAGGTTGCTTGATCGCACCGCTCCATCCAAAGCGCGCTGCGAGGCTTCCTTGGGCCCTGCCGACACCGACACCAACATAGTCTGGCATGAGTTTCTTTAGCTCGGTGAGTGTTGCCACAAGGTCATCTGCACGCCTCTTCCCAGCGGAGGACACCAGGAAGAATGCCTGGAACATCTTTGGCTCCACGTACGCGAAGTAGTCTGCACCACAGGAGCTGAATACGCCATACAGCACATTGAAATGTCTGGCGTCGAGGACTTTGTCCTCCGTGGCAATGACCACATCAAAATCGAGAGTGTGTGTACCAAATCGCGGCATGATGCACCTCCCAGTTCTAGATTGTCGAAGCTTGCTTGACGCTTTCCCCACGATGCCTACCTAGAAACGAAAAATCTTCCTGCCAAACGTCCCGTCCGTTGCCAATGCAACAGACGGGACTTGTTTGATTGACAAGAAGATAAAACCTAGGCAGCCACGAACTTCACCACTTCGGCGAACGCTTGCGGATTATTGACGGCAAGATCCGCCAAAACTTTCCGATTGATTTCGACCGACTTCTTATCGAGGGCGGCGATCAATTTCGAATACGTTGTACCGTGCGTCCGTGCGGCTGCATTGATGCGAGCGACCCAGATTCCCCGAAAGAGACGCTTCTTCGTTCTGCGATGCCGGTAAGCATGCGTGAGCGCCTTCTCAACATGGTGTTTCGCCACAGTGTGGACTTTACTTCGAGCGCCCCAGTAGCCTTTCGCTTTCCCGAGGAGTTTTTTTCTGCGCCTGTGTGAGGCGACTTTGTTTTGTGAACGCGGCATGAAACTGTCTCCTTCTAGATTATGCTAGCAAAAATCGTCGCACTTTGTACGCCTCGGTCTCAGAGACGAGCCCTGGCTTGCGAAGATGGCGCTTTCGTTTCGTGGACTTCGAAGTCAGGATATGACTTCGAAAAGCTTTCCGCCGTTTGATCTTTCCTGACGCTGTCATCTTATACGATTTCAGCGCGCGTCGGCGGCTTTTCATCTTTGGCATTTGGTACTCCGTTATGATGGTTCTGTCGTTTGTTTGCTACTCTCGGTGGTCTTCTTCTTCGATTTGTCCGCGACATAGTACGCGATCATCTGGCGTCCTTCCATTTTCGCGGGTGCATCAATTCGTGCAATGTCCTCAAGCTGCTCGGTGAAGTGATCCAGCATGGCTCGCCCCTGATCCTGATAGGTGATTTCCCGCCCCTTGAATACCACGGTGGCTTTCACCTTATGTCCTTCGTCAATGAAGGCACGGGCATGGCGGACCTTGAAGTCGAAATCGTGCGTATCAGTGTTCGGGTGGAATCGTATTTCCTTCACCAGCGTAACATGCTGATGTTTCTTCTGCAACTTGTCTTTTTTGGCCAGTTCGTACTTGTACTTGCCAAAATCCATAATCTTGCAGACAGGCGGTTCCGCCGTCGGAACGATCTCAATCAGGTCAAGTGCTTTTGCTGTTGCGGCAGCGATTGCCTCCTTGACCGTCAGGACTCCAAGCTGTGTCCCATCTTCATCGATCACACGAACCTGGGGTGCCCTGATTTCGGTATTGATGCGCGCGCGTTCTTGCTTAATGGGGACTTCTCCTATAGAGTGAGTGATTTACGCTGAACGAGATCGGTGATATTTGCGATGAAAGCCTCCCGGCTCATCGCCCCCAGATCTCCCTTTTTGTGCTGTCGGACAGAGACGGTGTTGCCGGATTTTTCCTTTTCACCGACAACAAGCATATACGGGACTTTCTTCAGCTCCCAGTCTCGTATCTTGTAACCGATTTTTTCATTACGGTCATCAAATTCCGCTCGTATGCCACCCTCTTTCAGTTGCTCGAGAACCTGCTTGGCATACTCAGCGTACTGATCGGTGATCGGCAACACAGCCGCCTGCACTGGCGCAAGCCAAAGTGGAAACTCGCCGGCAAAATGCTCGATGAGAATTCCAATGAACCGCTCGAGCGACCCGAACGGAGCACGATGAATGATCACCGGCCTGTGCTTTTTTCCATCGCTGGCGGTATACTCCAGTTGGAAGCGCTCCGGCATGACATAGTCCACCTGCACTGTTCCCAGCTGCCAGGTACGCCCCAGAGCATCCTTCACCATGAAATCAATCTTGGGACCATAGAAGGACGCCTCGCCGACGCCGATGAAGTAGTCGAGCTTCATCTCATCAGCAACCTCCTTGATTTCGCGCTGCGCCTGTTCCCAGAATGCAGCATCGCCGCCATACTTCTCGACATTCTTGTCGTCGCGGTACGATAACCGGATCTTCACTTCCATGCCGAACGTCTTGAACACCAGCTGCGTGAGTTCGACGGTCGACATAATCTCATGCTTCAGCTGATCGTGCGCGCAGTAGATGTGCGCATCGTCCTGAGTAAATCCCCGGACGCGAATCAATCCGTTCATCTCTCCCGATTGCTCATACCGATACACCGTTCCGAACTCCGCCAACCGAACGGGAAGATCCCGGTACGACCTTGGCTTAGCCAAGTAGATCTGATGATGGTGCGGGCAATTCATCGGCTTGAGCATGTATTGCTCGCCATCCGGCATCAAGATGGGGGGAAACTGTGAATCTTTGTAGTACGGATAGTGTCCCGACGTCTTATACAAATCCAGATTGGCGATATGCGGTGTCATCACAAAATCGTAGCCGCGCTTCTTTTGCTCGATGCGAAGAAAATCGACCAGGTTTTCCCTGATGATTGTTCCTTTCGGCATCCAGAGCGGAAGTCCACCCCCGACGGCCGGTGTCAGCAGGAAGATTTCCAGCTCCTGCCCGAGCTTGCGGTGATCTCGTCGTTTTGCCTCTTCGAGGCGGAAGAGGTGCTCGTCAAGCTCCTTCGAGTTCGGGAACGTCACCCCATAGATGCGTTGAAGCATCTTGTTTTTTTCGCTCCCCCTCCAGTACGCTCCCGCTACACTCAGCAACTTGATCGCCTTAATCGGCGCAGTGGTGGCCAGATGTGGACCGTAGCAGAGATCGGTGAAGTCTCCGGAGTGATAGAACGTAATCTGCTGGCCTTTCAACTCCTCCAGGAGTTCGAGCTTATAGGGATCCTTTTTTTCCTTGAAATACGTTGCTGCATCTTCCCACTTTCGTTCCTCGCGAACGTACGGAACGTTTTTCGCAGAAAACTCAACCATCCGTTCTTCAATCTTCTTCAGAGCAGCGTCGGAGGAAATTTTGCGGTTGAGATCCCACACTTCTCCGTTTACTTCAACGGCAAGCGCCTCACGCGCCAAACCCTTGCTGATCTCTTCCGCGATCTGCAGACCGGTCACTCCGGAGTCATACTCCTTGGAATTGCCGTCTGGAAATGTAATCTTGATCTTCGCCATAGTTCTTAAGACAAAAAAAATCGGAGGAAATCTCCGATTGGCAACCACATCTCATTCACCTCAAACTGCACTCACAGCCAATGTGTATTGGGTCTCTTGAGCTCAGAGCGGTGGCCTTTCTGAAAGTCCTATGCCAATTTAAACTTGCTCCCTTGGAGGAAGGAGCAGGCGCAACGACGCCTAACCTCTGATCTGCCAATCTGTCCAAACACCAATTCGAGATTGACCATTCGCAATTCCGGTCGCAGATCTCAAATTGGAGATCGCAAATCAAAAATCATCAATCCCAATGTGGGCTCTATAGGACTCGAATCCCGAAAAAATAGTCCCGGGATTTCGCACACAACGCTCAACCTATGACCTTCCCGTCACATCGAAGATGTGACGGGACGCTCTAACCAACTTCACAGTCCCTCATGCCCGCCAACTTTCACCATTCACCCTGGTTCTCTTCAATCAGCTTCTCTATGTAGCGTTTGCTCTTGCGC
>JAPLFP010000070.1 GCA_026390585.1 Ignavibacteriales bacterium | reverse complement strand
TCCTTCGCGTCCTTTGACGTCGGGCCTGTCAACCACCACCTGGCGATCGAATCGACCCGGCCTGAGCAGTGCCGGATCCAAAACGTCGGGACGGTTCGTCGCCGCTATGATAATCACGCCGCTGTTTTGCTCGAATCCGTCCATCTCGACAAGAAGCTGGTTCAGCGTCTGCTCGCGCTCATCATGTCCACCGCCGAGACCTGCGCCGCGATGCCGGCCGACAGCGTCGATTTCATCGATAAAGATGATACATGGAGCACTCTTTTTCCCCTGTTCGAATAAGTCACGAACGCGTGAAGCTCCTACGCCAACGAACATTTCCACGAAGTCCGCACCGCTGATGGAAAAGAACGGAACCCCCGCTTCTCCGGCCACAGCACGGGCGAGGAGAGTCTTGCCCGTCCCCGGAGGGCCAAGCAACAGTACGCCTCTTGGGATCTTGCCGCCAAGTCTTTGGAACTTTGTCGGCTCCTTGAGAAACTCGATGATTTCCTGGAGCTCCATCTTCGCTTCGTCTGCGCCCGCGACATCCTGGAAGGTGACTTTGGACATTCCTTCCGTCAGGAGTTTCGCACGACTTTTGCCGAAGCTGAAAAGACCCTTTGTTCCGCCGGCGCCCGCCTGCATCCGACGGAAAATGATCATCCAAATGCCGATCAAAAGGATCCAGGGCAACGTTGAAATCAGCAGGCTTGTCCAGGTGCTGTCTTCCTTCACAACATTGAACTTGAGCCCCTTTGCCGTCCAAACCGTGATCACTTCTTCATTGATCGCGGAATAAGGGAGCGTCAACCAAACCTTGGTGGCTCCTTTTTGCGGCTTCTCGCTGCTCGTGACGATGTCCGTCGGAGCTTTGAGCTTGGCGTGAAAATCGTAGTTGTTGAAATCCGATTTCTTGATCAGTGCCTCGGCGAACTTGCCGTCGTTCAGCAATGCCTGATAGGAGGTAAAGTTGATCTCGTACTCGGTTTCTTCAGTCTGCTTGAATGCGTACATGATCAAGTAGACGGCGAGCAGAATAGCCAGCCAGGTGGCAATCATCCGCCCGACTTTGTTCCAGTTGAATTCATCCTCACGATACTGTTTTGGGCCCTTCTTGGGGGCTCGTGGAGGGGGCGTGCGCCGGTTCCGGCCGCCATCCTTTTGCTTATCGTCAGATGAATCGTCTGCAAACCATTGGTATTTCATAAAGACTTTGCTCCTTCAACCTCGCGACCCGGGATAGTTTGATACTATTCTTTCGATGGGGCGAGTCTATAAATACTCTTCAAGTTACGAACTTTTTGGGCATAGTCCAACCCATACCCGATCACAAATTCCGGCGGAATTTCGAAACCGACGTAATCGATGGGAAAACTGACCTTTGCTACTGACTTCTTCAACAATAGAGTAATAACGCGGAACGATGCCGGGTTCTCTCGCATCACAAGTTCTTTCATGAAGTCCATGGAAAGACCAGAGTCGACGATGTCCTCAACGACGATGATGTCTCTTCCATTGACCTGACAGTTCAGATCTTTGAGGAGTTTCACCTGCCCGGAGGAAATCTTGGCATCACCGTAACTGGAGAGTTTGAGGAAGTCGACTTCACAATCCAGCGATATTTCCCGCACCAAGTCGGAAAGAAAGATGAACGATCCATTCAGGATCCCAATGAAGATCGGCACTTTGCCCTTGTAGTCTTTGTTGATTTGTGCCGCGAGTTCCCTGACCCTGTTCTGAATCTGCTCTTCCGAGAGATACAGTGTGAACCGGTCGTTGTTGATGGTGATCTCGTTTGTCATTCTTTCCAGCCTCGTCTAGTGGTGTAATGAAGTGGGATTGAATTCAAGCCTGACAACGCTTTTGGTCTTGTGGGTGATCTTGAAGCGATCATCCAGCCGCCTCCCGCAGATCCAGACGACCGATCCGTCAGATTCCAGGATAGGAATGGCCCGTTTCTGCACGAGCGGGATCTTTTCGTCAATAAAGAAATCGCTGACTTTCTTTTTGGTCTTCATTCCAAGAGGGATGAACCAGTCTCCGTCTCGCCAGGACCGGAGCACGAGGTGGTCTCCAAGTTTTCCGGCATCCACAAACTCAACCCGGTGATCAGAGCCGAACGACGCTGGACGGGAAACGGGAGCGCTGAGCGAGAACCGAAAGTCGCCTACGGAGTAGGAGTCCCCGAGCGACACAGCCTGATGCATAATTGGCGTTTCACCAGGTCGGACGAACGCAAGCCGGTCTCTGTCCCGGTAAACGTGAAGCGTTTTCGAAAGTTGCACCACGCTCCCCGTTTCAAGGTCGCAAAGTCCGAGCACTCGATGGACCTTGTCTGACTCAACCTCCGCTCCGATCTTTCGAAAGAGCTCGAGGATCATTCCCTCCTGGAGATAGGGAGGCTTCGACTGAAGAGCGCTGATGGCAATCGAGCCTTCGCCACCGTCCATGATGAAAGCCGAATCGTCCATTGACGCTTTGACCTCTGCAGAGATCATTGCGTCGAGCTGATGCATGAGTTGAGAGAGCTTGTTCAGCGATGCGATGACATCAGATTCGGTGGATGCTTCCAGCATCGGGATGACCGTCTGACGCACGTAATTGCGTCGGTATTTGGTCGATTCGTTGGAGGAATCGGCTCTGAATTCGATCTTACGATCATTCGCGTACTGTTCGATATCTCTCCGCCGGGCAAAGAGCAGAGGCCTGATGATCTTTCCAGGATCGCGCCGCTCTGGGATTCCAGAAAGTCCGCGGACGCCTGCTCCTCGGAGCGCATTCATCAGCACAGTCTCAGCATTGTCGTCTGCTTGGTGGGCTGTGGCGACACAGTCTGCGTTCCTCTGTCGCCGGATTTCTTCGAAGAATTCATATCTCAAATTCCGGGCGGCTTCCTGTTTCGAAAGATGTGTCTCCGCCGCATGCCCCAAAGTGTCGACTCGCTTGTTGAAGCACGGGATTTCGAGTGATAGAGCGGCTCGTCGGACGAAAGCTTCGTCTCCGTCCGATTCCTCGCCGCGCAGTTGGTGATTGATGTGAGCTACTGCCAGATGCAAGTTCCAGTCTGCACGCACTGCTCCGAAGAGATGCAGCATGACCATGGAATCAATGCCGCCACTCACTGCCAACACAATCGTGTTTCCCGGCATGATGAGCCCTGAAAGCTTCACCCTATCGGCGAACTGATTCTCCAACGTATGGTGATGTTGATGCATGATCGCCTCTAAGCAAAGAATTCTTGACCCCGATCGACCAGGACCAAGAATTCTTGTGGTGACCTCGCAGCGAGCCTGCTCGCTGAGTCTTGTAGCGGGGGAGGGACTCGAACCCACGACCTACGGATTATGATTCCGACGCTCTAACCAGCTGAGCTACCCCGCCAGGGGAATTTTCGATTTCCGATTTCTGATTGCCGATTGAACTGCAACGCAATTTCGACACACTCACCGGCTGCCCGCCCGCCGAAGTCTGTTGCTCATGACGAAGGCGGGAGCTACCCCGCCAGGGGAATTTTCGATTTCCGATTTCTGATTGCCGATTGAACTGCAACGCAATTTCGACACACTCACCAGCTGCCTGCCCGCCGAAGTCTGTTGCTCATGACGAAGGCGGGAGCTACCCCGCCAAGGGAATTGTCGATGTATGATTTTCCGCGCTGAAGGCGCATCCGCGTCTGCCATACTTGTTCATGACTGGCGGGCAGGCGCCTCCGGCGGAGATTTTCGATTGAAAGCCGGTTTTACCGATGCTCCTGCCAATTGCCTGACGGTTTATCCGCCCGCCGCAGAGAGCGGCGAAGACTTGGGGAGCACGATGAAGGATGTGACTATTCTCAATATACCAATTTTGGCGCGGATCTGCAATCGGAAATTCCACGTCTGCAGCATACCCACGGGCACTTATTGGAATGCATTCGTGTTATCCTTAGTAAGGTCTCACCTTTTCTCCCATTGTTCGATTGAACCAAGAAATCAACTTCTGTTCTTCACATTCCGTTAAGGGCTTGTCAAATGAAGGTTTCTCGATATTACGTCCGGATCGCGTTGCTCGCCTCTGTCCTCCTCATCGGATGTGCAAAGAAAAATGAGTCCAATCCGGTTGATGCCGGAGGAACTCAGATTCCTTCTGGTCCTCTTCTTGAGATCTCGAACGCTCAACGAACTGCCGTTTTCAATTCCCTGAAATCGATGGCAGATTCCCTGCAGCAAGTGAATCCTTCGGCGATGAACTCGGCCCTTCTGAACTATTTCAGTTTGAGACCGGAGTTCCAAGCTTCAGGCGCTGGACCGGACGGGACAGTCTACGCTGTCTTTGGAGATGGCAGGGTGCTTATTTGTGGAAACAACCTTGCTGACAACCCTTCCGGGGGATCGCCATCGCAATCAATACGTCAGATGTCCCAGCCGCAAGGTTTGATGAAAGCGAGCTCGAACCTGCCGGGTTTTCGGAGCGTGCTCTTGATGAACGCTCTCGGGTCCAGGTTTGATTACGCGGACGGGACAACCGGCGTCACAAAAATGACCCAAGATGTGGTGCAAATGTTCAAAGCCGGCGGCTACAAAGATGTCACGCTTGCTGATGCGACGCTCGAAGCACTCAAGACGGTTCGCGGTCCTGGGATTTTTTACTTCTCGACTCATGGTGGGACAGGATATCTGATAGACAAAAAAACACAGGTCTATTCTCTCATGTCGGCAACGGTTCGTGATTCTACAAAGGATGTGGGGATTTACAAAACGGATTTCGACGAAAAGCGCATCACGTATATGTTGTTTCCCAATTCAAAGACTGCTGATGGAAGACAGCTGTACTTCGTTGCCTACGGCATTACACCGGCCTTCGTGACCAAATACATGTCTTTTCCGACGAACAGCCTTGTCTATGTTACCGCCTGTTCGAGCAACAAAGCAGAGATGCGTGCAGCATTCGGTCAAGCCGGCGCATCAGTCTATGGCGGCTGGACGAATCCCGCAGTCGGCTTTCAGGCATTCGATGCCGCGCGGTTTTTCTTCGACCGGTGTCTCGGTACAAACCTCGTTGCTCCGATCCCTGCTCCGCGTCAACGTCCGTTCGGATGGGCGTATGTGCTGGACGACATGAACTATCGCGGACTCTCGCAGTCTGTAACAAAGGAAGGAACCTCAAACCTGGTGTTTACTTCTCTCAAGGACGATCTGACAGATTTGTTGCCCACACTGGAATTGTCGTTATTCACTTCCTATGGCACATACATGACACTCGATGTTCAGGGGGATTGGGGAGCCACAGCAGGGAAAGTGTTTCTTAATGGACTTGAACAACATCTGACGAAACCGTGGAAACCCGGATCGTTGGAAATGGATTTGCCTGTTGGTGGCGGCAATTTGCAAATTGGCGTGAATGGCCTGCTCAGCAATGTCGTGCAGTTGACGCAATGGGACGGAACGATCACCTACACAGTGACGGGACGCGGCACCCTCAAAAGGAAGATTACGGCAAATGTCAAAATGATCGGAGACATACATCGGTACCGCGTGTTGCCGGGGGCAAACATCATTTGGAAGGATGAAGCGGTTTTTCTCTTGCCAAGAGCGATGGCGATTTTGCCAAGCTCATCGTGTGTCTACGAGTCCACCGGAGACTACAAGAACAGTTTAGGAGAAGTGGAGGAACAGTGGAGTGGTGGAGGGAGTTTTCCTCTTCAGACTCTTCCCACTGTTGAAATACCAGGAGGTTTTCTGTGGGGGACAGTCGGAGACGTAGGCCAGACAACGTCGCTTGACTTTTTGGCGTCGGCGACCTATTCGCGCCGCGGAAAATCCTCATCCGTCCAAGCTGGTTTCAGCACTGGGGATGGCTCGCTTTCCACAATCATCGCAAATATTGGGGCCGACTACATATTCAAAGCAGGCTCACGCACTGCCACTGTCAGCGACGGCACAGTGGTCATGTCATGGACCGACTTCAAGCCAACGTATCCGCCCGATCCAAATGCCGCTCGGTAGGTTAGCCGCGCTCGTAGACGTACGTGAAGGGATCGAAGGAGTAAAGTGGTTTGAACCGTTCGAACGTATGCAGCTTTTGTAGAGGGGTTCGTCCCTGGAGAGAAGGCAACTCCCTGTAGTTGTTGTGAATCAACAGGTATGATGACAATCCGTCCATCAGCTCATCACTCGAGATCCTATTGAGTGACCCTGCCGCCATTCTCGCGAAAGTAAATTTCGAAAGATGTGGATAGAGCTCATCGTTCAGAGGGCGGCTCATGACGGAATGATGTACCATGTGAGCCTGCAAGAACGCTGAGAATCTCTGGTTCGTTGGAAGGTTTGAGTCTGCATAGAATGGTGCTTCATCCGAAGTTCGGATCTGCAGCACTGGAAAAGGAAACCTCGAGAGCACAAACTCAACGAAGTCGATTGCCGATGCAAAGGACGCCGTAAGATAGAGTCGAGCAATCTGCAGGTGAGTGTTCGCGTCGATCGCGGAGAAAACCAGCGGCTCAATCTCGTTGACTTGATTCGACAACCTTGACGTTTCGAGATAGACAAGGAAACCGGGAGTCGGAGCGACGAGATCGACGATCGAGGGACGCTGGGCTGCCTGTCCCAATCCCCATTGACCACGTTCCAACAAAGGCAGCGTTGTCGTCAAGGTTTTCTCTCCATGATGTGGGAGAACGCGAGACTGAAAAGAACGTGAATCTCTTGTGGATGGCATCTGCTTCCTCCATGGTGTAGAACCGAAATCTGGCGCGGCACTATCAATGCCTCCATCCCCGTGCCAGATATTCTGATGCGCCGCCCATACGTCTGAAACGGCGGGCCTGAAACCGCTGCATCTACCAGCGGGTTTTTGCCGGGAGAACTCAAGCATGCCTACCTCCTAAGAAGAGCCTCTTTCCTCTCCTGTAGATTCTACAATTTCCCGTTCCTTCTATGGCCAATGGCCACGTCTCAAAGCTCTCACGAGATCACGCTCTTCCTTCCGCAATCCGACTAGCGATGTGACCGATATTCAGATTAATTGATCACAGATCAATGTGCCGTGGGCCCTGTCCGCGATTGATCCAGATACTTCATACGATTGAGGATATCCTCTTCGGCCAGATTTCCGACACTTTTGGATAAATCTCTTGAATTGCTGGTGCGGGTAATGTACTTTGAACCTTGGAGGACGGGTTTGTGCACTTCTGATGTTCTCCTGCGGCAAAGACGAAACGCAGGACCAGGCACGCTCCACTGCTCAAGATGAGGCACAGATCCAGGAAATAATATCATCCCTCTACCGGGCCTTTGACCGAGCGTACAACGTGGGAGGCATCAACACCGATAGTCTTGTTGATGCCTACTACGACAAGGATATTCATTATGTCACATCCTGGGGATGGACCGAGCCGATCGATACCACGAAGGCCCGCATGAGAAATGCCGCGGCACATGTCAGGGAATATAGCCCCCACATTGAGAGCCTGCAGGTGAAAACGTACGGAGATGGGGCCTATGCCTTTTTCATCCTTCGACAAAGCACAAACGTTGACGGAACGCTTCTCGAAGAGTATCTCCCAACAACGTTTGTTTTCGAGCGGCGGGGAACAGGGTGGAAGATTGTCCATGCACATCGCTCGACGGATTACGAGACATTTCAGCAATACATCGCGATGCAGAAAATGAAGAGTGGCAGCAAGTAAAAGCTCTGTGGGCGCAATGGACCTCTCAGTAAAGAAAGTGAAACCAGGAAGTGTCAATTCGTACGCTAAACCAAAGGTGCCGACGGGTCGCAAGAAATTGTCATCCATGGCCGTTCGGCGAGCGTATTCTTTTTGCATCCTCTTCCTGCTTGCCTTGGCTTCATGCACGAAGAATTCTCAACCGCAGGCAGGCGCGACGCGAGAGGGCGATACCGTCACGAAGGTTCAGGAACTTCGCGATTCAATCCCCCGTTCTTTATTGAAATCGAAGGGCGTTGCCCCACCGGAGAAAATCTCCAGCGATATCACCTTGCAGGAGAAAGGATCGATGCTTTTGGATACACTCCTAGGCTCTGTGTATGTGTCAGGCAACGAACCTTTTACGAGATTGACGCTGGCTCTGAAGGATGGGAGAAGCAGCATTTTTATCCAGGCAGATACGACTCAGTCGAAGCAACTGCGCAAGCTACAGGGGAGGGTTGTGAGAATCTCTGGCTCGATCGTCAAGAGCGGAACCGGAGACTACATTCGCGTCAATGAGTTTGTAATAGTTCAATAACCCATCAAGAAGGAGCGATCCTGTGAAGCATTTACTCGCGTGCGTGCTGGTGCTTGGATTCTGGACGATGACGGAAGCCCAAACGGAGTACAAGCCTGTCGTGACCGAGCAACAAGCCTCGGTGTCCCGGGCAGAAACAAGTTACCCCATCGCGGGATCGCCTAGGCTCAATGCAGATTGGGAACGCATTCGACCTGTTCTGGAAGCATATACACAATCGCACCCGCAACAGCTGCAAAAGACTATTGGCCCTTGGAATTTTACGGTCGGTCAAACGCACGCTTGGTGGGCGACCGATCAATCCACGTCCAGCCAGTTCGAATATCAGGTGCCATCCACGTGCAAGGCGGTTGGAGCCTACTGCTATATCTTCGTCGAAGACGCTCTTTGGACCAACGATCGGGTCGATCAAGGTGCAGTCGATGCAGTGAAGAATGCCTTTGACTCCAGAACGCCAGCTGATTCCACGAAAGGAATCTACCAACTCGACACTCAGTACTTTGGCAATCCCCCCGATGTCGACAACGATCCCGGCATCATCATCTTGATCCTCGACATCAAGGATGGATACAATGGTTCAGGATCGTACGAGGCGGGGTATTTCTATTCGTTGAATGAATACTCTGAGGCTGCTGCGCAACAGTCGGGATCCAATCGGCATTCGAATCAAGCAGAGATCTACTATATCGACGGCAATCCTACAAACCTGAAAACGAGCTACGGTGTCACGCTCGCCAGTTCAACGACTGCGCATGAATTCCAACACATGATTCATTGGAAATACGACTCGCATGAAAAAACCTTCGTCAACGAGGGGCTCTCGGAGGCCGCAATGGCTTTGTGCGGATATACTTTCGAGAATCCCAAGTACTACTATTCAAATACAAATCTCTCTTTCCTCTCCTGGGGAACCACTACGAACGTCTTGCAGGATTACTCACGCGCAGGGCTCTTTACGTGGTACCTCATCGAGCAGTTTGGCTCAGATATTGCCAAAAAGATTGTGCAGAGCACAGCCACTGACATCGCGGGATACAACGATGCGCTTTCCCAAATGGGTACGAGCAAGACCTTCGATGATGTTCTCAAGAGTTTCGCCGTCGCAAATGCGATCGATGACAAGTCGGCCGATTCACGGTATGGTTTTACATTGCCCATCACTGCGCAAATTACTCCAGCGCAAACATATCTGGACCCGAACGTCTCAGGGCAATCTCAATCGATCGAAACTCGGGGGACTGTGTACCTCTTGTACAAAGGAGGGAAGAATCTCAGTGCAACGTTCACAAGTCAATCTCCGACGATCAGTGTGAGGCCCATAGCCACAGGTTCAGGTGTAAACAAAGTGACAGATATTTCACTCTCCAGCCTGTACACTGAGCCGGGATTTGGCACTTCGTATGATCAGGTGATCTTTGCTGTGACAAATCTCGGCACGGCTGCGGCATCGTTTTCATACAGTTCGAGCGGACAGGCTCCTGCGCTGACAGTTCAGGAGCTCGCGTTCGAGGATGGAGTCCCCGATGGCTACCTCTCTTTGACTGCTCCCGATACGGCCGTGGTCTGGTTCGATGCCCTACCTGGTGCGGTTCTAGACAGCATCAAAGTTGCATTTCGAAAAAATGGGTCGATAGGATTTGGCATCTGGAAGTGCACAGGGGTTCAGAGACCCACTCCTCTCGGTAGTAACTATGGCTTCACAACTATGAATGTGACAGGCAGTCCCACTTTTTCTTTTCCCTATCCGGTTCCCTATCCGAACTGGCGCAAGGTCGACGTCTCCTCATGGAATGTGGACCTCAGCAGTAGTTTTGCCGTCGGATTTGTGTTCGGAACGGATGGGACGGCCCCGGGTCTTATGGAAAGCTCTGAGCCTTACGCACAGCCACATCATTCGTATACATATACTACTGCTTGGTATAACCTTACTAATGCTGCCGGCGACAGTGCTTATAAGTATGTCGTTCGCGCTTATGTGCACTTCGGGACGGTCGGAGTCACTCAGCCGATTGAATTGGTGCCGTCGACCTTTACACTCGGAAACAACTATCCAAATCCATTTAATCCGTCCACGACGATTCGATACAACATCCCCGTCACTGGATATGTGCGGCTGCGAGTGTTTGATGTCGCAGGCAGGGAGGTGGCTTCGCTGGTCAATGGAGTGCAATCGGCAGGGAGCTATGTTGTGAACTGGCATGGAACGGATGACGCTGGCAGATCGTTGGCGAGCGGAGTGTACTTCTATACGCTTGAAAGCCTTGGCCAGCAGATAACGAGGAGAATGGTGCTGCTGAAGTAACTTGTTAGACTCCCGTTTTCTGCTTGAGAGTGCCAAGGAAGAAAACGGGAGTCTCCTGATATCTGAAAACGGGATTCTACATGGATCAAACAAAACGTCCCGGCGATTCGGAAATCGTCGGGACGTTTGTATTCATAGGATAATTGAGGCTGTCTCAAAAGTCGAGTTCGTAGACATCTTGTCAGTACTGGCGTTGCTGAATCGCGGATTGTGATTTCAATTC